>JANOCA010000030.1:0-11266 GCA_031411915.1 Opitutaceae bacterium
GCCACGACGTATGTCGTGAAGTCCGGGGACAACTTCTCGACCATCGCGAAGAAGAACAACATCACGGTCGCGCAGCTCACCGCGGCGAACAGCCTCTCGGCCAATTCCATCCTGCGCCCCGGTCAGAAGCTGATCATTCCGAGCCGCGCGGTGGGGTCGGCCGATTCGTCTCCGCGGACCGCGAGCACCCCTGCCGCCGCGCCCCGCGCCACGGTCGAGGGCGCGAAGCACATCGTGAAGGCTGGCGACACGCTCGGCGCGATCGCGCGCAGCTACGGTGTGACCGCCGGTGACATCGCCGTCGCGAACAACATCTCCGATCCGGCGAGAATCCGCCCGGGCACCGAGCTGGTCATTCCGAATGCGAAGAACGCCTCGAAATCCGCGAAGAGCACCCCGAAGGCGGAGACGCCCGCGACCAAGGCGCCGTTCGTGATCCAGCCGCTGACGCCGACGGAGAGCGCCCCGGCTCCCGTGGTGCCGGTGATTCCGATCGAGGAGAAGCCGGCTCCGCCTTCGCCGAAATCCTAAGTTCTACCCGCCGCCCGCCCCATGCGAAGCGACCGCGCCGCTGACCCGGCCCACACCCGTTCCCTGTTCAACCCTGCGACGGTGATCGTCGTGTGTGCGCTCGGCCTCACGTTCCTCGGGCTCACGATTCTCTTCAGCGCGAGCGCGTGGTTCAAGCAGGGGCCCTATTACTACCTCAACAAGCAGGTCATCGGGGTGGTGGCCGCCGCGGTGCTCTGCTTTGTCGTGAGCCGCATCAACCTCGACTACGCGCGCCGCTATGTGTGGTGGATCGCGGGCGGGCTCGGCGTGCTGCTTTTTCTCGTGCTGATCCCGCAGATTGGAATCGAAGTGAAGGGCAGCAGGCGCTGGCTCGGGATCGGCGCGCTGCGGCTGCAGGTTTCCGAGTTTGCCAAGCTCGGGCTCATCTTCTGCCTCGCGCACTATCTCGCGCTCAACCAGACGCGCATCGGCGAACTCAAGCGCGGCTACGCGATCCCGCTCGGGATCATCTTTGGCTTCGCCGGGCTCGTGGTGCTTGAGCCGGACTTCGGCACCGCGGCGCTGATGATCGCGGTGGGCCTCGTGATGCTGTTCCTCGCGGGGGCGCGGTGGCGCTACATCCTGCCGACCATCGCGTTCGTGGGCGGGGCCTTCACGCTGCTCGTCATCTTCACGCCCAACCGCCTGCACCGCATGATGGAGTTTCTCAGCGAGGAGAAATCCTACCAGTTGCGCCAGGCGCTCGCGGCCTTCGCGGCGGGTGGCACGGATGGCTCCGGGCTGGGGCAGGGGCGGCAGCAACTCAGCTACCTGCCCGAGGCCCACACGGACTTCATCTTCTCCGTGGTCGGCGAGGAGCTCGGGCTGATCTGCACGCTCGGCGTGGTCGCGGTGTTCACAGTGATCTTCATCGCCGGCCTGATCCACCTGCGCCGTGCGCCGAATATGTTCCAGTTCCTCCTGGTGCTCGGCTGCGTGCTGTTGATCTGCGTGCAGGCGATCGTGAACCTCGGCGTGGTGACGGGTGTGTTTCCCACCAAGGGCATGTCGCTGCCGTTCATCAGCGCGGGGCTCTCGAACCTTCTGCTGATGGGCATGCTCGTCGGCGTGATTCTCAACACCCAGCGCACGTGGGGGCGGGCGGCGTTGCCGCACGACGTGCGGGCGATGCGGGAGGTCCACGCCTAAAATGAAAACGCCAAATCTCAAATCCCAGGCGCCAAAGTCCGGCGCGCCGCGCGCCGGATATTTTTGGCGTTTGGACCTTTGGCGTTGGGGATTTTTTGAGACATGAGCCGCTATCTCATTTCCTGCGGAGGCACGGGCGGCCATCTTTCCCCAGGCATCGCGCTGGCCGAGGGCCTGCGCGAGCGCGGGCACGAGGTGCGCCTCCTGATCAGCCGCAAGCAGATTGATGCGCGTCTGAGCGCGAAGTATCCGCATCTCCGGTTCGAGGCGATGGCGGGCCGGGGTTTCGCCTGGCAGCCGGTGGCGCTGGTGAAGAGCGCCCTCTCGCAGGCGCGCGCCCTCTGGCAATGCGTGCGGCTGGTGCGCGGCCTGCGCCCGGCCGCGGTGATCGGATTTGGCGGATTCACCTCGGCGCCTCCGATCCTGGCGGCGTGCCTGTTCGGCGTGCCTGCGGCGCTGCATGAGTCGAATCACGTGCCGGGCCGCGCGGTGCGGCTGCTTGGCCGGCTGGCGCGCCGCGTCTATCTTCCGCCGGGCATCCGCCTCGGTGGGATCGGCGGCGGGGCCACGCGCCACGTGGGCCTGCCCGTGCGCCGCGAGATCGTCCGCCACGATCCGGCGACGGCGCGGGCGGCGCTGGGGCTCGAGCCGGAGCGTCGCACGCTCGTGGTGCTCGGCGGCAGCCAGGGCGCGTCGGCCTTGAACGAATGGGTGCATGCCCAGCGCGAGCCGCTCGCTCAGGCAGGCGTGCAGCTTTATGTCGTGACGGGCCCGGGCAAGGGCGCCGCGGAGACGCTCGTGAGCGCCGGGGTGCGGGCGGTGTTCGTGCCTTTCAGCGATCGCATGGCGGAAGTGATGTCGGCGGCCGACTTGGTCGTCTCGCGCGCCGGCGCGGGCACCCTCGCGGAACTCATCCGCTGCCGCACGCCCGCGGTGCTCGTGCCTTATCCGCGCGCGGCTGATGATCACCAGCGCGCCAACGCCGACTATTTTGCGCGCACTGGCGGCGGGTGCGTCGTCGCGCAAAATGAACTCTCCCGGCTCACGCCAACGGTGCTCGGTCTGATCGCGAGCGCGGCGCAGCTCCGCGCGCATGGCGCCGCGCTGCAGCGCATGGATCGCGCCAACTCGCTCGAGCTCATGCTGGCGGATCTCGACGAGATCGCCGCGGGCGATCGGCCGGCGAACGGCGCTGCCTGGGTCGTGGCTGCATGATGAACGCCGCGACCATGAGTCCCCCTGAAATCGCGCCCGAGCCCCCGGTCACTGTCTGGGGTGGCCATCAACGCGCGCTGCAAGCGGCCGTCGGTGACGGCTCGCGGGTGATTCGCGAGGAGCCTTTGGCCGCGAAGACCACGATGCGCGTGGGTGGCGCGGCGCGGCTTTTTGCCGAGCCGGTTTCGGTGGAGGGACTCGCGGCGTTGCTGCGCGGCGCGAAAGACCGCGGCATCGAGGTCTTCGTGATCGGGCGCGGCTCCAATCTTATCGTGCCCGATGAGGGCGTGGATGGCCTCGTGATCGCGCTCTCGCAGGAGTCGTGGGCAGTCTTCGAGCCGCGCGCGGAAGGCCGCGTATGGGTGGGGGCGGGGCTGCGGTTGAAAAATCTCTGCGGACTCGCCGCCAAGGCCGGACTCGCGGGCTTTGAGTTTCTCGAGGGCATCCCGGGCAACGTCGGCGGCGCCCTGCGCATGAACGCCGGCGCGATGGGCGGCTGGATGTTCGATGTGGTCGAGGAAGTGCGGCTCATGCGGCTCGACGGCGAGGTGCGCACGCTGCCGAAGGCGGCGATGAGCGTCGAATACCGCCACTGTGCGGAGCTGCACGACGCGATTGCGCTCGGCGCGTTGCTTAAGCCCGCCGCACAGATCCAAGGCGACACCGTGGCGCGCCAGATCGATGTTTACCGGAAGAAGCGTCAGGAAACCCAGCCGCGCGAGCCGAGCGCGGGCTGCATCTTCAAGAACCCGCCGGGTCACTCCGCGGGCCGGCTCATCGATGAGTGCGGGCTGAAAGGCGAGCGCGTGGGCGACGCCGAGGTTTCGCCGGTCCATGCCAATTTCATCGTCAACCGGGGCCGTGCGACGGCCACCGAGGTGATCGAGCTGGTGCGCCGCGTGCGGGCACGGGTGATCTCGGCCCGCGGCGTGGAGCTGCAGCCCGAGGCGCTGCTGTTTGGGAAAAAATGGGAGGACGCATTGTGACCCCGATTCCCATCATCGCTGTGCTGGCCGGCGGCACGTCCGCGGAGCGCGAGGTCTCGCTTGGTTCCGGCCGGGCCGCGGCGATCGCGCTGGCGCGCTCGTTTCCGACGCGGCTCTTCGAGCTGACGGCCGAGGTGTTGCCGGCCGATCTCGATCCGGCGCGACATGTGGTTTTCTCCACGTTGCACGGCACCTTCGGCGAGGATGGCGGCATGCAGCGCCTGCTCGACGCCGCGGGCATCCACTACGGCGGCTGCGATGCCGCGAGCAGCGCCCTCACCATGGACAAGACCCGCACGAAGCAGGCTGCCGCGGCGCGCGGCGTGCCGGTGGTGCCGGGCATGGTTTTCGACGCGGCCAGCAAGCCTACGGCCGACGCCGTGGTGGCACAGCTCGGCGAAAGCCTGGTCGTCAAACCCAATGCCGAGGGCAGCAGCGTCGGTCTCGGCCTGGTCGCCACGCGCGCCGAGCTCGCCGCCAAGCTCGCCTCGATCACCGCGGGCGGGTGGCTGATCGAGCGGAGGATTTTCGGGCGGGAGTGTTCGGTCGGTGTCCTGCGCGGCCGGGCGATGGGCATCGTCGAGATCCGGCCCAAGTCGGGCGTCTACGATTTCACGAGCAAATACACCAAGGGCATGACGGAGTATTTCGCGCCCGCGCCGTTCGGCGAGGAACTGACGGCGAGGGTGCAGCGCGCGGCGGAGACGGCGTTCGCCGCGTGCGGCTGTCGTGACTACGCCCGCGTGGATTTCATGATCGGACCGGAGGGTGAAATCTACCTGCTCGAGATCAACACGCTGCCGGGGATGAAGGAGACGAGCCTGCTGCCGATGAGCGCGCGATGCACGGGATTGGATTTCACGGCGCTGGCCCGCGAACTCGTGACCCCCGCGATCGAACGGTTTCACACGACCCGGAGAAAATGAATCCCGAGCCGCCCAGCCTCCCTCCGACGCGCACCTGGCGCGACATCGCCCAGCCGGTGCGGCCCCGCGCGATGTCGTCGGGCGGCCGCTGGCGGCTCGCCTTCTCGATTGCCCGCACCATCGGGCTCGGTGCGCTCGTGGGCACGGTTGCCTGGGGCGGCTGGTCGATTGCAGCCGCGATCAAGGGTGATTCGCGCGCCATGCCGGCCGGCGCCAAGGCCATGCCGATGCGCCCGCCGGAGCTGCAGACCGATCGCGACGGCGTGCTCGATGCCGCGTGGCTTATGCGCACGCTGGCGCTGCCGAAGGGCGTCTCGCTGCTGGAAGTCGACCTGATGCGGCTGCGCGAGCGCGTGCTCGCGGACCTGCAGGTGAAGACCGCGACGCTCACCCGCCACTTTCCGAATCGGCTGGTCGTGCGGATCACGGAGCGTTCGCCCATCGCGCGCGGTCGCATCGTGCTCAAGGGCGGCGAGCAGCGCGACGTGCTGATCGCGCGCGACGGCGCCGCGTTCTTCGGCACAGGCTACGATCCCGCGGGCATCGCGACGCTGCCCTGGCTGGCAGGGTTCACGTTTGCGCCCGATGGCCTGGGGTTTCGCGCGGGTTGCGATGTGGAGGCCGTGGCGCGTCTGCTCGGCGACGCCCAGTTTGCCGCACCGCATCTCTATCGCGGCTGGCAGAGCGTCTCGCTCGCGCGACTCGCGACGGACCGCGAGCTGGAGGTGACGATGAAGAACGGCGTGGTCGTGGCCTTCAGCGCCAAGGGCGGCTATTTCCTCCAACTGGCAAAACTCGACTACGTCGTGGACCGGCTGGCGCGGCTGCCGGGCGGCAGCATGCCGGCGCGCGTTGACCTGACCCTGGGCCGCGAGGTGCCCGTTATGGCCGAGCCGGTGGCGTCGGCGCAGGTGAAAGTCCGGGGCCAGCGCAGCGGGCCCGATCCACTCTTGTCCGTCTTCTCCAACTCCCAGCGCAACTGAACCGTGAGCTCCAGAACCACCTTCATCGGGGCCGTTGAAATCGGCACCTCCAAGATCACCGCGCTCGTCGGCGAGCACTCCGGCCGCGAACTCGCCATCATCGGGCGCGGTGAGAGCCCGTCCCGCGGTGTGATCAAAGGCGCCGTCGTCGACTTCAAGGCTGCGAGCGAATGCACGCACGCCGCACTCGAGCAGGCCGAGCGCGACGCCGGCGAGAAGGTTGACGTCGTGTTCCTCGCGCAGACCGGAGCCCACCTCGAGGGCTTTTACAACGAGTCGTCCGTGACGGTGAAGGCCGCCGACAACCTGATCGATCCCGGCGATGTGCGCACCGTCTGCGATCTCGCGAAGCTGCGCGACCTGCCTTTCGGCCGCACCGTGGTGCACAACATCCGCCGTCCGTTCCGCGTGGATGGCCGCCTCATCCCCGGCAGCCCGGTCAACCTGGTGGGCCAGCGGCTCGAGGTCGCCTACTGGACCGTGCACGGCCAGGAGCAGCGCATCGCCGACAACATCAATGTGATCAAGGGATTCAACCTGCCGGTGCAGGAGCTGGTGCTCTCGAGCCTCGCCGCGGGCCACATGGTGACGACCCTCGAGGAGCGCCAGCACGGCGTGCTCGTGATCGACATCGGCGCAGGCACGACGGACTACGCGCTCTACCGCGACGGTGTGGCCCACACCACGGGGGTGCTTCCGGTCGGCGGCTCGCATGCCACCAACGACCTCGCGATCGGGCTGCGCCTCACCGAGACGCAGGCGGAGAAGCTCAAGCTCCGCCATGGCCGCGCGAGCGTGCAGACGAAGGACAAAGCCCAGAAAGTCTGGCTCGACGGCAATTTCGCGATCGGTGACCGCCAGTTTTCCCAGCAGGCGATCGAGCAGATCGTGGCGGCGCGCGTCCAGGAGACGCTTGAGATCGTGCGGCAAAAACTCGGCACGGTTTTTTCCGCCGAGACCTGCGCCTCGGGTGTCGTGCTCACGGGTGGAACGGCGAAACTTCCCGGCATCGCGGAGGTGGCCGCGCGCGTCTTCGGCGTCCCCGCGCACCTCGGCGAGCCGCCGGTGTGGATCGCGGAAAATCTCCGCGATCCCGGCTATCATGCGGCGCTCGGTCTTCTCTACTACGGGGTGAGCGGACAGGCCGACCAGGCGTTTCCCTCGCGCCGGGGCGGCGGCCTCTTCACGGGCCTGAAACGCCTCTTCACCCACGCCTGAGCTGTCATCGCAATGAATCTCAACGAACTTCCCCTCGAACACCGGCTGCTCGCCGATCGGGCCGTCGCGATCAAGCTCGTCGGCGTCGGAGGCGCGGGCTCCAACGCCGTCGACCGGCTCAAGATGGAGAACCTTGAGCGGCTGCAGCTCGCGGTGATCAACACCGACTACCAGGCCCTCTCGAGCTCGCCGGTCCAGGACAAGGTCCTGATCGGCCTCGGGGTGACGCGCGGGCTCGGCGCCGGTGGCGACCCGGAACTCGGGCGTCAGGCCGCTGAGTCGGATCGCGAGAAGATCGCCAAGGTGGTCAAGGACTGCGACCTCGTCTTCCTCGTCACGGGCGAGGGCGGCGGCACGGGCAGCGGGGCCTCGCCCATCGTCGCGGAAATCGCGGCGGAGTCGGGCGCACTCGTGATCGCGTTTGTGACGATGCCCTTCAGCTTCGAGGGCGGCCGGCGGCTGAAGCAGGCGGAGGAAGGCCTCAAGGCGCTGCGGGCCGTGTGCGACGCCGTCATTCCTTTGCCCAACGATGTGCTGCTGCAGGAGGCCGGCGACAACGAGACCGTCCTCGATGCCTTTGCCCGGGCCGATGCCTGGATCGGCCGCGGCGTGAAGTCGATCTGGTCGATGCTGTTCAAGACGGGGCTCATCAATCTGGATTTCGCCGCCCTGCGCCAGACCATCGAGCCGCGTGGCAGCAAGACGCTCTTCGGCCTGGCCGAGGGCAGCGGCGAAAACGCGATGGCTGATGCCATCGCCGGCCTGAAGCTCTGCCCGCTGCTCCATACGCCGGAATTTTCCCGGAAGGCCGACCGCCTGCTCGTGAACATCATCGGCGGCGCGGGGCTCACCATGCAGAAGGTGAACGAGCTCATGACCGCCGTCACCGAGCAATTCGGCCGCGACTCGCATGTCCAGATGGGCGCGGTGATCGATGAGGACATGGGCACCCGCGTCGAGATCTGCATCCTCGGCACGAGCGACATGGGCGGACGCGGCGGCACCACCCGCCGCCCGATCACACCGGCTTCGCGCCTGAAGGTCACGATCCCCGCGCCCCCGCCGCGGAGCGAGACGCCTCCGGCCCACATTGCGACGAACCTGCCCCCGCCGCCGGCGCCGCGGGTGCCCGCGCGGACGGAACCGCAGATCATCCACGTGGCCAAGCCGGCGCAGGACGAGTTTGGCTTCGGCGAGGTCGAGAGCCGCGGTCATTTCGAAAAGACCGACCGCAATTTGCATGACGGCCAGGACCTCGATGTCCCGACCTACCTGCGCAAGGGGATCAAGATTCAGCTGTGAACCCGCGCGGCTGAGGCGGCGCCAATCGCACCCCTTGGCAAAGCGCGCCGCTTCTGCATCGTGGCGCCATGTTCGTCGATGAATGCACAGTGAAGTTGACCGCCGGTGAAGGTGGTCGTGGTTGTATCGGTTTCCGCCGAGAGAAATACGAGCCGTGGGGCGGCCCCAACGGCGGCGACGGGGGGCGCGGCGGCGACGTGGTCCTGCTCGGCGACGTGAACATCAACAATCTCGTCGATTACAAATACCAGCCGCACTGGAAGGGCGAGCGGGGCGAGCACGGGCAGGGCGCCGATTGCCACGGCCGCGACGGCAAGGAGTGCCTGCTCCGCCTGCCGCTGGGCACCGTCGTGACCGACCTCGCCACTGCGAAGCCGGTCGCGGAGATCACCGCCGACGGCCAGCGGATCGTCCTGTGCAAGGGCGGCAACGGCGGCTGGGGCAACACGCATTTCAAGACCTCCACCAACCGTGCGCCCCGCCGCGCCAACGCCGGGCTGCCGGGCGAGGCCGGCAGCTACCGGCTGGTGCTGAAGAGCATCGCCGATGTCGGCCTCGTGGGCTTTCCGAATGCGGGCAAATCCTCGCTCATGGGTCGTCTGACGAAGGCTCATCCGAAGACCGCCGCTTATCCGTTTACCACGCTCCATCCGCAGATCGGCGTCATCGATTATCCGGACGAGGTGAAGGGGTCGAAACGGCTGCTTCTGGCCGATGTGCCCGGACTCATCGAAGGCGCGCACGAGAACAAAGGCCTCGGTCACCGCTTCCTCCGTCACATCGAGCGTTGCGCGCTGCTGGTCCTGCTCATCGACATGGCGGCGACGGACGCGCGCGATCCGCGGGATGACTACAAGCATCTGCTGCGCGAACTCGAACTCTACGATCGTGCGCTGCTGAAAAAGCCCCGCCTCGTCGTCGCCAACAAGATGGATGTGCCGGAGGCCGCGGAGCAGCTCGCGAAATTCAAGCGCCGCTACAAGAAGGTCGATGTCCTCGGGATCTCGTGCGCGAGCGGCGAGGGGCTGGACAAGCTTAAGAAAGAATTGTCAAAACGGGTCGCCCGGTTCCGCGCCTCGGAAAATGCGTCGCATTGATCCCACGGCCGCTCTCTAGGCTGGGATTTGATGTCGAAGGATTCCAAGGAATATCGCCCTCTCGTCATGCGCGCGAACCGTTTGCTCGGCGCGCAATTGGTGGAGCACAACCTCGTGAAGATCGAGGATCTCAACACCGCGAACGAGAAATTCATCGAGGCGGTCGGCGGCGATCAGCCGCGCAACGCGACCATCCTCGGCCTGCTCGTCTACGACATGAAGGTGCTCAAGGAGGACGATGTGCTGCACCAGTTGGTGGAGAACGACGGCCTGGGACTCGTCGACCTGCGTAGTTATGAGGTGCCGGACGAGGTGAAGAAAGATCTCGATTTCGAGGCGTGCTGGGCGACGTGGTCGGTGCCCTTCGACAAGGAGGACGAGTTCTTCTTCGTGGCGACGGCCTACTACCTCAGCCCTGCGGTCAGGAACCATTGGGAGAAACGGCTCGGCGGACCGATCCTTTGGTTTGGCACCACGCTTGAAGTCATCGCGGAGCATCTTGAGAAGATGGCGAACGAGGCCTCGGCCGCGGCTGCGGCCGCCGTCCCGTCATTGGCTGCAGCAAAGTAAGCCGCCATGCCCCTCGGTAAAATCCAGCTTCAGATCGTCTCGAAGCTTGTCGAGATGGGCCGTCTCTCCGAGGAGCAGCGGACGGCGTTGTCCGCCCGCCCCGAGGATCTCAGCGGCAACGCCCTCGATCGCCTCCTGCAGGAGGAGTATCGGGTGAGTCCGTTTCAGTGTGTCGTCGCGAAGGCGCGGGCGCTGAACCTGGCGCCGTTCAATGTCGCGCACTTTCGCGTGACGCCGCAGACGTTTGAGCGGGTGCCCAAGGAGTTTTGCCAGGAGAACCTCGTTCTCCCGGTCGGTCAGGTGGGCGACATGCTGCTGGTGGCGTTTGCCAATCCGTTCGAGGTCACGCTGCCGGTTCGCATCCAGGAGATGACGGGCAAGCCCGTCGTCCGCCTTCTCGCGCGCGAGAAGGATCTCAAGGAAAAGCTCAACAAGGGCGGTGACATCGCGGCGGGATTCGACGACGTCGTTTCCCAAATCGGCGCCGAATACGGCGAGGTTGAGGCCGAGCTCAAGGACGACGACGTCAGCGAGGAATCCGGCCCCATCATCCAACTGGCCAACCGCATCATCGAGGACGCGTATTTTTCCGGCACGAGCGACATTCACGTCGAGCCGCAGGAAAAGGACGTGATTGTGCGCAACCGCATCGACGGCATCTGCCAGGAGAAGCTGCGTCTCCCCAAGAAGGTCGGCCCCGCCCTCGTGGCTCGCCTCAAGATCATGTGCAACCTCGACATCGCGGAGCGCCGGCTGCCGCAGGACGGGCGCATCGTCTTCAAGCAATTCACCAAGAAAAGCCTCGATATCGATCTGCGTGTCTCGACCGCGCCGCTGAATCACGGCGAAGGCATGGTGATGCGCATCCTTGACAAGCAGAAGTCCACGCTGCCGTTGCCGGCGCTTGGTTTCTCCGAGGAAAATCTCGTCAAGTATCGCGAGTGCATCCGCCAGCCCTACGGCATGATCCTGCACTGCGGCCCGACCGGCTCGGGCAAGTCGATGACGCTCTATTCCGCGCTCAACGAGGTCAACACGCCCGACGTCGTCATCCGCACCGCCGAGGATCCGATCGAATACACGCTGCCCGGCCTCAACCAGATGCAGATGCACCGGCAGATCGGGCTCACCTTTGCGAGCGCGCTTCGTTCGTTCCTGCGCCAGGATCCCGACATCATCCTCGTGGGTGAAATTCGCGACAAGGAGACGGCCAATATCGCCGTCGAGGCGGCCCTCACGGGCCACATGCTCATTTCGACGCTGCACAC
>JANOCA010000031.1:0-17743 GCA_031411915.1 Opitutaceae bacterium
CCCACCATGGGGTGATGTTCTAGGCTGGAACCTACCGCACATCGCCTGAATCCGACTGGTGAGAAATGTTCCGCTGCGGCGCGAAACGGGCTACCGACACCCCATGCGCGTTGGTGGGTGAAAACCCCATCTTAGTGGTCGCAGGAAAGTGCTAAGCTCCGGGTGCATGAACCCACTCCTCCTGATTCTCGTCCTCCTCCTGCTGTTTGGCGGCGGCGGATTTTATTTCGGCGGCCCCGCCGTTGGCGGCGGCCTCCTCGGACTTATCCTTTTGATTTTGTTGGTTGTGTATCTGACGGGTGGTCTGCGCGGCAAAAGCTGAGACATCCTCGCCGCAGCCCCCTCAGGCGGATGCACAGGCCATGAGCGCGCCGCCCCGCGGCGCCGTGAACAGAGCGCATACCCTCCGGAAGGCGTGGCGGCCGCTCCTTCTGGTTTGGCTCGCACCCAGCTTCCTCGCCTCGTGCAGCAGCACCGGGGGCGGGGAAAAGCAGATTCGCTACGAGCTTCCCCACCGATTTGCCGTGGCGGATCCGGAGTTTCTGCGGCACATGGGCCAGCTCCTCGGCCCGGCCATCGTGCCCGGCAATCACGTGACGGCGCTGCAGAACGGGGCCCAGATTTTCCCCGCCATGCTGCAGACGATCCGCGGGGCGCAGGAGTCGATCACTTTTGAGACGTATATTTACTGGTCGGGCGATATCGGGCGGCAATTCTCCGACGCCCTGTGCGAACGGGCCCGCGCCGGCGTCAAGGTCCACGTGTTGCTCGACTGGATCGGCACGGGCAAAATCGATGGCAAATTCCTGGCGGACATGAAATCCGCGGGCGTCGAAGTGGAGCGCTATCACCCGCCGCACTGGTATGATTGGTCGCGCCTGAACAACCGGACCCATCGCAAGCTGCTCGTGGTGGACGGAAAAGTCGGCTTCACCGGCGGCGTCGGCATCGCGGACGCGTGGGACGGCAACGCGGAAACGAAGGACCGCTGGCGTGATTCCCACTACATGATCGAGGGCCCGGCGGTTGCGCAGATGCAGGCGGCGTTTGGCGACAACTGGATTAAGACGCGGGCCCATGTGCTCCTCGGCCCAGCCTATTATCCGGAGCTGGCCCAGATTGGCCGGTCGCGCGCGCAGGTTTTCAAGAGCTCCCCCACCGAGGGCAGCGAGAGCGTGCGGCTCATGTATCTGCTCTCCATCGCCTCGGCCACGCGGAACATTCGGCTGGAAGCGGCCTACTTTGTGCCGGACGACCTGACGGTCGAGATGCTGATCGCGGCGCGCCGCCGAGGCGTGACCATCGAGATCATCGTGCCCGGCCCGCACACCGACTCGACCATCGTGCAGGCGGCCAGCCGCTCGCGATGGGGCGCGTTGCTCGATGCCGGCGTGCGCTTCTACGAATACCAACCGACTCTCTTTCACTGCAAAGTTTTCATTGTGGACGATGTCTGGGTGTCGGTGGGATCGACAAATTTCGACAATCGCTCCTTCCGGCTGAACGACGAGGCCAACCTCAACATCTACGACCCGGTCTTCGCCGCCGAGCAGATCAGTGTCTTCGAGGACGACAAGGCCCGCTCGCGATTGATGACACGGGCGGAGTTCCAGGAGCGCTCGGCATTGCGCAAGGCACTCGACTCGATGGCGGGCTTGTTCCGCCAGCAGCTCTAGGGCCCCCGATACGACGTCACGCGCTTGAAGTCGCTCCAGCGGTATTCCAGCGGGCTGCCCAGCTTTGAAAGCGCCACATGCGCGGTGCTGCCCGGGATGATTTCGCCGGGCGGCCGGGCAGGATCCTCGCCCGCCAACTCCACGCCGACATCTAGATCCAAGTCCGTGATCCGCGCGAGCCCCAGCAGCACGCGGATCGGCTGCCGCAACGTGGCCGCGACATGCGCGATGCGGCCGGTCTCCTTGTCGATCGTGAGGACGACGGAGATTTTCTCCACCGTGAGCAGGCGCGCCACTTCGGGGCGCAGCGCGATTTCGAAGCGCGCGCTCGCTGGCGACTCCTCGCGCAGCACGGCGTGCTGGAGGTCGAGATATTCGTCCGGTGACTTGGCCACTTTCTTCCGCGGTTTGCGGTTCTTCGCCACCTCCCATTTTTGCCTCTGCTCGGTCGTGGGCGGTTGACCGTTGATCGCGATCAAGCGCCATCGGCGGCTGTCAGGGAGGGAAGGATCGTAGCGCTCGAGGCGCTCCTCCTTCACCTTGCCGTCGTCGGCCAGCACCCGTGTGTGTTGCGTGAAGGCCAGGTCCTCCTGGCCCGCCGCCCACTGCTCGAAGGCCGTGGCAAGCAGGGCTGGCACCGCCGCTTGCAGGCCGGCGGGGCAAAGCGCGAGGCACACCAGGAGGCCAAGCCGGAAAGATTTCGCCGGTCGCGGATGCCTACCCGTGGGTTTCAATTTTCAATGCGGAGGCCGACCTTGAGCGTCATGCCCGTCATGCATGCGGCCCCTGGTCGAGGGTGCCGCATTTTTCAGTTGGAGACGGTGACGCCGATTCGAACGGTCGGACGAGCGAATCAGCCCGTGGTGCTGGACTTGACCTTGGCGTAGGCGTCCTGCGTTCGCACCCAAGCCTGCCCGACTTTTTCCTTCTGCTGGGCCCAGGTCTCGGACGTGGCCTTGCTGAGTTCCTCGCCCGTCGACTTGAGGTAGGTGCGCGCGTCGGCCATCTCCTTCATCGCAAAATCCCAGTCCTTGGAGCTCGGGCTGCCCTGCATCGCAGCGCGCTGGGCCTTGAGCTCCGTGATCTGTGCGTCGACCTTGGCTTCGAGCGCCTTGAGACCGGTCATGAACGTGGCACGCGCGTCGAAAGCGCTGTCCTTGATATCATCCCAGCGGGCCGACGACATGTTGGCGCTGGCCATGGGTGCGGTCGCGGCGGCTCCGGGCATCGTTGCCGTGGGCGGCGTGGCGACGCTGGGCATCTCGCGGGAGGAGGGCGCTGGTGACTGCACCATCGGCTCGTTCTTGCCGCAGCCCGTGGCGAAGAGAAGGGCAGGGATGGCCGCGGCGGTCAGGAGAGTGAGGCGTTTGGTTTTCATAGTTATGTTCATGGCACGTAGCCTACCCCGAATCGTGCATCGGGGCCATGGGGTGTTACCCACGCCAAAGCGGCGGACGTAGAATTCCGAGACGACCTTCCGCTCCGCCGGGCTTCACCCGACACGGTGAGGCAGCCTCCACCCAGGACGACCCGTTTCCAGGGTCGCGGTCCTAATCCGCCGGCACAAGTCGGACGATTCTCCCCGGCTTTCCGATTCGCTCGAGCGCGATGTAGAGCAGGCCGTCGGGCCCCGTCTTGATGTCGCGGACGCGACCGTGGTTCTTGAAAATCTCCTCCGTGTGCGTGACGCGGCCGCCCTCAATTGTCAGGCGCAGGAATTTTTGCGTGGCCAGTGCGCCGAGGAAAAGCTGGTGCCGCCACCTTGGGAACCGGTCCCCGCTGTAGAACTCGATCTGGCTCACCGCGATCGAGGGGGTCCAGTTGACCACCGGAGGTTCCATCCCCGGCGCCTCGGTTTTGTCGGAGATAGGCGTGCCGTCGTAGTTCATTCCCTGCGTGACCACCGGCCATCCGTAGTTTTTAGCCCGTAGGACCAGGTTGAGCTCGTCGCCGCCCCGCGGTCCGTGCTCGGTTTCCCACAACGCGCCATCACGCGGCTCGCGTGCCAGCCCCTGCGGGTTGCGCACGCCGAAGGCCCAGATCGACCCCCATGCGCCGGGCTCCGCCACGAACGGATTATCCGGCGGGATTTTTCCATCGTGGAAGACGCGGTGGATTTTTCCGTTGGCCGTCGTCAAGTCCTGCGCCTCGGCGGACACCTCCGCTTCCAGCCCGCGGACGCCCACGGTGAAGAAAAGATATTCGCCCGCGAACACCAGCCGGCCTCCGAAGAGCGCATGGCCCTTCAAATACTTCTCCCGGGGAACGGAGAAAATCGTTTCCTCCTCCTCCAGCCGCCAGTCGCGCAGCCGCGCCCTCACGATTTTTGTCATCGCCGTGGCGCCGGCGCCCGGGTCGCTGAACGAAAGGTAGATCCAGCCATTGCGCGAAAAGTCCGGATGGGCGACGACGGACATCAGCCCCGCCTCGTCCTTGACCACGACCGGCGGCAAACCGCTGATCGCCTCGGGACGGAGCTTTCCGTTTTCGATCACGCGCAGCCGGCCGGCGCGCTCCGTGACCAGAATCCGGCCATCCGGCAAAAAGCAAAACGACCACGGGACATCGAGCCCCTCGGCCACGGTCTCAATCCGGTAAGCGTGCTCCTGGCTTTTCTGCGTTCCCTCAGGAAACGGCAGATCGGTGGTCGGCTTCGCGTCAGATTCCCGGGCAGCGGCCTCGCGGATGAATCTCACGAGCGCGTTCGTCTCGGCTGCGTTCACACTCGCGGCAAAACCCGGCATCCCGCTCGCGGTGATGCCGCCGTGGATGCTGCGCGCCACGCTCGCGTCGTCGCTGCCGTGTTTCCAAGCGCGAGCAATCAGTCCGCCGCCTTTGCCGCCCTCCAGATTCACGCCGTGGCAATTGGCGCAAAGCTCGGCGTAGATTCTCTCCACATCCCGGCCCTTGGGCTCGGCCGCTCCCAGATCGGCGCGACCGAGCGCAATTGACGCGCACAAAAACAATCCCGCGCCGGCACGAGAGATTGCAAACGCGCGCGCGTTCACCGCGCCCGCGCGGACTGGACCGTGGAGAACGATGACTTCAAGCCCTGCGCGGCGAAGGCCACCGCTTCCTTGGCCTTGGGCACCACGGCACCCATGCCGAAGAACTCATGGGCCACGCCGTCGTAGTTGCGGTAGTTCACCGCTACGCCCGCGGTCTTCAGCTTCATCGCGAAGGCCTCCCCTTCGGAACGCAGCGGATCGATCTGAGCGGTGATCAGCGTGGTGGGCGGCATGCTGCCCAAATCCGGCGCGTCGAGGAGCCCGAGAAGTGGATTCGCAGCGTCCTCCGGCTTGGTGGCGTTGGCAAAGAACCATGCCATCGTCGCCTTGTTGAGCGGCTTCGCGGCGGCGTTTTCCTGGTAGGACGGTGTGTTCATGTCGGAGCCCACAACGGGATAGACGAGGAGCTGGTGAACCGGCAGCTGGACGCCCTTCTTATGCGCCATCATCGACACGGCAGCGGCGAGATTGCCTCCCGCGCTTTCCCCGGCCACGGCGATGCGCGCCGGATCGCCCTTGAGCTTCGCGGCGTTTGCGAGCGTCCACTGATACGCGGCAAACGCGTCGTCGTGCGCCGCGGGGAACTTGTGCTCGGGACCTTGGCGGTAATGCGAGGAGACGACGACGGCGCCAGCCGCGTTGGCGAGCGCGCGCGCCGATGAATCATAGGTGTCCAGATCCGCGATCACGAAACCACCGCCGTGATAGTAAACGATGACGGGGAAGGGGCCGCTGCCCGCAGGCGTGTAGATGCGGATTTTTATTTTTTCGGCCGGCCCCGGGATGGAGCGGTTGTCCACGTCGGCTAAGGGCTCGGGCGCCGTCTTCCGATCCTGCGACTTGAGGAGGGCCTTCACCGCGTCAGCGGGAGTCGGCTGTTTGCGCGCTTCCTTGGGCGTGAGGGTTTCGGTCGGCTTGCCACCGAGTTTTGCAAGTTGATCAAGGACGGCCTGCATCTCGGGACCGGCGGGGGCTGGCGCTGAGCGCAAGGAGCGATCGGATTGGGCGAGCAAGGGCAGGAGCGGGAGCAGGCCGGCGATGGCGGCGCACGTGACTTTCGTTTTGGTTTTCATGGGAGACAATCAATGAGCCATGCACGCCGGGTTCGGCAGCCTCTGGCCGAGTGGGGACCTCGCGCACATGGCGAAGTTCGGCGCCCGCGAGAATTACCTCGGAGCCGCAAAGAAACGCCGCGCTCCGGCGCTCAGCGGATGCTTAATTCCACCGCGTGCTCACGGCGATCATCGCACAGCGGCAGATTCGTGTCAGGTAATACCCTACCATCAAGTGAGAGGCGATGCTCCACGGTGGAGTCGGCCGTGAGCCGGGTGATCGTGATGTGGTAGACGGTTTGCCGGTAACGGTAGTGGAGTTTGAATCCGGGCCACGCCTTCGGCAGCCGGGGCGCAAGGCGCAGGTATTCGCCTTCGAGATGCGCGCCGAGCAATGTCTCGACGAGTAACCGATACATCCAGCCGGCTGAGCCCGTATACCATGTCCAGCCGCCGCGACCGATGTGCGGAGCGGCCCCATAGACATCCGCGGCGACGACGTAGGGCTCCACCCGGTAGGTCGCGATTTGCGCGGGCGTCGCGCCGTGGTGGACGGGATTGAGCAGGGTGAACAGCTCCCACGCGCGCTCGGTCTCGCCCATGAGCGCGGAGGCCATCACGGTCCAGATCGCGCCATGGGTGTATTGGCCGCCGTTCTCGCGCACCCCGGGGATGTAGCCCTTGATGTAGCCGGGATTCAGCGCCGAGGTGTCGAACGGCGGGTCGAAGAGCTGGATCAAGCCCGCGTCGCGGCGGACCAGGCGGCGGTCCACGGACTGCATCGCCACGCGCGCGCGCTCCGGATCGCCGGCGCCGCTGATCACCGACCAGCTTTGCGGCAGCGAATCGATCTGGCATTCCGGATTGGTGTGCGAGCCGAGGGGCTCGCCGTTGTCGAAATAGGCGCGGCGATACCACGCGCCGTCCCACGCGTGCTGCTCGATGTTTTGCTGAAGCTGCTGCGCCTGCGCGAGGCAGCGGTCGGCAAAGGCCGCGTCGCCACGGGCGCGCGCCAAGGCTGCAAACTGGGTGAGCACGTCGTGGAGGAAAAACGCTAGCCACACGCTTTCGCCGCGGCCTTCCTTGCCCACCATGTTCATGCCGTCGTTCCAGTCGCCGCAGCCGATCAGCGGCAGGCCGTGCGCGCCGAACTTCAGCCCGCGCTCGATCGCGCGCACGCAATGCTCGTAGAGCGTGCCTGATTCCTCGGCGGGGCTCGGCAGATCGTAGTAGGCCTCTTCCTCGGGTTTCACCGGCCGGCCGGTGAGGTAAGGGATCTTCTCATCGAGCACGCCGGTGTCGGCGATGCAGGTGACGTAGCGGCAGGTGACGTAGGGCAGCCAGAGGTAGTCGTCGGAAAAATGCGTGCGCACGCCGCGACCCGCCGGCGGATGCCACCAGTGCTGCACGTCGCCCTCGCGGAATTGATGCGCGGCCGCGCGGAGCAAGTGCGCGCGCGCGACCGCCGGCTCGGCGTGCACCAGCGCCATCACGTCCTGCAGTTGATCGCGGAAACCGTAGGCGCCGCCGGACTGATAGAACCCCGTGCGGCCCCACACGCGGCAGCTCAACGTCTGATACAGGAGCCACCCGTTCGCCATCACGTTCACGGCGGGATCGGGTGTGTCCACGTTCACCGCGCCGAGGGTGCGGTTCCAGTGGGCATAGACGCCCTCGAGCGCGGCGCGGCTGGCGCCGGCCGGGCGAAAGCGTTGCACGAGTTTCTGCACGTCGTCGGCGCTGCGGCCGACCCCGAGGCGGAAAACCGTCTCGTGCTCCTGGCCGTCGGCCAGATCGAAGGCGACCTGCAGCGCGCCGCAGGGATCGAGGCCGGCACCGGCCTTGCCGGAGAGGCGCGCGCGCCGGAGCGCGGCGGGCCGCTCGAGGCTGCCGTTGCGGCCGATGAATTCCCTCCGGTCGCCGGTGAGCGTGCGCGTGGTCTCGCTCACATCCAGGAATGCGATGCGCCCGGGAAACTCGGTGTTGTAGTGGTTGCGCGCCAGCAGGGCGCCGGACTTGAGATCCACCTCGGTCTGCACGTGGAGCAGGTTCTTCGATCGCAGTTCGCCGAGCACCCATTCCCAATAGCCCGTGGCCGACAGCCGGCGCGGCCGGCCGGAAATGTTGCGTGTCTTCAGCACGGCAAATTTCACGGGCGCATCCATCGCGACGTAGATGGAAAGTTCGGAGACGATGCCGAACTCGGTGTGCTCGAACACCGTGTAACCGAAGCCGTGGCGGATGACGTAGGGCGTGGCGCCGCGCGCCGGCCCGGGCGTGGGCGACCAGAAATGGCCCGTCTCCTCGTCGCGGAGATAGAACGCCTCGCCGGTCGTGTCCTGCACCGCGTCGTTGTTCCAAGGCGTCAGCCGGAATTCGTGCGCGTTCTCGAGCCACGTGTAGGCGCTGCCGCTCTCCGAGATCACCGTGCCGAAAAAGGGATTGGCGATCACGTTGACCCACGGCGCGGGCGTCATCTGGCCGGGCCGGAGGGTGATGACATACTCGTGGCCGTCGCGGGTGAAGCCGCCGAGGCCGTTCTCGAAAATCAGTTCACGCGCCGGGAGCGCCCGCGGCGCATCGGGCACGGCCGCGCGCGTGGGCAGGAGGGCCAGCACCGGGGTCTCGGGGACGCCGCGCTGATTCAACTGCTCGGCGAGGGCCCCGTCCTCGTCGCTCAGGACTATCCGCGCCACCGCCTGCAGCAGGACGCGATCCTCGTGCGGGATTTGCTCGAGCCGCCGGACGAAGATCCCGCCCCGCTTGTCCAGCATCTGCGCCTCGATGCCAGAGGCGATCAGGCTGGTGATTTCATCCTGCAGGGACTGGCGGTAAACGGAGACATCCTCGTTCACGATGACGAGCTCGGTGACGAGGCCCTTCATGCGCCAGTAGGAGTGCGCCTGGATGAGCTGCCGGACGAGACCGATTTTTTTCGTGTCGCTGATGTACAGCAGCGCGAGCGGCGCGTCGCCGGAGATGCCGTAGCTCCAGAGCCCGCTTTGTCCCCGCCGGTTCGTCCGCACCACGCCGGGCGCGGCGCGGCGCGCGGGGTCGGCGTAGATCAGCGCGCTGGCGAGCCGGCCGTAGAGCTGGGCCTCCGCCTCGGTGGCTTGGAGATGGCGGAGCGTCACCTGGCTGTGCGTCCACGCGAGGGCAAAGGCGCGGTCGCCCATGCGGGGCTGCCGGTATTTTTCCGCGAGGGCGAGGGCACGTTCCCGGCTGTCCGCGGCGCCCAGGACGAAATCGACAATCGCGGTTTCATGCGGTGGCAGCGTGATGTTCCGCCGCAGCGCAACGATGGGATCGAGGACGGAGCCGGCGGTGTTGGACAGCGGCCCGGTCGCCTGCAGCGCGGCGGGATGCGCCGGGTTTCCGCCGCGCCCGATGAAACGCGCGCGATCCGTCTCGCACGAGATTTCGCCGTGCCCGCTCCCCTGGCCGATCATGCTGTGCAACAGCCACGGCGGCCTTTCCTCCTGCGAGCGCGCGCGGCGGGTGCAGAGGAGGGCGGAGGTCCCGGGCAGAAATTCCGTCTGCACGAAAAGATTGCTGAATGCGGGATGCGCGGCGTCCGCGGCCTGCGGCGCCAGCACCACCTCCGCGTAGCTGGTCAGCTCGATGACGCGCGTCTCCTGAGACCGGTTGACGATCGTGACGCGCCGCAGCTCCACGTCGTCCTCCGGGGAGACCGCGATCTGGGTGTGGGTTTCGAGGCCGGCATGGCGCTGGCGGAATTCGGCGCGGCCCTCGGTGAAGATGGCCTCGTAGTTCTTCGTCGCGCGCCGCACGGGCTGGTGGGCGGCGGACCAGAATTCTCCCGTCCCCACGTCGCGCAGATAGACAAAGGTCCCCCAGCAATCGCGCGTGGCATCCTCGCGCCAGCGCGTCAGGGCCAGCTCGTGCCAGCGGCTGTAGCCGCCGCCTGCGCTGCTGACGACGACATGGTAGCGGCCGTTGGAGAGGAGCTGGACCTCGGGCGTCGCCGGGGCGGGATTCGTGAGCACGCGCATGACCCCCTGTGCGTCGTCGGAAAGTTTGCCGGATTCCGACAGCTCCAGATCGGAGGAAAACACGCTGGCCGCGGCCTTGGGCACCCGCTCGTGCAGCAGCAATTCCGCCGCCTTGAACAGGGGGCAGGCCAAGAAGCGGCGCTGCATCGGACGGTCGTGCAGCGCGTGCAGAATCGCGAGCAGGCTCATCCCCTGGTGATGCGCCATGAACGAGCGGATGGTGACGCTCTGCTCGTTCGGCGGCAGGCGCGACGGCGTGTAGTCCACGGCCTCGTAGAAACCATAGGCGCCGTCAAACCCCTCGGCCGCCAGGCGCCGGAGATTTTCGCAGGCGGCCTGCGGCTCGACCAGCAGTGCGAGCGCCGTCGCGTAGGGCGCGATGACGAGGTCGTCGGCGAGACCCCGTTTCAAGCCGAGCCCCGGCACACCGAACGCGCGGTATTGGTAGGTCAGGTGGACATCGGTGCGGCTGTAGCCCGATTCCGAGATGCCCCACGGCACGCCACGCGCCGCGCCGTAGTTGATCTGCTGGCGGACGGCTGCCTCACAGGTGCGGGTGAGCAGCGTGTTTTCGTAGCTGGGCATCACCAGTAGCGGCATGAGGTATTCGAACATCGAGCCGCTCCACGAAACCAGGATCGGTTCGCCCTGCGCCGCGATGAGCTGCCGGCCGAGCGAGAACCAGTGCTCCTGCGGCGCCTGC
Source organism: Opitutaceae bacterium (assembly GCA_031411915.1). Classification (GTDB taxonomy): domain Bacteria; phylum Verrucomicrobiota; class Verrucomicrobiia; order Opitutales; family Opitutaceae; genus ER46. The sequence goes on from JANOCA010000031.1 coordinate 10,453, forward strand.
CCCTGCGCGATCGCCACGTAGCTGCCGAGCCGCGCCTCCGAGGCGAGGAGATCGAAGAAGCCGGGATCGAGGCGGCGATCAGTGACGCTGTAGCCGATGGCAAACAGCTCCCGCGCCGGATCGAACAGAAAACGGAAGTCCATTTCCGCCAGCTCCTCGCTCTGCCTCGCCAAAAATTCCAAGGTCACGAGCCGCTCGCGGGCGCGCTCGACGGCTTCGCTCAGCCACGCCGGCGTCGCCACCGGGGAAGATTCCAGCTCGACCAGTTCGCGCAGGGTCGGCGCCGCATCGGGCCGGGAGAATTTCGCGGCGAGGTCGGCGGGAGCGGACGCCAGCAGGCCCGTGTTTGCGAGCCAAGGCGCGAAGCCCGTTAGTTCCGCTTGATGCTCCGCGCAGGTGCGGTGCAACGTTTGAGCCCAACGAGCCGACTCCGGATCGCCGTCGGCCAGCGCCGTCGCGATCCGCGCGGCGCTGGCGGTGGCCTGTTCCAGCACGGCGAAGGCCGCGGGCAGGGCAGGGGGAGTCCGGATCAGATCGCGTTCGAGCTGCGCGAGGGCTCGATTGCCGGGGTTGAGTTTCAGCAGCACGCCGACGGTGTCGCGCAAGCCGTCGAATACGTGCGGGCCGAAAAGTTTCCCGTCGGCCAGCTCCCGCAGCCCCGCGCCAAGCGTGAGCAGGTGCCCGGCGAGATTGCCGCTGTCCACCGTCGAGACGTAGAGCGGCAGCAGCGGCTGAAGCGTGCGCGTGTCATACCAGTTGTAGAAATGCCCGTGATGCCGCTCGAGGCGCAGCAGGGTCGCGAAAGTGTCCTGCGTGCGCCGAATCACGCCGCCGGTGGTGAGATAGCCGAAGTCGCGGGCGGCGAGATTGGCGAGCAGCGCAAAGCCGATGTTCGTGGGCGAGGTGCGCGATGCGATCGTGGGGGCGGGGATCTCTTGGAAATTGTCCGGCGGCAGCCAGTTCTCCTGCGCCGTGACAAACGTCTCGAAGAAATGCCAGGTCCGCCGCGCGGCGTGGCCGAGGAACGCCTCCTGCTCCTGAGAAAGCCTGGCTTTCGGCGGATGCAACGGCCGGCTGATCCACCACGCGATGCCCGGGGCCATGAGCCAGGCGGCGAGAAAGGGCAGCGCCGGGAAAAACTGCTCGGGCCGCAGGCGCAGCAGCGCCAGACCCGTCGCCAGCGCGACGGCCGGCGCGATCCACATGCTCCGGTAGAAACTCCCGGGATCCGCGCGGGCCATGCTTCCGGCCTCGCTCGAGGTTTGCCACTCCAGCAGCTTCCGGCGCGTGAACAGCAGGCGCACCCACGTGCGGCCGATCGCGTCGGCGCTGAGGAGCGCGTCGGAGGGCAAAAGCGCGAGCGCGAGAAACACCTGCGCGAGCTGCCGGCCACCCGCCCCGGCGACGGTCCGCAGGTGCAGGATCCACGTCGAGTCCGGCGACATCTGGAAAAAGGCCGTGAGCACCGCCAGCACGCCCGGGAGCACCACGATCGCCAGCACGAGCAGCGTTCCCAGGCCGGCGAGGCCCGGCAGCAGCAGCCAGCTGACGAGGAGAAAGGCCAGGAGCGCCACCGGCACGAGGCTGCGCCGGAGGTTGTCGAGAATCTTCCATTGCGACAGCACCGAGAGGGGATTGGCTGTGCGCCGGCCGCCGGCTGCGCGCACGCGCGAGAAGAGCCAGGGCGCAATCTGCCAGTCCCCGCGGATCCATCGGTGGCGGCGGCCCGCGTCCACGCCGTGGTGGGAAGGGAATTCCTCAAAGAGTTCCAGATCACTCACGAGGGCGGAGCGCGCGTGGCAAGCCTCCAGGAGATCGTGGCTGAGCACGGTGTTTTCCGGGCAGCGCCCGCCCAGCGCGCGCTCGAAGGCGTCCACATCGTAGATGCCCTTCCCGATGAACGAGCCCTCATAAAAGACATCCTGATACACATCCGATACGGCGCGGGTATAGGGATCGATGCCGGCGTCGCCGGCGAACAGGCGCACGAACCAGGAGCGCCGGGCGCTCGGCAGACTCACCGCGACCCGCGGCTGCAGGATGCCATACCCCGCGGTCACGATGCCGCGCTCCGGATCGAAGTGCGGCCGGTTCAGCGGATGCGCCATGGTGCCGGCGAGCCGGCGCGCCATGTCGCGCGGCAGCTGGGTGTCGGTATCGAGCGTGATGACGTATCGGATCGCGGGCAGCACGCTGGGGTCGCCCACGATGGTGGTGAAGCAGCCGGGCGAACGGCCCCGGAGGAGGCCGTTGAACTCGGCGAGTTTGCCGCGCTTGCGCTCGTAGCCCATCCACCGGCCCTCGGCCGCGTTCCACCTTCGCGGCCGGTGCAGCAGGAAAAACATGTCGGACCGGTCCGCGGCGTAGCGGGCGTTCAGGCGCTCGACGCCGGCGCGGGCGCGGGCGAGCAGCGGCTCGTCGTCCGGCTCGGTTTCGGCGAGGGCGTCCCGAAAATCGGTCAGCAGCGCAAAATGCAGATGCGGGTCGCGGTTCGCGAGGTGATGGATCTCGATGGTCTCGATGAGGCGGTCCACGCTGTCGGCGTTCGTGAGCAGGGTGGGCACGACCACCATCGTGCGGGAGGCCGGGTCGATGCCGGCCGAGAAGTCGAGGCGCGGCAGCAGCCGGGGTTTGACCAGCCGCATCGCCACCCAGTTCATCAGGGCGAGCGCAAGCTGGCTGGCCGCCAGGAAAAAAAGAGCGGTCAAGGTCCCGAGCGTCCAGTCATGCTCCATGGACTCACGGGCCTGGTGCCAGAAGCCGAACGCGAAGAGCGCGGTGAGGGCGAGAATCCCGCCGGCATAGAAGAGCAAGGGGGCGCGATGGATGGCGCGCTCGGTCAAGTCCCGCCAGGGTCGGCGCGCCTGCACCGCGCGCTCGAGCAGCGGCAGTCCCTCGTCGATCAGGAAGAAGCCGACGTGCCCCGTCCGGTCGCTCGATCCAATTTCCCGGGCGCAGGTGGCGGCGAGGCCGACGGCGTGCCGGGCGACGTCGTTTTCCGCGAGCGGAGTGCGGCGGGCCAGGGCTTCAACCGCATGCCGGTAGCGATCGCGGGTCGCGAAATCCATGGCGCCGTAGACGCCCGCCGGATCGGCACGAAGCGTCTGCTCGACGAGGCTCAGCGTCTCCACGAAGTCCTTCCAGTTCATCGCGCCCAGGAATCGCAGGCTCGCGATGCTGTGGCTGACGGAGACCTGATCGGCGGCCTGGCTCTGGCTCTCGAGGTGGATGAGCTGCTCGATCGTGGAACCTTGATGAACGAGCCGCTGCTCGAGCCAGCCGCGCGCCAGGTGGAGCACGGGATTCTGGCGGGAAAGGCGCTGGCAGAATTCCGCGACAAATGAACTCGAGAGCGGCAGGTCGGCCTTCGCCATGTCGGCCACGACGACGACGAGGTGCGCGGGATTGCTTTCCGCCATGTCCTGCAGGCGCTGCGCCCAGCTGTCCGCGAGGTCGCGGTCGGTGCGGGCGACCATAAGGCGCGTGGTGATGCGCTGGAGATTTTCAATGAGACCGAGCCGCAGCATGATGGGGATGGCCCACAGCTCGCCCAGTTTCAGCGGGCTCACCGTCTGGTAGGCGGCGATGAACGCGGTGAGCGGCGCGGCATCGACCTGCGCATCAACATGCGAAATGAACTCGAGCACGGCATCGTAGACGCGCGGCATGCCGTTGGAAGGCCCGTGCGCCAGGCGGGGCAGCTCGTGGCTGTAGCTTCGGGGCAGATGCCGGCGCGCCAGTTGGATGTGCTCCTCGATCAGATAAAAATTATCGAGGAGCCATTCGGCGGCGGGCGTGACCTGCCGGGTGCGTTCCACCGCGACGGTGGCGCGGTTGTAGTCGCGGAGGATTTGTTCGTTTTCGGCGAGCCGAGGCAGCAGCCGGGTGGAATTCCGCCGGGTGACGGCTTGGTGGCGCGCCGCGAGGGCGCGGGCGAGGCGCTCCAATTGCTCGATGCCGAACAGCTCTCCCCGCAGCGGCGGCTCGCTCACGCGCGCGCGAGTGAGGGTGGGCAGAACGGCCCAAGGTTGCCAGCGGAGGGAGAGGGGCGGCATGGGTCTAGTTCCGGCGCCGGTCGTGCGGGGAGCTCTTCATGCAGCGGAGTTCCTGCGACCGGGCCATGCTCGGCTTGCCCTCGCTGGCGAGAGGGCCGGGAAAAGTGGATTCAATCGAGAGTGGCTGTGCGTCATGAAAGGAACGATCCTGCGAGGGGTTGTTCCCGATGCCGCCGGTGCGGCAGCGCGGGGCGGAATCTCCCTGGCCGCTCGCCGGGCCAACGGAAAATCGCGACTTGCTACTTCCGGCGCGGTAAACGCAATGCGGGCGCCATGAGTGCACCCAAGGTGGAAAAGCTGGCGGCCATCGCTGATTTCCTGTCGGCGCGAAGGAAGGCGATTTTATCCAACTGGCGGAGGGCCGCCACTGCGGATCCCGAGCAGACAACCGGGCGCTCGCTCACCCGCGGGCAGTTCAACGACCATATTCCCCAAGTCCTGGACGCCTTCGAGCGCAAGCTCCGCGCGCGACCCGGAGGGATGGGCGCGGAGGCCGCCGACGCCGCGTCCAAGGAGGAGGGGGTGAAGCACGGCCTGCACCGCTGGCAGCAGGGCTACCGGCTGGAGGAACTCGTGCAGGAATGGGGCTACCTCCAGCAGTGCCTTTTCGACGAGCTGGAAGCGTTCGCCGTGGCTCACCCTGAGGTCGAGCGGGAGACATTGGTTGATGCCAATCGCCAGATGATCACCCTCGTCAACGAGGCGATCGGCGAAAGCAGCAGCCAATACGAGCGCATGCAACGGGCCGAGGCCGTCGGCCGCATGAACGAACTCGAGCGCGCCCTGACGAGCATCCACGAAATCGAGCGCCAGCGGTCCGCCCTCATCCATGAGGCGGTCCACGATCTCAACGGCAACGTCTTCGGCGTCACCTTGGCGGCGAAAATGCTCGGCGGGGCCCACATCGACCCGGCGGACCGTGCGGAATGCGCGCAGCTCCTCCAGCGGGGGGTGCTGTCGGTGACGGAGATGCTCGCCGACCTGACGGAACTCGCCCGGCTGGAGGCCGGACGGGAGAGCCGCGAAATCGCCGAGTTTGACGCCGCCGCGCTTGTCGCCGAGTTGGGCGACGCCTACCGGCCCATCGCCGATGGACAAGGCCTCTACTTGAAAGTCGAGGGTGCGCCCCGCCTGATCGTTGACGGCGACCCCGGCAAGGTGCGGCGGTTGTTGCAAAACCTCGTGCTGAACGCGCTGAAATACACGGTGCGCGGCGGAGTGACCCTGAGCCTGGGGGTCGAGGAGCAAGAGAAGACTTGGTGGCTCATGGTCAAGGACACCGGCCCCGGATTCCTCGCCGGACCCGATGGGCCACTGGCCGTCGGGCTGAAGGAGGCCACTGCCAGCGCGAGGGAGTCGGACGAAAAGGCCGCCGCCAGCGAGGGCCAGACCTCAAAGGTGTTGGTCCCGACCCAGGGATTCCCGGTGGCCCGGAACCCCTCCCACGTGCAGCCCGGCGAAGGCATCGGGCTCTCGATCGTGAAACGCCTTTGCGAATTGCTCGACGCGAGCTTGGAGATGGCGAGTTCGGGGGAGACGGGCACCACCTTCCGGGTCGTGTTGCCTCGCCGCTACCGAGACCCGCGCCCGGCGATTACCGTGTAAAGGCCCGGCCGGAAATTTCCCCTCTCCGGGCTCACAGCGCCGCCGCGGCCCAAGCGGGCAGTTCGATCCGTTGCCGGGGACCGAAGTCCATCAGGACATTCTGCAACCAAGGGCGGGTGCAGCTGAAGCGCGTCGCGCGAAGGAATTTTTTATCCCCGTCAGTCTCTACCTCGTAGTGTTCGACTTTGATCGTGATGGGCGTCACCTCCCCATCGAGCAGACACGAGGCTTCCAGGGTTTTGCCGCGCGAGTCGATTTTCAGATTCTGGACCTCGCCATACCGGGCGATCAGGTTGTTCGCCCACGATTGGGCGGCGCGGCTGGCCAGGACATCTTTGGCGGCGTTGAACATGGGCGTGGAGGCTGCGCGCAGGAGCGGCGCGTTGAGTGAAAGTGGAACGCAAAGCGGAGCCGGGGTTCCGCGCAAAAAAATGCCGCGGTGCGGGACCACGCGTTGAAGCAGGTGTCTTTCATTCAACAGCTGTCTGCCCGACCCGTGCTTGGCACGGGGCGGGCCTTCCTCCGCATGAAACTCTCCGCCTCACATCTTAAACGTTACCGGCAAATCGCCTCGCTGCTTTGGAAATATGGCCGCTCCGACTTGGCGCAGCAGATGAATTCCGACGCAGGCTTCGGCGTGGACGACCCTCGCTCCGCCGCGGCCCAGCCGCCTGAGGGCGGCGTGCCGGCCCCCGCCGGAGACGCTTCGCCAGAGCAGCTGGCGGATGATCTGGAGGCGATGGGTCCGACTTATGTGAAATTGGGGCAGGTGCTCGCGGGCCGGCCGGATTTGTTGCCGGATGTCTACCTCAAGGCGTTGGCGCGGTTGCAGGACAAGGTGAAGCCTTTTGCCTATGAGGAGGTGGAGCAGATTGTCATGGCCGAACTCGGCGTCCGGATTTCCAAGGCGTTTTCGCGTTTCGACGTCGAGCCGGTGGCCGCCGCCTCGCTGGGCCAGGTGCATCGTGCGGCGCTGCGCGACGGGCGTGCGGTCGTCGTGAAAGTGCAGCGGCCGAACATCCGCCGGCAAATCGCCGAGGATTTCGAGGTGCTCGAGCAAATTGCGAGCTTCCTCGACGGGCACACCGCATGGGGCCGTCGCCACCGCTTCCTCGTCATCCTTGAGGAGTTCCGCGTGACGATCCAGCAGGAGTTGGATTACGAGCGCGAAGCGCACAATCTCGTGGCGCTCGGCCAGAACCTGAAGGAATTCAAACTCATCCAGGTGCCGCAGCCCGTGCCGGACTATTTCACGCGGTCGATCCTGACGATGGACGAGGTGTCGGGACGGAAGATTACCGCGCTCGGTCCGCTGGACCTCCTCGATCTGAAGGGGGCGCCGCTGGCCGAGGAACTGTTCAAGGCCTACCTGCAGCAGGTGCTCGTGGACGGATTATTCCATGCCGACCCGCACCCGGGCAATGTCTTCGTGACGACGGACGGGCGCATCGCGCTCCTCGATCTCGGGATGGTGGGGCACACCGCGCCCGCCATGCAGGAGAATCTGCTGAAAATCCTGCTGGCCATCAGCGAGGGAAATGGCGAAGGCGCCGCGGAGATCGCGATCCGCATGAGCGAGAAACTGGAGGAGTTTGCGGCCGCGGGGTTCACCAAGCGTATCACGCAGTTGG
>JANOCA010000032.1:0-4136 GCA_031411915.1 Opitutaceae bacterium
TCCGTCCCCGCCACCCCCACTCCCTCGGCCCCCTTCACTGGAGACGAGCACCTGCTCGCCTCCTGGCGCGAAGAACTCGAAGCCCGCCTCGAAGAACGCGCCAACCAACAGGCCCGTCATCGCGACCAACTCGACGACGCCCTCGACCACCTCGAAAGCCTCCGCCGCTCCTCTCGCGAACGCGCCGCCCACCCCGACGCGCCCGCCGACGCCCTCCCGCTTGATCCCGCGCCACCGCTCGCCCCTCCGCCGCCCGCCCGCCTTCCCGATCCGTTCACTTCCGCCGAAATGGGGGCCTACCAATTCCCTCCGCTCGACCTCCTGCGCGCGCCTTCGTCCGACGAACACGAATTCACTTCCGCCGCCGATCTCGAAGCCGAGCGCCGCCTGTTGCAGGACGCCTTGGACAGCTTCGCCATCGATGCGCTCGTCCACGACGCCATCGTCGGCCCGCGCGTGACCCAGTTCCGCGTGCGCCCCGGCTTCGGTGTGCGCGTGGAAGCCATCGCCTCGCTCGAAAAAAACATCGCGCTCGCCATGTCCGCCAACGCCGTGCGCATCCAAGCCCCCATCCCCGGCGAGAGTTACGTCGGCGTCGAAATCCCCAATCGCAACACCACCCCGCTCACGTTGCGCGGAGCCCTAGAATCCGCCGCCTGGCGCACATCCACCGCCGAGATCCCGCTCATCTTGGGCATGGACATCACCGGCAAACAGACGCTCTGCGACCTCGCCCGCGCGCCCCACGCGCTCATAGCCGGCGCGACCGGCTCGGGCAAATCCGTGTGCATCAGCAACCTCATCCTCTCGCTGGTCTATCGCTTCCGCCCCGACGAATTGGAGCTCATGCTCATCGATCCGAAGATCGTCGAATTCGCCATCTACCGCGACTTGCCGCACTTGATCCACCCGGTCGTCACCGAGCCCAAGCAAGCCGTGCAGGCCCTCAAGTGGCTCGTGCGCGAGATGGAGCGCCGCTACGAAATTCTCGCCGAGAAAAACGTCCGCAACCTCGCCGGCTACAACGCCAAAGCCGCCACCGAGGGCTTCGCGAAACTTCCCTACATCGTTCTCATCATCGACGAACTCGCCGACTTGATGATGACCGCCTCCGCCGAAATCGAGACGCCCATCGCCCGCCTCGCGCAGATGGCCCGCGCCGTCGGCATCCACACGCTCCTCGCGACGCAGCGCCCGTCCGTCAACGTCATCACCGGCATCATCAAGGCCAACTACCCAACCCGCATGGCGTTTCAGGTCTCCTCGCAGATCGACAGCCGCACCATCCTGGACGGCAAAGGCGCCGAGTCCCTCCAAGGTCGCGGCGACATGCTCTACAGCCCGCCCGGCCTCGGCCGCCTCCAACGCCTGCAAGCTCCCTTCGTAGACGACTCCGAGATCGAGCGCGTCGTCGGCTTCCTTAAAGCCCAGGTCCAGCCGCGCTACCGCGTCGAGCTCCGCGCCGAGGACACACCCGGCGGCTCCGAAAGCGTCGATGGCGCGACGATCCACGCCGGGGCCGACCCGATGGTCAAAGAAGCCCTGGAGATCATCGCCTCCCACGGCCGCGCCAGCACGAGCTACCTCCAGCGCCGTCTCAAAATCGGTTACAACCGCGCCGCCTCGCTCATGGAAGAAATGGAGCAACGCCGCTACATCGGCCCTCAAGTGGGCAACAACCCGCGCGAGGTCTACGTGCAACCCGGCGACCTCCGCCTCGGCTGATCACCCCAGGGAGGGACGACCTCCGTGTCGTCCTTCCGAAAATCCCGCCTCCATGTCTTCCGAACTCACCGTCGAAACCCTCCTCGCCCGCATCCGCCAAGACGGGGTGCGCCGCGCTGCCGCCGCCCTCCGCAAGCCGCCGATTCCTTCGCGCCTCCTGCAAGAGCTGGCCGTCATCCCCAACGCGCCCGAGGCCCGCGAGTTCATTGCCGCCTACCCGCTCTCGCCCAGCCACCTGCTCGAAGCCCTCGCCGCCGGTGCACCCGCGCCCGCCGTGCTCGCCTTCCTCGCCACCAACCCGCGCACGCCACCCCACCTCGTCTGCGAACTCGCCGGCCACCCCGAAGCCAGCGTGCGCGCCCAGGCCGCCTCTCACCCGCAACTCCCCGCTCGCGAGCTGCTCCTCCTCGCCGACGACCCGCACCCGGGCGTCCGCCGCGCCCTCGCGTCCAACCCGTCGTTGCGCCTGCCGCATCACGCCGCGCTGGTCGCCGACTCCGATCCCGCAGTGCGCCTTAATCTCGCCGCGCAATCCGCCTTGCCCGCCGCCGTCGCGCTCGTGCTCGCGGCCGATGGATGCGCGGTCGTCCGCCTCCACGCGGTCGCGACCGTCACCGCCGACGACGACCTCCTGCAGGGCTGGGCCTCCGGAGACGAGGAGGACGTGCAACTCGCCCTGCTCCAACGCAAACACCTGCCCATCGAAATCCGCCACACGCTCCTGCGCGCGCCGCACGCCACCGTGCGCCGCGCGGTGCGCGACACGCTCACCCCGGACGACGTGGATCTGCTCTTTCTCGTCACTCACGGAGAAGCCGACGAACGCGCGTGGGTCGCCGCTCGCACCGACCTTTCGCGTCCGCTGCAAAGCCTGCTCGCCCGCGACGCCGATCCCGCCGTGCGCACCGCGCTCGCCGCCAACCCCGCCCTCGACGAGTCCATCGTGCGCTACTTCATGGGACTCGCCGAGGAGCCCGTGTGCGAAGCCCTCGCCCGCAATCCAGCCGTGCCGTCCGAACTCGTCCAAGAGCTCGCCGCGACCCGCCTGCCCGCCGTGCTCACCGCGCTGGCCTACCGCGACGGTCTCGACGAACGCCTCGCCCACTTCCTTCTCGTGCACAGCCCCGACTTCCGCCGCCACTGGGCGATCCAGGGGCGCGAAGGCATCGAGATCGACTTGGCCTTTGCCAAGACACTGCTGGCCGACCCGCTGCCCACGATGCGCGTGCTCGCCGTCAACGGGTTCCCCGGCTGGCGTCGCGCCGATCTCTACGACATCGCCCGCGACCCGGCGCCGTGCGTGCGCATCGCCGCGATTCGCCATGTCAACGCGGCCGACGAGCTGATCGAAGACTGGCTCGCCGACCCGGTCGCAGACGTTGCCGCCGCCGCCCGCGAGGTCCGTGAAACCCGCGCCAAGCGCAAGCCCGTGCTGCCGCCCATGCCGTCGATCAAGGGCGCCGTCGCCGCCCCTCGGCAAACAGCGATTGACGCCGCCACTTCACGCACGACGCTCCCGACCCTTAACGATCAGCAGAAAAATAGGACCGCCGCTCCCTCCGCTCCCGACCTTGTCGACAAACTCAAACGCATTTTCTGGCAGTAACCACCATGGCTAAAAAACTCACCCTCTCCTTCCGCGACATCGTGCTCGGCGCCGACGCCGATGTGATCCGCCAGGCTCACGAAGCCCGTGTGCAGATCGACCTGCTCGTCGAAGAGCGCCAACGCGCCTACGACCGCATCGCCGAACTCGAAACCCAGATCGAAGACGTGCTCGGCGAAACCGGCGTGTTCCCCTTCCCTGCGCCTCCCTTGCCAGTCGCCGGTTTCGACCCGAAAGCCGAGACCGTCACGCGCGGCACCTCCGCCGCCAAGAAGCCCGCCGCCCGCACGGCGAGTTCAACCGCGCCGGCTGCCGCCGGCGACGAGACGGCCGAGACGGCCGAAGACGATTCGGCCGAGTAAGACTGGCGACACGCCCGCATGTCCACGCCCGCGCAGATTCGCATCAACGCGCTGCTCCTCCAACGCGAGGCGCTGTTCGTGCGTATCCACGAGATCGAGCGATCCGCGTCGGCGCTCTTGCGCGAACCGTTTCCGTTTACGCGTCCGCCGCTACCGTCCGATGTGCGCGGCAAACGCAAACCCGCCGCCCGCGCGAATCGCCCGGGTGATACGGCCAGCAAAGAGAGTCTCCGCAAGCTCGAGCCCGGCGAAGTGGCCTACCGCGTCACGTATCGCCAGTTCGGCCAGACAAAGATCGAAACCCACGAGTCAGCCGATGCCTTGCGCACGTTGTTGGCCGCGCAGGGTGCGCAGCTTCAGGTGCTCACGTTGGAAACCCTCGGTGGCGACGATGCGGTAAAGGCCGTGCTCCACGGGGCCTGAAAACTCCGACGTGGGAAGCG
>JANOCA010000033.1:0-2909 GCA_031411915.1 Opitutaceae bacterium
GCCTCACCCCGCGGGATTTCGGGAGCGTAACCTCGTTCCCGCGGGGTGAGGGCACCCCGCCTACAACTAGACAAGGCCAGTTACTTCCCTTCCTTCGCCCACTGTTTCATCAGCGCGATGTTCGTCTCGGTGACGGTCTCGCCCTTGCCCTTCGCGGCGCGGCCGCCGGTGTAGACCGCCATGTCGCTGTCATACATCGCGTCGGACTCCGGGCCGCGGTCCTTGGTCTCGATCATCCAGCGATCAAGGCGGGCGCGGAATTTTTCCAGCGTGGCGCGGTGCGCGGGATCAGCGGCGAGGTTCTTCACCTGCCAGCGATCGGTCGTCCATTCGTAGAGTTCCTCGGGCGGGCGCGTGGGCGCGAACAGCAGCGACTCCGCGAGCGGGTCGAGTTTGCCGGCGTCGTGCAGCGCGCGCAGCGTCTGCACGATCGACTTGCCGTCCTTGTAGGCGTTGGGCTGGAGGTGGGGGCGCAGCGGATAGAAGTTGCGGATGTAGAGGAAGCGCCCGTCGCGCACGCTGCGGAGTCGCTCGACCGTCTCGTCACAGCGATCGCGCGCGGCGAAGGCGAACTCCCGCGGCGCGTAGCCGGGTGCGAGCAGGTTCTTTCCCTGCATGATGGCGGGCACGCGCAGGCCCGCGGCGGCGAGCGAGGTGGGCGCGAGGTCGATCAACTCGGCGAGATCGTCGCGCACCTGGCCGCGCGGGACGCCGGGGCCCCGCATCACCAGGGGCACGTGCGCGCCTTCGTCGTAGAGGAACTGCTTCCCGCGCGCGTGGCTGATGCCGTGGTCGGTCGTGAAGATGACGAGCGTCTGATCGAGGATGCCCTCGCGCTCAAGGCGCGCGATCACGTCGCCCACGTGCTTGTCGGTGAAGCGCACGGCGTCGAGATACGCGGCCCAGTCGCGCAGCAGCACGGGATCGCGCGGGTAGTAGGGCGGGAGGGTGACCTTCGCCGGATCGGTGGCGGCGCCAAACTCGGCCGCGGCGCGCGCGGAGAGGGCCTGCGCGGAGGTGTCGTTGCCGCCGCGGAGCTTGCCGCCCGCGAGCTGCACCTGCATGAAGAACGGCTGGCCGCTCTTGCGCCCGGCCCAGTCGGCGGAGTCGTAGATTTTCGGATCCCAGTCGAAATTGTAGTCGGTCTTGCCGAGGCCGTCGCCGCCGCCGTCGCCGTCGGCGGATTTTTTCTTCGCGGCCTTGGCCTTGCCGGTGCGGCCGGTGTTGGGCAGCCCGCTGCCGATGGCGGTGAAGTAGCCGGCGTCCTGAAAAATCTTCGGCACCGGGACCATGCCCGCGGGCAGGTTGACCTTCTCGACGCCCCGGCCGCTGCGATGGTGGTGCGCGCCGATGGTCGTCTGATACATCCCGGTGATGAACGCCGAGCGGCAGGGCGAGCACACCGGCGCCGTCGTGAACGCGCGGCTGAAGCGCACGCCCTCGCGCGCGAGCCGATCGACGTGGGGTGTGGCGATGAGCTTCTCGCCGTAGGAGGAGAAGTTGGCCGACATGTCGTCGACGATGAACCAGAGGACGTTGGGCCGCGGCTGCGCGGCGCGGGCGGCGGGAAGCACACCGGCGCTCACGAGCGCGACGGTAGCGAGGAGACGGAGCGGGGATTTCATGGGAAATAAAGGGAAAGGCTAAGCCTGGGCGAAAGCCCGCGGGGTGGGGGCACCCCGCCTACAAAAAAGGAAAACTTCAGGCGCTTGTCATCAGGCTGACGAACAAATCCTCGAATCGGGTGCGATCGATCGCGCGCACGACGTTGACGTCCGGTTCGCCGAGGCCGGGTCCGCCGCCGGGCGGCCAGCTGAGCGTGGCGCCGTAGCCCGCGCCCTGATCGGTCGCGATGTCCATCGCGAGCCACGCGGTGTCGGTGGCGATCTTGCGATCCAGCAGCACGGCGGCGGCGATCTCGTCCCACAGAGGGTAGCCGCGGCCCGCGAACTGTTTCAGGTAGCGGGCCGCGGGCGTTTCGGCGGCGGTCGCGCGCGCGAGGTGATCCTCGGTGAGGCGCGGCTCCACGGACGGATCAAGCGGCACGCAGGTGAGGTTTTTCCAGCCCGCGCGCAGCATGATCGAGGCGGCCTCGGGATCGAAGCGGCAGTTGAACTCCACGCGCGGGCTGTGGATGAACTGCTGCGCAAACTCGTCCTCCGCGTGCGCGATGGGGTTGAACGCCCCGCCCATGAACACGAGCCCCTCGGCGCTGGCCGCGAAGTTCTCGTCGAGCCGCGCCGCGAGCGCGAGGTTGGTGAAAGGCCCCATCGCGAGAATCGTGACCGCGCCGGGAAACTCCCGGACTTGGCGCACGAGGAATTCCGCCGCTGTGCCCGCCGCGGGCGCGGTCTCCGGATCGCCCTCGGGCAGCGGCGGCACGATGTCGGCCGGATGGTAGGGCCGGCGGGCGACGGTGTTGTAGTCGGGCCACCGATCCATCCACGCGCCCTTGTAGGGCAGCTTGCCGTGCATCGCCTCCCAGCGGCGCGTGCCTTCCTCGGAGTTGAGCAGCGGGTAGGTCGCGCCGGCGATGACCGGCACATCGGTGCGGCCGACCAGCTCGAGCAGACGCAGCGCGTGCGCGGTGTTTTCCTTCACCCAGCCATCGCCCGTGACCGTCGTGAGGCCGAGCACCTCAATCTCCGGCGACTGCAGCACCATGAGGATTGACTGGAGGTTGGAACCGCCGGGTCCGAACGCGTCCTGATCGATGATGACTTTGCGTTTCATGGGGGTGGGGGAAGACATGCGGGGCCGGTCGGCGGCCGACGCCCGCACACCAGAGGACTTCGCGGCGTCATGCAACCCGACTCCTCGCTCGACGCTGCCGGCGCGGCCCGCACGCTGGCGACGCCACCCACGCATGAACCTCTCCCCGGAAGAAATGACCTTTGCGCGCGATCTCG
>JANOCA010000034.1:0-20826 GCA_031411915.1 Opitutaceae bacterium
TTGTCGCCGGCTGCGGCACCTCGACCAAGGTCGAGACTCCGCCACCCACCACACCGCTCGCACCCGCGGCTCCCCCGCCGGCACCACCGGCTCCGCGCGCCGCGCCGACCGCGCCCGCGGCGGCGGCCACTGTCTTCCGGACCGAGAAACTCGCCGCCATCGACACTGCGATCGCCGAGGCCATCGCCGCGAAGAAAATCCCCGGGGGCGTGCTCTGGCTCGAGAGCCGCGGCGCCACCTACCGCAAGGCCTACGGTCACCGTGCGCTCACCCCCGCGCCCGAGCCCACCACCGAGGACACGATTTACGACGCCGCTTCGCTCACCAAGGTCATCTCGACCACCACGGCCGTCATGCAGCTCGTCGAGCGCAGCCAGCTTGATCTCGATGCGCCGGTCGCGCGCTACCTCCCGGCCTTCGCGTCACACGGCAAAAACATCGTAACTATCCGTCACTTGATGACGCATATGTCGGGCCTGCGTCCCGGCATTCCGGCTACACCCGCCTGGACCGGCACTCCGGCCGCTATCGAGCGCGCCTGCGCCGAGGAACTGCGCAGCGTGCCCGGCAGCGCCTTCGTTTACTCCGACATCAATTTCATCCTCCTCGGCGAACTCGTTCGCATCGCCAGCGGCCAGACGCTCGATGTCTACGTGCGCGAAAAGGTCTTCGCCCCGCTCGGCCTCGCCGACACCGGCTACCTCCCGCCCGCCGCCAAGCTCGCGCGCGTCGCCCCCACCGAACTCGTCGACGGCCAGATGATCCACGGCGTCGTGCACGATCCCACCGCGCGTCGCATGGGTGGCGTCGCGGGCCACGCCGGCCTGTTCCTCACCACCGCGGATCTCGCGCGCTTCTGCCGCATGTTGATCAACGGCGGCGAACTCGATGGCGTCCGCATTCTCTCCGCTGCCAGCGTCGCCGAGATGACCCGCGTGCAGAACGACGGCTCCAGCCGCCGCGGCCTCGGCTGGGACATCGACACCTCTTACTCCGGCCCGCGCGGCCGCTGGCTGCCCGCCGGCAAATCCTTCGGCCACACCGGCTGGACCGGCACCAGCGTCTGGATCGATCCCGCGGCGCGGACGTTCATCATTTTCTTCAGCAACCGCGTCCACCCCGATGGCAAGGGCGACGCCACGCCGATCCGCCGCGAGATCGCCACGCTCGCCGCTGAGGCGCTTGGTCTCGACGCCCGCGCCGCTCTCAACGGCATCGACGTGCTCGTGCGCGAGGATTTCGCGCGCTTGCGCGGCCTGCGCCTTGGCCTCGTCACCAACCACACCGGCCGCGATCGCCAGGGCCGCGCCACCATCGATCTGCTGCACGGCGCCAAGGACGTGAAGCTCGTCGCCCTCTTCAGCCCCGAGCACGGCATCCGCGGCGTCTCCGACGACAAGGTCGGCGACACCATCGACGAACGCACCAAGCTCCCCGTTTACTCGCTCTACGGCGACTCGCCCAAGCGCACGCCGGGCATGTCCGCCGCCGACTACGACATGGCCGTCATCCGCGCCCGCGCCCCCAAGCCCGAGCACCTCCGCGATCTCGATGCGCTCGTCTTCGACATCCAGGACATCGGCGCGCGCTTCTACACCTACTCCGCCACGCTCGGCGCCGTGATCGAGGCCGCCGCCCAGGCGAAGAAGAAACTCTTCGTGCTCGACCGCGTGAACCCCATCACCGGCCTCCGCCCCGAAGGCCCGATCCAGACGCGCGCTCCGAGCTTCATCGGCTTCCACCCGATCCCCGTGCGCCACGCGATGACGCTCGGCGAGCTTGGCCGCCTCTTCAACGCCGAGCGCGGCTTCGGCGCCGACCTCGAGGTCGTGCGCTGCGAAAACTGGACGCGCTCCACCTGGCTCGACGACACCGGCCTCCCGTGGATCAACCCGTCGCCCTCGATGAAAAGCCTCGCCGCCGCGACGCTCTACTCCGGCTTCTGCCTGCTCGAAAGCACCTCAATCTCGATGGGCCGCGGCACGGCGAAACCGTTCGAGCAGGTCGGCGCGCCGTTCGTCGACGGCGCCCGGCTCGCCGCCGAGCTTAATGCCCGCGGCATCCCCGGCGTGCGCTTCGAGCCCGTGACCTTCACGCCCCAGATGGCGTTCTACCCCGGCCCCGCGGCGTCCTTGAAATACAAGGACCAGCCCTGCGGCGGCGTGCGCGCCATCCTCACCGATCGCAACCGCTGCCCCGTGCTCGACCTCGGCGTCGAGCTCGCGCTCGCCGTGAACCGCCTCTACCCCGACAAGTTCAAGGTCGACGACATGGGCCGCCTGCTCGGCGACGACGAGACTCTCGCCGCCATCAAGGCCGGCGAATCGCTGGCGCAAATCAAGGCCCGCTGGGCCGCCGGCCTTGCGAAATTCGAGGAGCGGCGGAAGCCGGCGCTGCTCTATTGAGGTAGGGCGCGGAATCCGTTCCGCGCCTCGGCGGCGAACGGAGTCGCCGCCCTACCCGCGAGCCAAAAACCCCACGTCCAGCGCGCAACGCGCGCGCTTCCCGCTCGCGGCGACCAGCTCGATACCACCCTTCGCCGCGCGGATATCCTTCACGCGATCGAAGCCCGCCGGGATCGCAGCGACGCCGAGGATGTATTTCACCACGGTCGGCTTCTTCGGATTGAGCGTGAGCGTCGTGGGCAGACCGGCGCGGGATAGGGCGTTGGGCTTCGCCGACTCCGCGAGGCCGAGGTGAAAATAACTCGTCGTGTCCTCGATGCCCATCACCGCCGTGTGCCGGCCGTTCCACGGAGCGTAGTGCCGGCCACCATTGGAAATCCACAGGACCGTGTGCCGCAGCACGCGCGGATCGCGGAGCGCGAAATAGGCGTAGCGCTCACCAGGGAAAGTCACGGCGTTCCACGCGAAGTCGAGCCGCGCATCCGCCGTCAGCATCACGAGGTCCTCGTAGCCACGCCGCGCGGGATACACGCCCACGTCGGTCGTGCCCCCGGCGAGCAGGGGCACGCGGTCGAGCGAACGGAAACGCGCGCCAGGCTTCAGCGCCTGGTAGCCTTTGTTCTCCGCCAGTTCGAAGGGCACGGGCAGCACCTGAGCGCGCACAATGCGGCTCGTGCTCACGATGCCGCTGCCGGCCGCGTCGGGAAATTTCAGCATCGCGTGGTGGCCGACACCCATCGGCCCGCGCGCGCCGGAAATCACGTGGCGCTGGTAGACCGCCGTGTGCCCGTCGACGAGCGTGAGGTGTTTGCCCACGTAGCCGCGGCGCACCGAGAGATCGAGACCCGCGTGCAACGTCACCCGATCCGCCGCGCGCTCGATCGCGGAGAGCTGCCAGGTCGCGTTGGCCGTCTCGCCGTGCGGGGGGTGGCGCTCGCCGCGCCACGGCGTGCCGTTGCCGCCGAAGGGCGCGCAGAAAAAATCCCCGCGCAGCGCGTGCAGCAGCGGCGGCAGTCCCGCGTCGATTTTCTCCTCCGCCCACGGCGCGACCGAGAACGGCGCGACGGTGCGCCGCCCCAGCCGGAACTCCACCGGCGCGAGATGCCCGCCCAGCCGCGTGAGATGCGCGGCGACGTGGCTCGATTGAAACGACCAGGAGGGTTGACCGAAAACAGTGCGCAACGGGGCGACGCTCATGAGGGCCGCGAGCGTTCGCCGCGGGCGAGTGCGTGGCAAGCGCGGAGGCCGCGAGCACCGCGAAGTGCGCGCAGCGAGGTGGAGCGCATCACTCCATCGACCATGTCGCGCCCGGTGCCATTTCCATCTTACGCCCACCAGCGCCCTCACTCAGCGCTCTAAATCGCCCTTGCTGCGAAAAACGGCGCTCCCAACTTAGCTAACCGTGATGCCCAAAACGAAGTTGGTTACTACCTTCGAGGCGAAGTTCTTACCATGAAGTGCCTAACCCCGAATGAGTGCTCGGACTGGTTGCGGGAGCGCCACATCATCATGGCACCTGATTCGCACGACGGAGCCGATGGTGGCTCACCACTTTCAGTTCGCGCCGCCCGCGAAGCCGAGCCGGCTCACCGCGTTCACTCGCACGCTAGTTGGGGCATTCGGTCCGTTTCCTGGCGCGTTGGTGGTTTTCACTGATTGGTCACTTTTTTGCCCCGATGAGATGGCCCTAGTGGCTTCATTGCGTCGAGGTCACGGCGAACACCGTTGGTTGATAGATGCTCCCGGGCATTTGTTTGAGCCAACCGAGGAAGCAGAGGCAATCGGCCATTGCTATCTGGCGATGACGTTCGGTTGGAGTGCCTATCTGTATCTCGCATCCAGTGCTGCCACCCTGGATTTCTGGGAGGGCGACCTTGTAGACTTTTGGAGTCGTGACGAGAGTTTGACCCACGCAGCTCTCGGAGTGGTTCGGAGTTATGAGCTGCAGATTACGAGCAACACCCGTCGCCTAACCCGGGATTGAGCGACTGAGCACTCACTTCACCGCCTCCAAGTAATCCGCCAGCGTGCGCAGGTTCGCGATGAAGGCGGTCGTTGTGATCTGCGGGCCGTTGGCCTTGCGACCGGCGGGGCCGACCCAGCGGCCCTGCGCGTCGAGTGACGCGATGATCTCGCGCACGCGCGGCTCCAGCGCCTTCGCCCGCGCGGCTTTGCCCTTGGCGGATTTTGCGGCCTCCTCGGCGGTCTTGCGCTTGGCGAGAATCGCGGCGCGGCCGGCGGACTTCACCTCGTCATAATAGCGGATGACCTCGGGGATGCCGTAGGCGCCTTTCCATGAGTAGCCGGTCTGGCGCTCGGGGGTCAGGTCCTCGACGCGGTATTTGATCTTCCCGTCGCGGTCGCCGTAGATGGGCGTGTTGGTGCCGATCTCATACATGCGGGCCCAGACGCCGGGCGA
The DNA here is from genome assembly GCA_031411915.1 of Opitutaceae bacterium. Taxonomy (GTDB): domain Bacteria; phylum Verrucomicrobiota; class Verrucomicrobiia; order Opitutales; family Opitutaceae; genus ER46. Next base: position 4,825 of record JANOCA010000034.1, read on the forward strand.
AATCTCCGAACGCTTGAACCAAGCGATCGCGCGCGGCAGGGGCTCGAGGTATTTCGCGTCGCCGGTCTCGAGGTGCAGGTCGATCAGGAGGCGCATGGCGCCAGAGGCCTCGCCGGAGACGACGCATGGCGGCTCGAAGGCGCGCGCCCAGTCGGGCTCGAGCTTCGCGTTGTATTGTTGCGCCCACGAGGGCTGCGGCTCGGGGAGCTGCGCGAGGATCAGGAAGTCGCCGCCCTTGATCGCCGCGGCGCGAAACGCGGGGTTGCCGAGACGCTTCGCCGCGTCGAGCAGCGTCATCACGCAGTCGCGGTGCGTGTTGTCGTTGAGCGTGTAGTAGCCGTTGTAGTTCAGCTTGGGGTGCTCGCGCGGATAGTCCTTGGGCATGCGCGCGGCCTGCACCGGATACTCCTTCGCATCGAAAGGCACGCCGGTCCAGCGCTGCGGCCAGCCGCCGTTGGGGCGTTGCGCCTCGAGCAGTTTCTTGAGCGCGTAGTCGCGGGACTCGCGGATGCGCACGTCGCGCGGCTCGCGCGAGTCCTTGGCGGCATCGGCCACCGCGAGCAGGAGGCGGAGGGCACTCTGGGTGTTGTCGTCGTCGAAGGTCGTGACATTCTTCCGCTTCGCCGCGTCGTCGGCGGAGACCTTGCCGATGTCGGACTTGCGATACCACGCCGCGCCCAGCTTCGGATCGAAATCGACGAGATAATCCCAGCCACCCGACTCGAGCTGGCCGACCGCGAGCGCGTGCGCGGCGGCCTTGGCGGCGTCGAGGTAGCGCGCGTCGCCGGTCGCCTCGTGCGCGCGGAGAAACGCCATGCCCATCGACGGCGTGCCCGGCGGCTGCACCCAGATTTGCGTGGGGGTGGCGGCGACTTCGCCCGCGCGCTCCTTCAGATCGAGCGAGTAGCGCCAGAGGTAGCCGCCCTCGGCCGAGATGCCGCGCATGAACGTGGTCGCGCGCTCCATTGCCACGCGCGCGTCGCGCGCCAGCGGCTCATCGGCGGCGTGAAGCGGCAGCGCGCACACCAGCAGTGATCCAATCAGAAAACGGGAAACAGGGGCGAAGTTCATGGCGAGTGGGGTTCCAAAGCAGATGAGTGATCGATCGGAGGACGGGGATGCGACGGCGATGTCTTTCCAGTCGGACGCTTCAAGTGGGTCGGACGTTGCCCTCATTTCCCCACATTCGCCACCGCCGCCGCGCCGAGGCGCTCGGCCAGCTGCGCGAGGTAGAGGCTACGCGGGTTCACGGGCGTGCCCGAGGAATCGATGATGCCGCGCGGCGCGTTGGGCGAATAGTCGCCCGCGACGAAATTCCCCACGCAGCCGATCGCGTAGTTCTGCGCGGTGGGCGGCCGTTGGACCACAATCGTCGGGCTCGTGCAGTTCCAAAGGACTTGCTGCGCCCCGGCCCAGCCGTGACCGCTGCCCGCCCACTGCCGGTCCTGCACGCGGAGCTGGCGGTCGTCGGCGATGTTGTCGTAGAGCGTGCCGACCGCCCAGCGGTGGTGCGGCCCGGAATCCGAGTGCGAGCCCGTCGCCGTGCCGTCGAGAAATACATTGGGCCCCGCCACTCGCGAGCCGGTGACAAACGCATGCCGCGCCCCGCTCGCCACACAGCGCAGCACGAGGCCATACTGGCCGTTGAGGTGGTAAGAGTAGCGGCGGCTGCCCGTGATCTGCGAGACAGGCTCGAGGTGCGCGCAGTCCTGCACCGTCGTGAAAATTGCGCCGCGGTTGGCCTGCACCGCGTGGCTGAAATGCACCGCGGTCACGCCGCGCACCCACGCATTTTCGACCGCGCCGAGTTCCACGGCGATCCAGGCGTGCTCCTCGTCCGAGGTCTCGCGGCCCTTCTCATACTCCGAGACGAGGCGCAGGTTTTCCACCCCGCATCCGACGATGCGCGGATAACTGAAGCGATAGATCTCGCCGCCGCCGAAGTGCGCGTCGATGGCGTTCATCACCGGCGAATCGAGCGTGAGGCGATTGCCGTCGATCGCGGTGATCGTGCGCTCGAACTCCATTGCGAAGCCGGCCGCGCTCCACTGCCGCGTCTCGCCCGCGGGCGCGCCGGGGCGGTTGCGGATGCGGTCCATGCCCAGCTCGCGAATCCACTCTACGGTCGCGGGCCGGTGCACCACGATGCGGTCACCCACGCGCAGGCCATCAGCCGACTGGATGGAAAACGTCTTCGCGCTCCACGGCACGTAGAGATCGGTGATCGCGCGGCGCGTGCCGGGGATTTCCTCGCGACGCGCGCCTTCGGCGCCGACCTCGATGAGGGTGCGCTGGGTCTTGCCGGTCGCGAGGATCACGGTGCCGTCCTCGCCCGCGCCCTCGCCGCGCAGCACGACGCCGCCTCCGCGAATTTTGAGCGTGCCCGCGACGCGATACGTCCCGCGTTTGAGGAGCACCACGCCGTGAGGCCCGCTCAAATGCTGGCCGGCATCGAGCAGAGCCTGAATGCGTGCTCCGTCGTCCCCAGTTGGTTGCGGCGACAATGTCGCCCATACCGGCCAATCCGGCAGCCGCACGCCGCCTCCGCCGTAGCCCGCACGGGAGAAATCCGGGATCGTGTTGCCGCGTTCATCGGCTCGGTAGGCGAGGCGACCATCGGGGCCCACCCGTGCCCACGCGCTCTCGGCCGCCGGCAGGGCAGCGACCAGCGCAAGGGCAGTGGCAAGGAGACGGGCCGCGGGGCGGAGGCACGAGGGCATGGGCGGAGCGTTCGCTTGCGTCACGGCGTGGGCAACTCTTCTCTCCGGCCCGTGCGTCGTGCCCGATGCACCGGTTTGTTTTCTACCCGTCTCCCCTTCTCCTCGTCCCCGCGTCTTTCCCTCTCACACCACCATGAAACGTCTCCTCCTCTCCCTCGTCGCGCTCTGCGCGTTGTCCTCCTCGGCCTCCGCCCAGGACTGGGCCAAGGCCCGCCTCGAAAAATCCCCCCGCCACCTCGAGTGGGTCACCATCAAGCACGGCAATCGCGACGTGCGGTGCTTCGTCGGCTACCCCGAGGTGAAGACCAAGGCCACGGCCGTCATCCTCATCCACGAAATCTTCGGCCTTTCCGACTGGATGCGCGGCATGGTCGATCAGTTCGCCGAGGCGGGCTACATCGTGATCGCGCCGGACTTCCTCTCTGGCGCCGGCCCCAACGGCGGCGGCACCGAGTCGCTCGGCAGCGGCGACGCGGTCCGCAGCAAAATCCAGGGCCTCGCCCAGACACAGGTCGACGCCGACCTCGACGCCGCGGTCGCCTACGCGAAAAAACTTCCCGCCTGCAACGGCAAGGTCGTCGTCGGCGGCTTCTGCTGGGGCGGTGGCAAGACCTTCCTCTACGCCGCGCACAATCCCGACATCGCCGCCGGCCTCGTCTTTTACGGTTCCGCCGCCGGCGCTGAGCTGATCCCGAAGATCAAGGCGCCCATCCACGGCTTCTACGCGCAGAACGACGCGCGCATCAACGCCGGCCTTCCCGCCGCCACCGAGGCGATGAAGGCCAACGGCAAGAAATTCGACCCCGTGACCTACGACGGCGCCGGCCACGGCTTCATGCGTGCCGGCGAGGACCCCGCCGGCAGCGCCGAAAACAAGAAGGCGCGCGAGGACGCGTGGAAGCGCATCAAGGACCTGCTCGCGAAAATTTGAGCCCGAAGTAGGGCGGGTCTTTGACCCGCCCTTTCGCGCTGCACGCTTTCGCCCGCCAAAATATCCACGCACCTGAATCGAGGGCGGGTCACAGACCCGCCCTACTTTTTCCCATGCGCTTCTTCCCCGCCGCTCTCGCCGCCCTCGCGTTTGCTTCGCTCGCCCTTGCCCAGACACCCCCCGCGCCGCCCAAGCGCATCCCCGCCCCCGGCATCACGCTCACCGACACCGAGCGCGCCGAACTCACCGCTGGCGTCTCCGTGCTCCGCCGCGATCTCGACTCGCTCGCGCGCCAAATCGCCCTCACCAGCGATACCGCGCTCGCCGCCCTGATACCCGACGCTGAGATTTTCGCAAAGGCCGTCGAGTGGACCCTGCGCGACGACACGTTCTACACCGTCCGCGAGATCGCCTACGCGCGCACGCTTCTCACACGTGGCACCGAGCGCGTCGCGCAGCTCCGCTCCCACCTGAGCCCGTGGATGGAAGCCACCGGCACAATCCTCCGCGGCCACCGCTCGCGCCTCGACGGCTCGGTGCAGCCCTACGCGCTCTACGTGCCCGCGAATCTCGACCGCACCAAGCCGGCATCCGTGCTCGTGTGGCTCCTCGGCCGCGGGGAGAAACGGACCGAGCTCGCGTTTCTCTCGGAGCGCGAGGCCGCCCCGCCGCAGATCGTGCCGAAGGACACGATCGTCGTCGTTCCCTACGGCCGCTTCTGCAACGCGACGAAGTTTGCCGGCGAGGTCGATGTCTTTGAGGCGCTCGCCGCCGTGCGCGCGCAGTATCGCGTCGACGAAAACCGGATCGCCGTCGGCGGCTTCTCCATGGGCGGCGGCAGCGCGTGGCACCTCGCCACGCACCACTCCGGCCTCTGGTGCGCGGCCACACCGGGCGCGGGTTTCGCCGAGACGCCTATCTTCACCAAGGCGCTCGCCCCCGGCCGCGAGCCGCGCGCGTCGTGGGAGCAGTTGCTCTGGCGCCAATACGAGGCCACCGGCATCGCCGGCAACCTCTTCAACCTGCCGACGCTCGCCTACACCGGCGATCTCGACGGCCAGAAGGAAGCCTCCGATCTGATGGAGGCCGCGATGAAGCGCGAGGGCCTGAAGCTCGAGCGCTTCATCGGGCCGCAGACCGCGCACAAATACCACGACGAGACCAAGGCCGCGCTCACGAAGCGTTTCGAGGAACTCATCGCCAAGGGCCGCGATCCCCAGCCGCGTGAGGTCTGGCTGCAGAGCTACACGCTGCGTTACCCCGACGGCCCCGGCGTGCGCCTCGAGGGCCTGAGCCGCCATTGGGAACTCGCCGAGGTCCGCGCCACCCTTCACGACAGCCACATGATCGCCGCGCACACAAAGAATGTGGAGGCGATTTCATTCCCCGACCGCACCGCGAGCACCGTGATGCTCGACGGGCAGGAGCTGCGCACCGCGGGCGCGGAGCTGCAGTTTCATCGCGATGGCGACGCCTGGAAACTCGGCCGCGCCCCCGGCCTGCGCAAGCGCCCCGGCCTCACCGGCCCCGTCAATGACGCATTCATGGAGCCCTTCCTCTTCGTGCGCCCCAGCGGCCGCCCGCTCCACCCCGAGGTCGGCGCCTGGATCGAGGCCGAGCTCACCGCCGCGCGTCACCTCTGGCGCGACGTCTTCCGCGGCGAAGCCCGCATCGTCGCCGACCGCGCCGTGAGCGACGCCGACATCGCGAACCACAACCTCGTCCTCTGGGGCGACCCCTCGTCCAACGCTGTGCTCGCCAAAATCGTCGCGCAGCTCCCCGTGCAATGGGACGCCAAGGAACTCGTCTTCCGCGGCCGCACCTACGACGCGAAGAACCACGCGCCCATCCTCGTGTTTCCGAACCCGCTCAATCCTGCCCGCTACGTCGTGCTCAACAGCGGCATCGACTTCCGCACCGAAGGCTACGGCAACAACGCCCACCAGACCCCCAAGCTCCCCGACTGGTCCATCGTCGATCTGCGCACGCCCCCCGGCCCCCGCTGGCCCGGCAAGATTGTCGACGCGGGATTTTTCGACGAGAGCTGGAAATAGACCGCGGCGAGGCGTCGCGGAACGCGCAACACTCAACGCCCAACGCTGAACGCCCAAATGACGGGCGCATCTCAGTTTCTTGGAGCTTCCGACTTGAGCGAGGTTCTCGTTCGTAGCCCCTGCTTCAGCCGGTCCGGGCGGAATTCGGACCGGCTGAAGCCGGGGCTGCCAACTCGGTCGCTGAAAAAACGAGATGGCCCCAAGTGATGCAGCCGTGACTTGGGCGTTGAGCGTTGGGCGTTAAACGTTGAGCGTTCCGCCGCCCCTCCATGCACCTCCGATCCTCCCCCACCCTCCTCGCCGCTCTCGTCGTCCTCGCAGTTTCGATCTCATCACAGGCGGCCACCCTCCGTTCCATCGCCGGCACCGGCGTCCGCGGCTGGACTGGCGACGGCGGCCCCGCCACCGCCGCGCAGATCAATGATCCCTTCGGCGTCATCCGCGGGCCCGACGGCGCGCTGTGGTTTTGCGAATACGGCGGCCAGCGCGTCCGCAAGATCACGGCCGACGGAAAAATCTCCACCGTCGTCGGCACCGGAGCCAAGGGCCACACCGGCGACGGCGGCCCCGCCCTCGCCGCCACCCTCAACCTTCCCCACGAGATCCGTTTCGATCGCACCGGAAACCTCTTCATCGTCGACATGACAAACCACGCCGTCCGCCGCGTGGACGCCAAGACGCAGATCATCACGACCATCGCGGGCACCGGCCAGCCCGGCTACTCCGGCGACGGCGGCCCCGCAACCAAGGCCCAGCTCGCGCAGCCGCACAGCATCCAGTTCGACCCCAAGGGCGATCTCTACATCTGCGACATCCGCAACCACGTCATCCGCCGTGTCGACATGAAGACGGGCGTCATCACCACGTTCGCCGGCACCGGCAAACCCGGCGACACGCCCGACGGCTCGCCCATCGCCGGCACACCGCTGCGCGGCCCGCGCTCGCTCGATTTCGACGCGCGCGGCGACCTCTGGCTCGCGACGCGCGAGGGCAACCAAGTCTTCCGCTTCGATCTCGCCGCCGGAAAAATCCGCCACATCGCCGGCACCGGGAAAAAAGGCTACACCGGCGACGGCGGGCCCGCCCTCGCCGCCACGCTCAACGGCCCCAAGGGCATCACCATCGGCCGCGACGGCCGAGTCTACCTCGTCGACACCGAGAACCATGCCATCCGCGTCGTGCATCCCGCGACCGGCCTCATGTCCACACTCGTCGGCCACGGCCGCGCCGCCGACGGCCCCGACGGTGACACGCCCCTCGCGGCCGGCCTCGCCCGCCCCCACGGCATCTGGATCGATCCCGACGACACCGTCTTCATCGGCGACTCCGAAAACCACCGCATCCGCGCGGTGAAATAATTTTCTTCACCACAGAGACACAGAGGCACGGAGAAAACCAAGCGCACGAATCCATCGCTCTTCTCTGTGCCTCTGTGTCTCTGTGGTTCAAAAACTCATGAGCCTTTTAATTAAAAACGGCGAAATCGTCACCGCCGACAGCCGCTACGTCGCCGACATCTACTGCGAGAGCGAAACGATCACAAAGATCGACAAGAATATCACTGCGCCCGTCGGCTGCGAGGTCATCGACGCCCAGGGCAAGTTCGTCTTCCCCGGCTTCATCGATCCGCACGTCCACATCTACCTGCCCTTCATGGGCACGTTTTCCAAAGACACCTACGTCACCGGCTCGCAAGCCGCGCTCGTCGGCGGCACGACCACCCTCATCGAGATGTGCTGCCCCGCGCGCAAGGACGACGCCCTCGCCTCGTTTGATCTCTGGATGGCGCAGGCCGTCGGGAAGAGCGCGTGCGATTTCAGCTTCCACATGGGCGTCACGAAATTCGACGCCACGACGGAGGCCCAGCTCCGCGAGATCGTCCGCCGCGGCATCTCGTCCTTCAAAATCTTCCTCGCATACAAAGGCGCCTTCGGGATCGACGACACGGAGCTGTATCGGACCCTCAAGCTCGCGAAGGAACTCGGCGTCGTCGTCACCGCGCACTGCGAAAACGAGACGCTCGTCGCCGAGCGCTGCAAGGAGCTCCTCGCCGCCGGCAAGACCGACCCCGCGCAGCACCACGAGAGCCGCCCGCCCGCCGTCGAGGCCGAGGGCGTGCACCACCTGATGACGTTTGCCGAACTCACGGGCGCGGCGACCTACATCGTCCACCTCTCGTGCAAGGAGGCGCTCGACCAAGCCATCGCCGCCCGCCAGCGGGGCGTGCGCGTCGGCATCGAGACGCTCATCCAATACCTCACGCTCGACAAAACCTACGCCGAGAAGCCGAACTTCGAGGGCGCAAAGTTCGTGATGTCGCCCCCGCTGCGCGACGCCCGCAACCAGGCCGTGTTGTGGAACGGACTCCGGGACGGCCTCATCAACACGGTCGCCACCGATCACGCGCCGTTCGATTTCGAGAAGCAAAAGCCGATGGGCCGCGACGATTTCACGAAAATCCCCAACGGCATCCCGTCGCTTGAGGAACGGGTGAACCTGCTCTACACCCACGGCGTAGCCCGCGGCCGGATCGATCTGCACACGTTCGTCAACGTCGCGAGCACGGCCGTCGCGAAGCAGTTCGATCTCTTCCCCCGCAAGGGCACGATCCAGCCCGGCGCCGACGCCGACCTTGTGGTCTTCGATCCGAATTACCGCGGCACGATTTCGGCGAAGACGCAGCACATGAACGTCGACTACAGCGCCTTCGAGGGCTGGCCGCTCGAAGGCCGCGCGAGCGTCGTAACCGTCCGCGGCCAAGTCGCCGCCCGCGACGGCAAGTTCACCGGCACCCTTGGCCGTGGCCAATTCCTCCAACGGAAGCCGAGCCATTTCTAAATCGGCTGCCCGCGAATCACACCAATGACCGCGAATAATTCCCACCTCAGTCATTCGCGTTTATTCGCGTGATTCGCGGGCAGAATTTTCATGTCCTCCTCACCCGAGCTGATCGATTCCACTGCCGCGCTCGCCGGCGCGCGCGATTCGCGGCTCTACAACGACGACCTCGCGCCCGTCCCGCCATCCGGCCGCAAGTGGGGCACGGCCTCCTTTGCCGCACTCTGGATCTCGATGGCGGCGTGCATCCCCACCTACATGCTCGCGTCCGGCCTTATCGGCAGCGGCATGAACTGGTCGCAGGCGGTCGCCACGATTTTCCTCGGCAACGTGATTGTCGTCGTCCCGATGATCCTCAACGCCCACGCGGGCACGCGCTACGGCATCCCGTTTCCCGTGTTTTGCCGCGCGTCGTTTGGCACGACCGGCGCCAACATCCCCGCGCTCCTCCGCGCGTTCGTGGCCTGCGGCTGGTTCGGCATCCAGACATGGATCGGCGGCGATGCCATCTATAAGATCCTCGGCGTGTTTCTCCCGTCGATCACCGCGGGGACGCCGCTGCCCGTCCTCGATATCACTCTCACCCACTTCGCCTGCTTCCTCTTTTTCTGGGCGATCAACATGTGGGTCATCTGGCGCGGCATCGATACGATCCGTGTGCTGCTCAACCTCAAGGCCCCGCTCCTCATCGTGCTCGGCCTCGCGCTGCTGGCGTGGGCTTACCAAGCCGCCGGCGGCTTCGGCCCGATCCTCTCGCAACCGTCGGCCTTTGACGTCGGCCAGCCCAAGGCCGGGCAGTTCTGGGGCATCTTCTTCCCGTCACTCACCGGCATGATCGGTTTCTGGGCGACGCTCTCGCTCAACATCCCCGACTTCTCCCGCTACGCGAAATCGCAGCGCGACCAAGCCCTCGGCCAGGCGCTCGGCCTCCCGGCGACGATGGCTCTCTACTCCTTCATCGGCGTCGCCGTCACGAGCGCCACCACGATCATCTATGGCAAAACGCTCTGGGATCCCGTCGATGTGCTCACCCGCTTCAAAAACCCGCTCGTGCTCATCGGCGCGCTCTTCGCGCTTTGCCTCGCCACGCTCGCGACCAACATCGCCGCCAACGTCGTCTCACCCGCCAACGATTTCGCGCAGCTTGCCCCGAGAAAAATCTCCTTCCGCATCGGCGGCCTGATCACCGGCCTCATCGGCATCGTGATGATGCCGTGGAAGCTCGTCGCCGATCCCAGCGGCTACATCTTCACGTGGCTCATCGGCTACAGCGCGCTGCTCGGCCCCATCGGCGGCATCATGATCGCAGATTATTTCGTCTACCGGAAAAAGCACCTCGACGTGCCCGCGCTTTACTCGGCCCACGGGCCTTACCGCTACTCCGGCGGCACGAGCTGGGTCGCGGTCGCGGCCTTTCTCGCCGGCGCGCTGCCGAGCCTGCCAGGTTTCCTCGCCAACATCAAAGCGATCGACCCCGCGAGCATCGCGCCATTCTTCCACGCGATCTACAACGTCGCCTGGCTCGCCGGCTTCGCGATCGCCTTCGTGGTCTATCTCATCCTGCGCAAGCTCGCGCCAAACCTTTGAACACGGATGGCACGGATAAACCCGGATAGATCCAATTCCTCCGGCTCCTTTCTTTATCCGTGTCAATCCGTGCCAGCCGTGGTCAAGAATTCCGCCCTCATCCTTTCATGAAATCCATCCCCCTCCCGCCCACTGCGCACACCCCTCAGTCCTACGCGGGACCTTCGCTCGAGGCGGTGCTCGCGCAGCGCAAGCAGTTCCTCAATCCCGGGCTCTTCCTCTACTATAAGACGCCCATCATGATCGTGGAGGGGAAGATGCAGTATGTCTGGGACTCCACCGGCAAACGCTACCTCGACGGGCTCGGCGGCATCGTGACCGTCAGCGTCGGCCACTGCCACCCGCACGTGCTCAAGGCCATCAACGCCCAGAACGCCACGCTCCAGCACTCCACCACGATCTACCTCAACCCCAACATCGGCGCGTTCGCGGAGAAACTCGCCTCGAAGTTCCCGGGCGATCTCAAGGTCTGCTACTTCGTCAACTCCGGCTCCGAGGCCAACGACCTCGCGCTCCTCATGGCGCGCCTCTCCACCGGCAACTACGACGTGATCGCGCTGCGCAACGCCTACCACGGCGGCAACGCGAGCGGCATGGGCATGACCGCGCACAGCAACTGGAAATTCAACGTGCCGCATTCCTTCGGGGTCCACCACGCCGTCGCGCCGTATCCGTATCGCGGCCACTTCGGCTACGACGACCCCGACGCCGGCCGCAAATACGCCGACGACGTCAAGGACCTCATCAGCTACGCCACGCCCGGCAAGGTCGCCGCCTTCATCGCCGAGTCGATCCAAGGCGTGGGCGGGTTCGTCGAGTTTCCGCAAGGCTACCTCAAGCACGCCTACGAGCACGTGCGGGCCGCCGGGGGCGTGTGCATCGCCGACGAGGTTCAGACCGGCTTCGGCCGCACCGGCTCGCATTTTTGGGGCTTCGAGACGCAGGGTGTCATCCCCGACATCGTCACGCTCGCCAAAGGCATCGGCAACGGCGCCCCGCTCGCCGCCGTCGTCACCACGCCGAAAATCGCCGCGACGATGGCGCAGAAGGTTCACTTCAACACCTTCGGCGGCAACCCCGTCGTCAGCGCCATCGGCAAGGCCGTCCTTGAAGTCATCGAGCAGGAAAACACGCAGCAGAACTGCCTCGAGCTCGGCGCCTACATCCTCGCCGGCCTCAACAAGCTGAAGGCGAAATACAAAGTCATCGGCGACGTGCGCGGCAAAGGCCTGATGCTCGGCATCGAGTTCGTGAAGGACCGCGCGACCAAGACGCCCGGCAAGGAAGAGTGCGCGCAGGCCGTCGAGAACGCCCGCGAGCTCGGCCTGCTTCTCGGCAAGGGCGGCCTCTGGGGCCAGACGATCCGCTTCGCCCCGCCGATGAACATCACGAAGGCCGACGCGGATTTCCTGCTCGCGGTGCTGGACGAGGCGATTGGGGCAATATGAGCGGGCCGAGCCCAATAGGCAGTGTGAGCGACGCCGCCATCCTCGCCATCGAGCGGCCGCACAAGAATCTGTTCACCTACTACGTGCTGTCGCTCCTGGTTTTTCCGCCGCTGCTGCCGATCCTGATCCTGCCGGCCTGGTTCCGCTACAGCACGATGCGCTACAAGTTCACAGCCGAGGGCATCTCGATGAGCTGGGGCATCCTCTTCCGCCGCGAGATCATCGTGAACTACGCGCGCATCCAGGACATCCACCTCAAGTCCAACTTCGTCGAACGCTGGCTCGGCCTCGCCAAGGTCATGATCCAGACGGCGAGCGGCAACTCCGGCGCGGAGATGTCGCTGGAGGGGCTCCAGGAATTCGAGGCCGTGCGCGACTTTCTCTACGCCCGCATGCGCGGCGTGAAGGATCACCCGGCTCCGGCCGCCGCTTCCGCCGGCCCCGGCGCACCCGCGGCCGATGCCGAGCTGGCCGCCGTGATGCGCGAGATCGCCGGCGAACTGCGCGCGCTGCGCGAGGAGCTCGGCCGCCGGCCGCGCGCCTGAGCACCTGTCATCCCCATGTCGAACCGCTGGCGTGAGTTCGTGCTGCACTGGCTCCGGGTGCCCCCCGAGCCGCATCCGCCGGCCGGCGCGCCGGCATCGCTGCGCGTTTTTCGTGCCGGGAAAAACTACCTCAAGCTGCGCCTGTGGACGTGGGTCGCCGCCCAGCTTGCGGCGCTGGCGGGCATTCTTTTCTGGGCCTTCGTGCTGGTCGAGGTGGAGCGCGCGGCCGAGACCCAGCGCGCCGCCCGCGCCGCGGCGCGCGAGGCCGCACCGGTGGTCGCGCCGGCGACCGATCCCGCCGCGCCGCCGCCGGCCAAGACGAAAGCCAAGACCCGGCCGCGGCAAAACCGCAACCTCACGTGGCCCGTTTTCAAGCAGGCCATCGTCGAAGTCGCGCTGCGGCTGCCGCCGTGGGCCTTTCCGCTGATCTGGTTCGCCAAGGTCGCGGGCATCGCGCTCTACCTCGCGCAGATTCCCTTCACCTACGCGCTGCGCCGTCTCGACTACGAGCTGCGCTGGTATGCCGTGACCGATCGCAGCCTCCGCATCCGCGCGGGCATCGTGGCGGTGCAGGAATCGACCCTCAGCTTCGCCAACATTCAGCAGGTCGTGATCTCGCAGGGGCCGCTGCAGCGGCTGCTCGGCCTCGCTGATGTGCAGGTGCAGTCCGCCGGCGGCGGCGGCGATGCGCACGAGGGCAAGGGCGGCGGCGACTCGCTCCACACGGCGGTGTTTCACGCCGTGGACAACGCCCCCGAGGTCCGCGACCTCATCCTTGAGCGCCTGCGCCTGTTCCGGGCCAGCGGCCTCGGCGATCCCGAGGAGTCGCACGCCGAGTTCCCGCCGGTTTCGGTCCTGCCCTCTGAGGCGGCGCTGGCCGCGGCCCGTGAACTGCTCGCGGAGACGCGCGCCCTGCGCCAGGCGCTCGGGCAACGTTAGGCTTGCGACGCCGACCACGCGCGCTCTTCTCTGCGCGCTTTCCGGCGTCCCTCCTTCCCATGGCCAAACCCGACAGTCTCATCGAAAAGTTCCTCGAGCGCTCGATCTTCGCCAGCCGTTGGCTGCAGGCGCCGCTCTACCTGGGCCTCATCCTCGCGCAGTGCGTGTATGTCTACCAGTTCTTCGTCGAACTTTGGCACCTCCTGCACATCACCCTCCATGGCGTGCCGAAGGACGGCCCTGATCTGAGCACCACCGTGATGCTCATGGTGCTGGGCCTGATCGACGTGGTGATGATCGCGAATCTCCTGATCATGGTCATCATCGGCGGCTACGAGACCTTCGTCTCACGGCTCAACCTCGACGACCACGCCGACCAGCCGGAATGGCTGAATCACGTGAACGCCGGCGTGCTCAAGGTGAAGCTCGCCACGGCGCTCATCAGCATCTCGTCAATTCACCTGCTCAAGACGTTTATCACGGTCATGAACCCTGCCGGGAGCGCGCCGTTGAACAACCATGGCGTGATGTGGCAGGTGATCATTCACGTCGTCTTCGTGCTCTCCGCCATCGCGCTCGCCTGGACCGACAAGCTCATGATGGCCGGCGTCCACGCGGTGAAGCACGAGAATGACACGCCGGCGCATTGAGCTTGGGTAGCGGCGGGCGTCCCTGCCCGCCGAGGTCTGTGGTTCGGGTAGCCCGCTTCGTGAGAAGCGGGACCGACGGCATATCCGCCTTCGGACAATCCCGCTTCTCACGAAGCGGGCTACCGAAAGAGCCCACGAGCAGGGAGGCACCCCGCTACGGATGGAATCGCGCGCAAGCGCGCTACTACCGTTTCAGCTTCAGCAGCCGCTCGCCCGCGGCGTGCAGCGTCGCGGGCTTCTTCGCGAAATTCAGCCGCACGTAGCGGTTCTCCGCGTGCGGGAAAAAACTCGAGCCCGGCACGGGCGCGACGCCGATCTCGCGCGTCATCCAGTGGGCAAACTCCACGTCGCTCGCGTGGCCGAAGGGCGAGATATCGAGCATCACGAAATACGCCCCCTCGGGCCGCGTGTAGTTGAGCCCCGTTTGATCGAGATAGCTGAGCAGCACGTCGCGCGACGTGGCGTATTCCGCGCACAGTTCGTCGTAGTAGCTCGGCGGAAAGTTCAACGCCGTCACCAGCGCGTGCTGGAGCGGCGCGGCCGCGCCCACGGTGAGGAAGTCGTGCACCTTGCGCGCCTGCGCGATCACCTCGGGCGCGGCGTGGACGTAGCCGAGCCGCCAGCCCGTGATCGAAAAGGTCTTCGAGAGCGATGAGCACATGAGCGTGCGCTTCGCCATGCCGGGAAGCGTCGAGAAATACACGTGCCGGTGCGGCGCGAAGACGATGTGCTCATACACCTCGTCGGTGAGGACAAACGTGTCGAATTCCTCGGCAAGCGCCGCGATCTGCAGCAGTTCCTCGCGCGTGAAGACACGGCCGCAGGGATTGGAGGGATTGCAGAGGATGAAGGCCTTCAGCCCGCTCGCAAACGCCGCGCGCAGCTCCGCCGGATCGAAGCGGTAGTGCGGCGGGTGCAACGGCACATGCACCGCCTGCGCGCCCGTGAGGATCGCGTCGGCGTTGTAGTTCTCGTAGAACGGCGAGAAGAGCCCGACCTTGTCGCCAGGATCACAGACGGTCATCATCGCGACCATCATCGCCTCCGTCGCGCCGCAGGTGACGACGAGTTGGCGGTCGGCGTCGACCGGCACGCCCATGAAGCGCGCGATCTTGGCGCCGAGGGCGGTGCGCAGCTCGGGCGCGCCCCAGGTGACGGCGTATTGATGGCGGTGCGCGTCCATCGCATCCTTGCCCGCCTGCACCAGCGCGGCGGGCGGATCCCAGTCGGGAAAGCCCTGCGCGAGGTTGATGGCGTTGTGGCGCGCCGCGACGCGCGACATCTCGCGGATGAGCGACTCGGTGAAGACCGCTGTGCGTTGCGACGTCCGGGGCACGACTCAGGGAATCTTCAGCTCCATGCCCGGCCGCAACGTGGAGCCGGCTCCGCCCGGAAGCAGGTCGCGGTTGGCGGCGGCGATCGCATCGGCCTTCACGCCGTATCTCTGGCCGATCCGAAAGAGCGACTCGCCCGCCTTCACCGTGTGGGTGCGGCCCGCGGTTCGCGTGGGCGTCGTGGCCCGCTGCGGCGTCGTCATCGTGTTTTTCTGCGGGGCCGGCACGATGGCGGGCGCGGTGGCGACCGCGGCCTCCTTCTCGGCCACGGGTTGCTGCGGCGGTGTCACGGTGCGGATGTCATCGGGAAAGGTGATGACCCCTGGTCCCCGCGGGAGCGGACTCACGACACCGTTGCGCACGGTCGACAGCTCGGCGCGGAGTTCTTCGTTCTCGCGACGCAGCCGGGTCAGCTCGTCGTCGTGCTGGAGACGCATCGACTGATCCTCCAGCGGGCGCCCGGGGATGGTCTTGGCAAATTCGCGCATCGACGCCTGGACCATCCCGCGCGCGTAGTCGGCCTGCTTGGATTTCGGCTCGAGCGCGAGGTAGCGCCGGAAATGGTGATAAGCCTCCACCGGATCCTTGAGGTGATGCAGGTAAATCGCCCCGGCCTCGAGGTGCGACTCGGGCGCGCCGCGCATGCCGCGCTTGTCGATCACGCCGAGGAAATTGGTGAGCGCCTCGGGATTCCGACCCTGGCGCTTGAGTTGCATGCCCTGCACATAAAGCGCCTCATCCATCTCCGCCGGCAGGGGCGCCCCGCCCCGATCGCCGCAGCCCGCACTGGCGAAGAGCGCAGCGAGCAGGACAACGGCAAAAACTCGGCGACGGACAGTCATCACTCTGGAAAACGGCATTGAACGGTGGTTCGAGCGGCCTAAGTTCCGGCCCTCGCATCAGCGACTCAAACTCTAAATGGCCCTCCAACCGAAATCCGTCCTCACGCGTGCCCG
>JANOCA010000035.1:0-2825 GCA_031411915.1 Opitutaceae bacterium
ACGCGGACCTTGCGGATGCGCAGGCCGTTGGGGCGCGAGATTTCCTCCAGGACCGTCCCGACCGGATCAGGCAACGCCACGACCTCGCGCACCGAGGTCGCGAGGTGGCGGAGGCGTTTCTCGTCGAGCGTGAGCCGATCCCGCGCGGCGGCGGTAAGCGCCGTAGCCTCGGGCGAAGCCAAGTCGCGGGCGTTCGCATCCAGCAAGATCGCGTGCGAAGCATCGATGAGATCGGCGAGTGCGGTTAGCGCGATGTCCTTTTTCGCCCGTGGCGCCGTCGCCAGCACGAGCGACGCGGCGCGGGCGCGTTGAGCGAGGGCGGTGACGAGCTGGGTGTGTTCCGAGGACATGGAGGTGGAAGCGTCGGCTAAAACCGGCGGTTCGCCAAACGTTTTTGTCGGGACTACTGGGGGCGTGTCTCCGGCCGCCACTTGCCAGGGTTCCGCCTTGGGCGCGAGCCGGTGGATGAGCAGCACACCGCTGCCCACCAGGCCGAGCCCGATGGCGTTGAACCACCACGGATGGAAAATCGCCGCCGTCACCGCGGCGTCGGGCGCCAAGTTGAAACCCCGCACCTGAAACGGCAGCACCTCGCTCGGGATGTAGGTGGCCGCATTGTTGATCGCGTGTCCGATCACGCACAGGCCCAGCGAGCGCGTTCGGAAGTAAGCCCAGCCAAGGATCGCGCCGAGGCTGATGGTGATGGGGAGCTGCGCGGGGTTGAGATGGATCGCGCCGAACATCGCCGACGAGACCGCGATGGCCGCCCACGGCCGCCACCGGCCCAGCAGGCCGCGAAGGATCAAGCCGCGAAAGACAAACTCCTCCACCAGCGGCGCGACGACGACCGCGAGCAACGGCCCCTGCCATGAAACCGCCGCGATCTCGTCGAGCTGCGGGGCCAGATCCCACCGGCTCAGTTGCTCCTCCGAGTAGATCGCGCGAAGGAAATTATCGATCTCCGAGATGAAGATGGTGACGCCCACGACGATCGGCACGAACACCAGCGGCAACCCCACGGGCGTGAATCCCGCCCGGCCCACGTCCTTCCATGTCTCGCGCGACCATCGCAGCGCCCACAGGCCGATGACCGCGGCAGCGACCAACTTGGCAACGATGGCCAGCGAAGCTCGCACCGCCGGGTCATCGGTGGCGGTCACGTAGAGCCCTGAGATCGCTCCATAAAAATAGAGATCGGACACCAAGCGCAGCGCGACAATTTCGGCCGCGAATGTTCCGACCATGAGCCCGAGCGCCGTGAGGATGGTGAATCGGCGAGGGGCGAAAATGGGACGCAGCACGAACTGACTATCACTCAGGTTTGCCCGGATGCGTCACCTGAAATTTCGCCGTGCCCTGTGGCACGCCGCTTCGCGGGCGATTTTCACTCAAGAATTGCCAACCCCCGCCGTTGACGATGAGTTCCGTCATTCATGTCCGAGCCTACGTCCAATCCGACTTCTGGGGGCAATCTCGCAGCTGGTGCGCCGGGTAGCGGCGCGAGATCGGCCGAAGCCACCCCGCGGCGCAGCTTCCAAGGCTTGGGCAGAGTCGTGTTCTTCTTCGCGCTGGTGACCGTGCTGGCGTTCGCGATCGACGCGGCGATCGGCTTCAGCCTGCGGCGGGTCACGACATCGAAGTTCGGGTCGTTCAACCGCGTCGTTGAGGGCCGGGTGAATGCCGATGTGGTCATCAGCGGCTCCTCGCGCGCGCTCGTCCACTACGACCCTCGGGTGATTCAGGAAGTCACGGGCCGCACTGCCTACAACCTGGGCATGAACGGCGTGCACATCGATGTGCAGCTCGGCGTGCTGAAGACCTATCTGCGCCGCAACAAGAAGCCGGCGATGGTCATTCAAAACCTCGAGGCCTTCACCTTCGAGGCCACCCACAAGGGCGAGATCTACGACCCGGCCATGTTTGTGCCGTATCTCAGCGAGCCTGATCTTTACCAGGCGCTCGTGGCGATTGATCCCGCCGTGTGGAAATGGCGCCACATCCCGCTCTACGGCTACGCGGTCGAGGACATGAGTTTCACGTGGGCGCGAGCGGCCTTGGCGACGCTCGGCGCCGAGCCTCGCGAGGATTACTTCCTTGGCTTCAATCCGAGGTATCTGAATTGGACGGAGGATTTCGAGAGTTTCCAACGCTCAGTCAAAGACGGCGTCGCCTACCGCATCGAACCCGCCGGGATCGCGGCGCTGGAGGAAGTGATGCGGGTCTGCAAGGAGCAGGGCATCCGCTGCGTCATCGCCTATTCGCCGGAGTATTCGGGAATTCAGGCGATGCAGAAAAACCGGGCCGAGATCTTCGCCAAGTTCCGGGAGCTGGCGGCCAAGCACGGCGCGGAACTGTGGGATTTCAGCGACTCGCCCCTTTGCCAGAACACGGCGAACTTCTACAATTCCCAGCACCTGAACGCGGCCGGCGCGGCGAAGTTTTCACTCGCGGTCGCGCAACGCGTGAAGAGCGAGCTGAAGTGAGCGCTTGGCAGATGGCGGGTTAATCGCGGGACCGCGAAAGAGCGGAAGCACGGAGGTGTGAATCACGCCTTCCGCGATTGGTTTGATCGGTGGTGGGTCGGGTTGGTTGTGGGAGGGGCTTTATGCCCCGAGGCGCCGCGGGGTAACCCGCTCCCACAGTTCAGGCCGAATGAAACCCACCCGCTACCGAGCACGCGCCGTGATTGCCACGGCGCCTCGCGGTGTTCATGGCTGAGGCATGAGGTGCCCCAACCAACGTCAGCGATTCGGCCGCGCGGTGTCGGCCGGTTTGTTCGCAGTGTTGCTCACCGCCGAGGCCGCGGATCGGCATGCTCCGCTCTC
>JANOCA010000036.1:0-9435 GCA_031411915.1 Opitutaceae bacterium
CGTTTCATCGCGGCGTCGGCGCTGTCGGCCGCGGCCGTTTGACTGCGAGCGTGGCGAGGTAGGCGGGGTGAGGGCACCCGCCTAGAAAATTGATCGCGTTGACGCGACGCAGGAAAGCGCGCCACTTTCGGCGGCTCCCGCGAACCCATGCGTCCCATCGTCCAGATTTCACTCGACCTCATCGATCGCGCCGAGGCGCTTGCCACCGCCGAGATGGCGTTGCGCGCGGGCGTGGACTGGCTGGAGGCGGGCACGCCGTTCATCCTCGCCGAGGGCGTGCATGGCGTGCGCGCGCTGCGCGAGCGATTCCCGACGACTCCGATCGTCGCCGATCTCAAGATCATGGATGGCGGCTACCTCGAGGCGGAGATGATGGCGAAGGCCGGCGCGACGCACGTGGTCGTGATGGCCCGCGCGCACGAGGAAACGCTGAAGGTCGTTGTCAAGGCCGGCCGCGACTACGGCGTGAAGGTGATGGGCGACAACCTCGGCTTCTCCGACATGGTCGAGGGCGCGAAAATCATCGAGGATCTCGGGTGCGATTTTGTGATTCACCACATCGGCTACGACGAGCGCCGCGGCATCGCGGCGGCGGGCCGGCGGATGCCGAACCCGCTCGATCAACTGCGCGAAATCGTCGCGGCGGTGAATGTGCCGGTGCAGGCCGTGGGCGGGCTCACGCTGGAGCAGGCGGTGCGGACGCCGGAGTTTGGCGCGCCGCTCGTCGTCATCGGCGCGCCGCTCGCGGTGGATGCGGATGCGTTCCGCACCGCGGATGGAAACCTTGAGGGCACGCTGCGCATCATCTGCGATCGCGTGCACGGATTCGGTGACGTGAAAGTCGGAAAGGACCGGAAATGAAATCTCCCGCTGTCGTCAATTTCTCCTCCACGCCACACAGCGTGGAGCTGCGCGAATTCGCGCGCCCGGAGCCGGGTGCCGACGATGTGATCCTCGCGGTCGAAGCCGTGGGCGTCTGCGGAAGCGATTTGCACCAATGGACTGGGCATCACAGCTGGCCGGTGAACTACCCGGTCGTGCTCGGCCACGAGTTCGGCGGGCGGATCGCGTCGCTCGGCGCCAACGTGAAGGGCTGGAGCGAGGGCGATCGTGTCGTCAGCGAAACCGCGGCGGTGATCGACCTGAACAGCCCGCTCACGCGCGCCGGTCTCTACAACCTCGAGCCGAAGCGCAAGGGCTTCGGCTACGGCGTCGATGGCGCCATGACGCGCTTTGTTCGCGTGCCGTCGCGTTGTCTGCACCGTGTGCCTGCCGGCCTCGCGATGGAGCACGCGGCTCTCACCGAGCCGTGCTGTGTGGCCTACAACGCCGTCGTGAACAACTCCAAGGTCCGCCCCGGCGATCGCGTGATTGTGCTCGGGCCGGGACCGATTGGGATTTTGTGCGCGGCGATGGCGCGGCTCGCGGGCGCAGAGGTCGCGCTCGTCGGCCTCGAGCGCGACAAGACGCGCCTCGAAGTCGCGAAAGTTTACGGCTGCTCGGTGATCATCGGCGACGCCACCGCGTGGGCGCGCGAGCGCGACGGTCTCGGCGCCGACGGCGTGATCGATGCGGCGGGTGCCTCGGCCGCGCTGAAGGTCGCGCTCGAACTCGTGCGCCCCGCGGGCTGGATCAGCAAGGTGGGCTGGGGCCCGCAGCCGTTGAATTTTTCCCTCGATCCGCTCGTGCAGAAAAACATCACGCTCCAAGGCAGCTTCAGCCACAACTGGCCGATCTGGGAGCGCGTGCTCGCGCTGCTGGCGTCCGGCCAGCTCGACGTGCGTCCGATCCTCGGCGGCGTGTGGGCGCTGGAGAGCTGGCACGAGGCGTTCGAGAAAATGCACGGGGGCGAGATCGTGAAGGCCGTGCTCAAGCCCGTCTGACGACGGGAAATCCCAAACGCCAAAGGTCCAAACTCCAAAAAATATTCAACGGCCAATGAGCGGAGTGAAATTTCAGAATTGGGATTTCTTTGGCGTTTGGACCTTTGTTTTTTGAGATTTTCCCCATGCGTCTGAAAAACAAAGTCATCATCGTCACCGGCGGCACCAGCGGCATCGGCAAGGCGATTGCGGAGCGCTGCGTGGCCGAAGGCGCGCGCGTGCTCGTGCACGGGATCGAGCGCGCGGACGGCAAGGCGCTCGTGAAGAAGCTCGGGGCCAAACGCGCGGCGTTGTGCCTTGCCGATCTCGCGGACTCGACGAGCCCGGCGCGGGTCGTGGCGGCGGCGGTGAAGGCGTTTGGCCGCATTGACGGCCTCGTGAACAACGCCGCGATCGTGGCGCGCACGAACCTCGAGACGACAACCGTGGCGTTCTTCGATCGCATGATGGCGGTGAATCTCCGCGCTCCCGTGTTTCTGATTCAGGCGGCATTGCCGCACCTTAAGAAATCCGAGGGCAGCGTGCTCAACATCGGTTCGATCAATGCGCACAGCGGGCAGGCCAACCTGCTCGACTACAGTCTCTCAAAGGGCGGCCTGCAGACGCTCTCGCGCAATCTCGCCAACGCTCACTGCAACGATCGCGTGCGCTTCAATCACCTCAACGTCGGCTGGGTGCTCACCGACCGTGAATACCATCACCAGATCGAGCACGGCATGGCGGCGGACTGGCACAAGAGCGTGCCGCAGCAATTCGCGCCGTCGGGCCGCCTCATCATGCCCGAGGAAATCGCGAGCATGGCCGTCTACTGGCTCGGCGACGAGTCGCGCCCGATCAGCGGCTCGGTGCTCGAGCTCGAGCAGTATTCGATCATGGGACGGAATCCGAACAAGGCGCCGCCGCCGTTGGCGGCGGAACGCTCAACGCTCAACATTTAACGCTCAACGCTCAAGTGGAGACAGCGGCATCGCATACCGAATCGTTGAGCGTTGAGCGTTCCGCGTTGAACGTTGAATGTTCGGCCGGCCGCTGCGGCCCGCCGCGGCTCGCCGCATTTCCCAAGGCCTTCATGCGCCAGCTCGTCAAGGACGGCACGATGACCTTGCGTGAGTGGGTCGATCTCGCCGCGCCGCTCGGGCTCGACGGACTCGAATATTACAGCGGCATGCTCGAGCTGGCCGACGCCGCGAACTGGCCGCGTGCGCGCCGCGAAGTGGAGTCGCGTGGCATGGTGATCCCGATGCTGTGCTGCTCGCCGGACTTCTCGCATCCCGACGCCGAGTTTCGCCGCGCCGAGATCGAGAAGGAGAAATTCTGGATCCGCATGGCGGCCGCGCTTGGCGCGAAATTTTGTCGCGTGCTCTCTGGCCAGCGCCGGCCGGAGCTGTCGCGCGAGCAGGGCTTGTCGCTCGTGGCGCAGAGCATCGAGGCGTGTTTGCCGGACGCGGAGCGCTGCGGCGTGACGCTGATCATCGAGAACCATTACAAGGACGATTTCTGGAGCTACCCTGAGTTCGCGCAGAAGATGGACGTCTTCTGCGATCTCGTGGAACGCATCCGCCACAAAAACTTCGGCGTGAACTACGATCCGAGCAACGCGTTCCTCGCGGGCGACGATCCACTGGAGCTTTTACAGCGCGTGAAGCATCGGGTCGTCACGATGCACGCGAGCGATCGCACGCTCATCTCCGGCACGCTGGAGGATTTGCGGCGCGAGGAGGGCGGGGCGGAGGGTTACGCGAAGCGCCTGCGCCACGGCGAAATCGGCAAGGGCCTCAACGACTACGACGCCATCTTCTCCACGCTGCGCGGCGTCGGTTTCGACGGCTGGGTGAGCATCGAGGATGGGGTCGACGGCATGGAGCAACTCGCCGCGAGCGTGCGCTTCGTGCGGGCGAAACTTCGGCAGCACTGGCCGTAGCCCTCGACCGCGCGGACCTTGCCCCGGGTCTGCGGCGCGGAACGCCGTCGACGGGGGCCTCACATTTCATGGGGTCGTAGCGTCCGATGGTTTTTCGTTTGCGCACGGCGATATTCGGGAAAAAGTGGATGCCGTTACCTGACCTTGCGATGCCCCCCGGTTTGCGTCGCCTCACCACCAACCGTCCGTTTCCCCACAATGACAACCCTGTCGCTCCGTGTCCTGCTTGCCGCGCTTTGCTGCGCGTTTCTCCCGCTCCTTGGTGCCGGCGCCGCCGAATCCGGCACGATTTCCGGCGTCGTCAGCAACACCCAGACCCGCAACACGCTTGAGGGCGCGCGCGTCGAGCTGCCCAAGCTCGGCATCGTCGCTCTCACCGACGCGACGGGACGCTACGTGTTCAACGGCGTTCCGGCCGGCGCCCACGAGATCGCCGTCACCTACATCGGCCTCGACCAGCAGACCGGCGTGGTGAACGTCGCGGGCGGGCAACGCGCGATGCGCGACTTCGATCTCACCTCCGGCATCTACAAGCTCGATGCCTTCAAGGTCACCGGCGAGCGCGAGGGCAACGCCGCGATGATTACGGAGAAGCGGAATGCCGACAACGTGAAGGATGTCATCGCCATGGATTCCTTCGGCTATCTGCCCAACATGAGCGCGGGTGAAGTCGTGATGCGCCTGCCGGGCGTCGCCGGCAGCCCGACGGTCGAGGGGCTGAACTACCAGTTCAACATGCGCGGCATGCCGCCCGGCCTGAACAACGTGACGGTCGACGGCATGACGCTGACCACCACCGATGCGGGCAGCCGGGCGTTCGAGCTCCAAGGCGTCACGGGCGCGATGTTTGACGGCTTGGAACTCATCAAGGGTCACACGCCCGACAAGGGCGCGGACTCACTCGGCGGCACGATCAATTTCAAGACCCGCGCGACCTTCAGCATGCGCGAAAACAGCCGCACCACCTACAATTTCAGCACGCGCTGGGCGCCGCCGTTCTTCGAGCAGACGCCCATTCGCCGGGAACATCGCGCACACCCGGTCCTCAACCTCACGCACCAGCAGGTCTTCAGCGTTTTTGGCGACCAGCGGAATCTCGGCGTCTCGCTGAACCTGTTCTACAGCGAAAACGCGGTCGGCGGTTTCTACACGCTCTATGATTACGTGGACGTCCCGACGGGTCCGGCGCCGATGCGGCAATACGAAGTCTACGACAACACGAACAACCGGAAACAAATGAGCGTGAACTTCAAGGCCGACTACCGCTGGTCCGCCACGACGAAGTTCTCGCTCGGCCTGCTTGAGAACGACAACTTCGAGCGCCACCGCCGCCGGCCGCTCATCCGCGCCTTCACGGGCGCCCAAGGGACGCTGCCGAGCGCCGCGACCTCCTATTTGCCCGGGACCTTCACCGACACGGTCACCGCGATTCGGCCGGTGCCCGAGCGCGTGGCCCCGGCCACCACGGGGAGCAGCGCGAACGCCTCCCACATCGAGGTCGTCAGCGACGGTCCGCTGAACTACTACCTGCGGATGCGCCGCATCGATTTCAGCGGCGAGCACAACTATGCCAACTGGAACATAGAATACGGTGCGAGTGCGGGCGAGTCGCATTTGAACAACGGTCAGGGCCGCGGCGGCGTGATGGCCCTGCGCTTTTTTGACCCGGCGCTGCAGACTCCCGGCTCGCCGGTCAATTTCGGCAACGCCGGCTGGGTCCTTGATCGCTCGCAGTCGAGCACCTATCCGAGCTTCACCCGCAACGGCGGGGCGGATTGGACCGATCCGAGGAATTATCTTCCGCGGGCGACCGATGGCCTGACGCAGCAACGCAACGAGAGCGATCAGGTCATCTATCAGGCTCGCTACGACATGCGGTGGCGCACGCCTTTGGCCGCGCCGACCTTCCTGAAGGTGGGCGCTGCTTGGCGTGAATCCACCCGTGATGTGTGGGGCAAGGACCGCCACCGTTGGAGTTTTACCGGCACCTTGCGCTACGATCCAAATCTGCGCCTGGCGCACGATCCGAATTACCGGAGCCACATTGGCGTCAAGACTGGCCTCGGCATCCCGATGTGGCAGTCCTCCATGCACACCGTTGATGGGTGGCCCGCGAATCCTGCGCTCTGGCAGGAGGACCACTATTTCCGCGAACAATCCAAGTTCACGGCCACCAGCAGCGTGAAGGAAGAGGTGACAGCCTATTACCTGATGGCCAATGGACGCCTCGGCCGGGAAGGGTGGCTCGGTCGCACCGGTTACCTCGGCGGCGTGCGGTGGGAAGATACCAAGACCATGGGCAAGGGTTGGGTGCGGGCACGTCGCGCCAGCACGGCGGCGGAGCAGCTCGCGGACCCGGTCGGCTCGGCGATGCGCGATTACGCCAACACCGACCGCGTGATCGACGGCAGCTACAGCGACCTTTACCCGAGCATCCATGCGTTTCACGACATCACCTCCAACTTGAAAGGCCGCCTGAGCTATTCGACCAGCTTCGGACGCCCGGACATCTCCAACATGCGGCCGGGTGAAACAATCGATGAGACCAACCGGCGGCTGACGGTCAACAACCCTGCCCTCAAGCCGCAGACCGCCAAGAACTGGGATGCCACGCTCGAGTATTATTTCCAAGGCGTCGGCGCCCTCACCCTCGGCTGGTTCCACAAGTCGATCGCCGATTACATCATCACCAACCAGGAGGTGGGCATCATCCCCGGCGGCTTGGACAACGGTTACGACGGCGAATATGAAGGCTTCATCGAGCGCACCTCGATCAATTCCGGCACCGCGGTGGCGCAGGGCTGGGAGTTCGCCTATTCCCAGCAGCTCACGTTCCTGCCCGGTTTGCTGAGCGGACTCTCGGCGTCCTTCAACTATTCGAAGGTCGAAACGCACGGCCTGCGCGGCGGAAACCGCTATCTGACTAGCCGTGAAGTCGCTGGCTTCATCCCGAGCGCATCGAACGCGTCGCTCTCGTGGCGGCACCGGTCCGGCTTCAGTGCCCGGGCGCTCTACAACTTCACCGGCGAATACATCACGTCGTTGAGCGGCATCACGACTCCCGGCCGGAACATCTATCGCTACTCGATGAAGACCCTGAACGTCGGCATGAGCTACCAATACAAGCCGGGCCTGGGTTTCACGGTCGACATCTCCAACCTGCTGAACGAGCCGCAGGAATTCTACATGGGGACGAAGGATCGCTACCGCCAAAACATCACAAATTTTGTGACCGTGACGTTTGGCCTGAACGGCCGCTTCTGAGGTGGCGCTTCGCAAAGAGGAGCGTCGAAGAATCGTTTCCCACGTAGGGCGTCTGTCTCGCAGACGCCCTGCGCTGGCTTCCTGCGTTTCTCAGCGCATCGACGGCGGCGCACCCGCGCCCGCCGGCCATACGCGCAGGATCTCCTGCGCGACGCTGCGCCAGCCGAGCGGCTTCGCCAGCTGGCCGCGGATGCCGGGAATTTGCGCGATGCGGTCGGCGGATGACTCGAGGTTTTGGCCGCTGAGCAGCACAAACGCCGTGTCAGGCACCAAAGGGCTCGCGCGGCGCACAAACGTCAGCCCGTCGATCTCCGGCATGTTGTAGTCGGTGATGACGACGCCGGGCGCGAGGCCGGGCAGGGCGTCCAAGGCCTCGAGCGGGTTGGTGAAGCCATGCACCGGGCAGTCGAGCTGGCCGCCCAGAAGTAGCTTCATGAGATCGAGGAAGGAGGCTTCGTCATCGACCAAGACCACCGGGCGTTTCGCGGATTGGCTCACGTCCCGAGGCTGACGCGCCCGGCGCGGAACGCAATCCACGAGCGGGCGCTTGCCTCGCCCGCGGCGCGGCCAAGCATCGCGCGGATGATCCACGTGGTGCTCTTCCAGCCCGAGATCGCGCCCAACACCGGCAACATCGGCCGGATGTGCGCGCTCACGCATTCGCGCCTGCACCTCATCCATCCGCTCGGCTACGTGATCAACGACCGCAATCTCCGCCGCGCCGGCATGGATTACTGGAAGCAGCTCGATGTGCATGAGCACGCGGACTGGCCGGCCTTCCGCGCGAGTCCGGAGGGTCCGAAACGGCTCTGGCTCTTCACGACGAAGACCGAGAGGAGTTTCTGGGACGTCCGCTTTGCCGACGGCGACGGCCTTGTCTTTGGCAACGAAAGCTCCGGCGCCCCCGCCTGGCTGCACGACGAGATCGGCGCCGCGCAGCGGGTCACGATTCCGCATGCGAATCCGTCGCTTCGCTCGCTCAATCTCAGCGCCGCCGCCGCCGTCGCTACCTACGAGGCGCTCCGCCAGGTCGGGATGCCGCGGGCGTGAGCGATTTGCCCGCCCCTCGGCGGTGGCTCAGGAGGTGCCGCGCGAACGTTTCCACTGGATGTAGAGCTGCTCCACCTTGGAGCGCGCCCACGGGGTTTTGCGGAGGAACACGAGGCTAGATTTGAGGTTGGGATCGTGGCGAAAGCAGTTGATGGCGACGTGACGGCCCAGTTCCTCCCAGCCGAGCGCATCCACGAGCTCGGTGAGGAGTCGTTCAAGCGTGACGCCATGAAGCGGGTCGCGGTGCGGCGGTTGATTCATGGCGCGCAGCTTTCGCGGCGGCGTGCAGTCAGGCAAGGGCGGGATGAATTCGCGTGATCTGACGCGCGAGGACGGTTTCGCTGGTGGCATGCTCGTCTCCCCCGCCGAACTCGCCGCCCACATTTCCGATCCCACGTGGGTGGTCTTCGATTGCCGCCACGATCTTGCCGATCACGCGAAGGGCGAGCGGGCCTATCGCGACGGCCACATCCCGGGCGCGCATTTCGCGAGCGTGGAGCACGCGCTGGCCGGCCCCAAGACGGGGCGCAACGGCCGCCACCCGCTGCCAGCGCCCCAAGCGTTCGCCGATTTTCTGGCGCAGCATGGCGTCACGGAAACTTCGACCATTGTGGCCTACGACGATGCCGGCGGCCTCTATGCCGCGCGTCTCTGGTGGATGGCGCGATGGATCGGGCCCGCGAATGTGATGCTGCTCGACGGCGGCTGGCAGAAGTGGTGCGCCGAAGGGCGAGCCGTGACCAAAGATGTGCCCGTGCCGCGCCCGACAGCGCTGCGCGCGCAGCCCGCGCCGGGCGCGGTGTGGGACGCCGCCGAGGTGCTCCGGCGGATCGAGGATCCGGCGTCGGCTCTCATCGATGCGCGGGCGGCCGAGCGCTTCCGCGGCGAAGTCGAGCCGATCGATCCGGTGGCGGGGCACATCCCCGGCGCCCTGAATCGTTTCTACAAAGCGAACCTCAACGCCGATCTCACGATGCGGCCGGCGGCGGAGCTGCACCGCGAGTTCGAGGCGATGATCGGCGCGCGGAGGCCGGAGGAGGTGGGGCACCAATGCGGGTCCGGCATCACGGCGTGCGCGAATATCTTCGCGATGGAATACGCCGGTCTCCGCGGCTCGAAGTTATACGCCGGCTCTTGGAGCGAGTGGATCGCCGATCCGGCGCGGCCGGTGGCGCGCGGGTAGCAACGGTGTCAGCCGGCTAGGACAAAGTTTGGATTTTTGAGGAGGAGGTTGAGCAGCTCGATGAGGCGGCGGGCGACGGCGACGAGGGCGACCTTGGCGGGTTTGCCGCGGGCGCGCAGGCGCTGGTAGAACGG
>JANOCA010000037.1:0-3899 GCA_031411915.1 Opitutaceae bacterium
GAACCACCTCCGCAAACTCGGGCTTCACCGCGAGGTTCACGTATTGCGTTGGATCAGCCGTGAGATCGTAGAGTTCGACGCCCTGCGCGGCGTCCTCGGCATATTGGATGAACGCCCAGCGGTCGTCGCGGAGCAGAAAGCCCTCGCGCATCGGCGCCACGCAGAATGCCGTGTCGCGAACCGTGTGGCGCGGATCGTCGAGCATCCGCGAGATGTCTCGTCCCTGGAGGCGCGCCGGCACCTCGAGCCCGCACAGCCGCGCGGTGGTCGGAAAAAGGTCGATCAGCTCGACGAGCGAATGGCAGACGGCGGCCGGCTTGCCCGGCACCCGGATCACCAGCGGCACCTGCGCCGATTCCTCGCGCAGGCTGACCTTGGCCCAGAAATCGTGCTCTCCGAGATGGTAGCCATGGTCGCTCGTGAAGATGACGATCGTCTCGTTCTCGAGGCCGGACGCCTGCAGCGCGTCGAGCACCTTGCCGACCTGCGCGTCCATGAAAGCGACCGAGGCATAGTATCCCCCGACCGCCTTCTGCTGCCGGCGGAGATCCATTTTCATGTTCTCACTGGTCTTGTAGTTGATGCCCGCCTTCGGGATGTCGCGCCACGCCTCGGGTCGTTTGGGCGGCAGCGGAAGCTTTTCGTAGGGAAGGAACGGCTCGAAATACCTCGCCGGCGCGACAAACGGCACGTGCGGCCGCACAAATCCCACCGCGAGGAAGAAGGGCTGCGCGAGCTCCCTCGGCGCCGATTGCCGGGCGCCGCCGAAGCGTTCGATCAACTCGACCGCTTTCGCCGCCGTCTTCCCGTCGGAGTGCGCCGAATCATCGCCCTCGGCCTCGACGACCACGAAGGTGTTTCCGCCCGCCGCGGGCTTCTTGCCGTCGGGGTTGTTCTCCAGCGTCTCCCCGCGGCCAGGCGCCCGCCACTCGGGGCCGGGGCTGTTGTAGCGCTCGTGCCACGACGCCGCGTCGTCCGCGCCATTGTGATCGCGGCCGCCTTCCTCCTCGATGTCGCCCGGCACGCCCATGTGGTATATCTTGCTCACCCGCGCCGCGCGATACCCGGCCTGCATGAAGTGCTGCGACCACGTGGCGCGGTCGCCGATCTCCCGGCGCGGACTGGCGTAGCCCAGGACGCCGGTCGCGTGGGGATAGTAGCCGGACATGAACGACGCACGCGACGGCCCGCAATAGGTCGCGTTGCAATACGCGCGGGTGAACCGTGTGCCTCCCGCCGCGAGCCGGTCGATGTTCGGGGTCCGGGCGAGCGGGTTCCCGTAGCAGGAGAGCGCCGTCAGCGTGAGGTCGTCGGCGATGAGGAAGAGGATGTTTGGACGGTGCGAGGTGGCCGCGGCCAACGCCGCCGGCACGGCGGGCGCCGCGGCCAGCAGCGCCGCGAGCCAATACAGCCAGTGAGCTGACTTCTTCCGGGGCATGGTGCGACGGGCTACTCCTTCTTCTTTCCCTTGGCGCGGGACTGGCGGTGCTTTTGGAGATCGTCCCACTCCCAGACCCCGCAGCGCGCGGCCCACGCCTGCCAGAGCGCGGTCAGCTCGCGGGCTTTCTCGGGATGGCGGGCGGCGAGATCGTGCATCTCCGCTCGATCCGTTCGCAGGTCGTGGAGTTCCCATGGGCCGCGGTTCACCGCCACGGCCTTCCAGTCCCCCAGCCGCACAGCCTTGTTGCCCTCGTGCTCCCAGAACAACGTGCGCATCTCGGGCTCGCCGGAGCCGGTCAGCGCGGGCACGAGGCTGCGGCCCTCGGGGGGCAGAAGTTCGCGGCCGCCATGGGTCGTCGGATACGTGGCGCCCGCCACCTCAGCCAGGGTGGGCATGAGGTCGATCACGTGCCCGGCTTGGTGGCGCACCTCGTTCCGGGCGCGGATGCCGGCGGGCCAGTGGGCGATGAAGGGGGTGGAGATGCCGCCCTCGTGCGTGGCGATCTTGAATTTGCGTAAGGGCGTGTTCGAGGCGTTGGCCCACTCCAGTCCGGCGCTGGCATACGAGCGGCCGGTGCCGATGGGTGCGCCGGCCTGCCCGCGGCTGAACCCGCCCGGGCCGCCCTCGGCCGAGCAGCCGTTGTCGCTGAGGAAGAGGATCAGGGTGTTCTCAAGCTGCCCGAGTTGCTTCAGCTTCGCGACGAGCCGGCCGACGTTCTGGTCGATCGAGTCGATCTGCGCGGCGTAGATTTCCATCCGGTGCGCGAGTTCCTTGCGCGCCGTCTCCGGCATCTCGCTCCACGGCTTCGCCTGCGGGTCGCGCGGGCTGAGCACGGCATCGCGCGTGACGAGGCCCATCTCCTTCTGGCGAGCAAAACGTTTTTCCCGCACCGCGTCCCAGCCGAGGTCGTAGCGGCCGGCGTATTTCGCGATGTCGCCTGGCTTCGCCTGGAGGGGCCAATGCGGCGCGATGTGCGCCAGATACAGGAAGAACGGCTTCTTCGTCCGCGTCACCGCCTCGTCCACATACTCGAGCGCGCGGTCCGTGAACGTGTCGGTGACATACAGGTCGTCCGGCGGCTCGATTCGCTTGGCGCCGTCCACGAAGAACACCTCGGGGCGGGTCTCGAGCGTGTCCTTGAAATAGACGCCGCCGCCCGAGGGCGTGCCCCAGAAGCGGTCGAAGCCGCGGTCCAGCGGCCACTGGCCGGGCGCGGATCCGACGTGCCACTTGCCCGTCATCAAGGTGGTGTAGCCGGCGGGCCGGAGCACCTCGGCCAGCGTGACGCAGCGGTCGTTGAGATATCCCTGATACGACGGGAGGCCGTCGTTTCCGACCATGTGGCCGATGCCGGCCTGATGCTGATAGAGTCCCGTGAGCAACGCGGCGCGGGTAGGGCAGCAGCGCGCCGTATTGTAGAACTGGGTGAAGCGCACTCCGCCTTTCGCCAGCGCGTCGAGGTGGGGCGTTTCAATTTCGCCGCCGTAGGCCCCCAAGTCGGACCAGCCCATATCGTCCACCAGGATGACGACGATGTTGGGCGCCGCGGCATTCGCGATGACCGGCGCACCCGCGAGGCAGCAGAGGAGGAAAAGAGAGAGTTGTCGTTTCACGGTGATCTTGGGGACGGACGGTTCACTTCTCCTTGGCCCGCGATTTCTTCTTCGCGGCCTGCGGCATCTCCAGCGGCTCCCAGTGCGGGCTGGGCACATGCTCCGCCGCCATGATGGCTTCGATCTTGGTGACGATGTCACGGTGCTGCGCGGCGACATCGGTCTGCTCGCTCGGATCTCTGGCCAGATTGTGCAGGTGAAGGGGCCCGCGCAGCGCGGTGCGATACCCTTTCCAGTCACCCATCCGCACCGCCTGCTGAAAGGGCACCGGGCCTTCGTAGATCTCCCAGTAGAGGTGCTCGTGTTTCGCGAGCTGCGGCTTTCCGAGCAACGTCGGCACGAGGCTGATGCCGTCGGTCCGCGGCGGTTGGACTCCGCCCAGCTCGCACGCGGTCGCCATCCAATCGACGTGGCTCGTGAGCAGATCACTCGTGCTCCCGGCGGGAATCCGGCCGGGCCAGCGCGCAAGGAAAGGCGCGCGAATGCCGCCTTCGTGCAGATCGCGTTTCGCGCCGCGCAGTCCGCCCGTGCTCCCGAAGATGGAGCCGCCCGGGCCGGCGGCTCCGTTGTCGCTCGTGTAGATCACGAGCGTGTTTCGCTCGATGCCCAGCGCCGAAAGCTTCGCGAGCAGAGTCCCGACATCCCGGTCCAGGCGCTGCAACATCGTCGCGTGGGCCTTCACGTTTTCCGGCCACGGCTTCGCGGCGAACTCCGGCGCAATCGCCGGCACCTCGAAATCGCCGTGCGGCAAGGTCCACGCCGCGTAACAGAAGAACGGCCGGTCCTTGTTCGCTTCGATGAAGCCCAGCGTTTCCTTGAGTATGAGATCGACCGAGTAATCCGTG
>JANOCA010000038.1:0-1948 GCA_031411915.1 Opitutaceae bacterium
CGAAGCCAAATGCCGCAAGGCCTTCGAGAACGTCCGCGCCGCCGGCATGGCCACCATGGTCTGCAAACCCGACCTCGCCGCCCTCCCCCTCGTCGAGAAGCTCGCCAAGGAATTCGACCAAAAGCTCGCCATCCACAACCACGGCCCGGAGGACAAAGTCTACCCCACGCCCGAGGTTATCTGGAACGCCGTGAAGAACCTTGATGCCCGCGTTGGACTCTGCATCGACGTCGGCCACACCGCCCGTTTCGGCGACGACGCGACGACCGCGCTCAAGAAATACGCCGCCCGCCTCTACGACGTCCATCTCAAGGACAGCGTCGCCGTCGTCGGCGCGCAGAAGGATGTGCCTGCCGAGGTCGGCGCCGGCCGCCTCGACATCCCCGGCATGCTCCGCGCCCTCGTGGAGATCAAATACAAGGGCGTCGTCGCCTTCGAGTATGAGAAGGTCGCGGGCAACCCCGTCGTCGGGCTCGCCGAGTCCGTCGGCTACGTCCGCGGCGTGCTCGCGGCGTTGGCGAAATCCTAATTCCCCTTGTCATTGCGAGGAGCGAAGCGACGCGGCAATCCAGCTGTTCAGATGGATTGCCACGCCCGGCTGCGCCGGACTCGCAATGACAGAAATAAAACCATGAACCCGCAACTCCCCCGCCTCCTCGCCGCCGCGCTCGCGGCCACGCTTCTCTTTTCCACCGCCCTCGCGCAGCAGCCGGCGTCCCCGCCCGCGAAAAAAGCCCCCGCCGCCAAGGGCGAAGTCTCCGGCGGCCTCCCGCCCGACGCCCGCACGCTCAAGCTCGGCGACGCCGCGCCCGACTTCAAGCTGCTCGGCATTGACGGCAAGACCCACACCCTCGCCGACTACAAAGCCGCGAAGCTCCTCATGGTGGTGTTCCTCTCCAACCACTGCCCCTACTCCCACGCCTCCGAGACGCGCCTCATCCCGCTCGCCAAGCAGTTCAAGGCCCAGGGCCTCGAGGTTGTTGCCATCAACCCCAACAGCCCCGACAGCGTGCGCATCGACGAGCTCGGCTACTCGAAATATAACGACAGCTACGAAGAGATGAAGCTCTACGCGCGCGACGCCGGCTTCCCCTTCCCCTACCTCTACGATGGCGATCACCAAGTCGCCGCCAAGGCCTACGGCTGCCTCGCCACCCCGCACGTCTTCCTCTTCGACCAGCAGCGCAAACTCCGCTACGTCGGCCGCGTCGACGACTCCCGCTTCGAGGATCCCGCCACCGTCACCAAGCACGACCTCCGCAACGCCGTCACCGAGCTCCTCGCCGGCAAACCCGTCACCACCCCACAGACGATCGTCATGGGCTGCTCGACCAAGTGGAACCACAAGCGCGACGACGTCGCCAAGGCCGATGCGAAATGGAAATCCGAGCCCGTCGCCCTCGAAACCATCGACGCCGCCGGCGTCGCCGCGCTCGCCAAGAACACCTCCCACCGCCTCCGCCTGATCAACGTCTGGGCCACGTGGTGCGCGCCGTGCGTCGCCGAGTTCCCTGGCCTCGTCGCGCTCGCGCGCCGCATGAGCACGCGCGAATTCGAGCTCGTCACCATCAGCATGGACGACCCGAAAATGCTGCCGCAGGCGAAAAAATTCCTGGAGAGCCAGCACGCCGTGCCCTCCGCACGCCTGAAGGGCCTGCTCAAGGCCGAGGGCCGCACCGCCACCAACTTCCTCTACACTGGCGCCAGCGCCGACGCCCTCGTCGCCG
Organism: Opitutaceae bacterium; assembly: GCA_031411915.1. GTDB lineage: Bacteria > Verrucomicrobiota > Verrucomicrobiia > Opitutales > Opitutaceae > ER46. The sequence continues at coordinate 1,728 of JANOCA010000038.1, forward strand.
CGCTCGATCCACAATGGCCCGGCCCGCTCCCGCACACCGTGCTCATCGCTCCCGGCGGCAAACTCCTCTGGCGCCACAACGGCGCCGTCGACGCCGAGACGCTGAAGGACGAAGTGCTGAAGCACCTCGGGGCGTTCTACAAACCGTAGCCATACATTGTGCGATTGCTTTGGTCACTCTAGCGCATCGAGCAGCGAGCTTGGTTCGAATCATGAAGTTGC
>JANOCA010000039.1:0-7145 GCA_031411915.1 Opitutaceae bacterium
GAGGAATACGAATTCGAGAACCAGCAGTCCGAGGTCAGCGAGGAGCAGAACAAGCTCCGCAAGCTCCTCAACATGTCGGTCAACGAGATCGAGCTCTCCGTCCGCGCGGCGAACTGCCTCAACAACGCGAACATCACCACCGTGGGCGAACTCGCGATGAAGACCGAGCAGGAGATGCTCAAGTATCGCAACTTCGGCAAAAAGTCCCTCAACGAAATCAAGGAGAAGCTCGAAGCCCTCGGCCTGTCACTGGGCATGAAGTTCGACGAGCGCCTCCTCGAGACGAAGAAGGAAAGCTAAGTCTCCTCAAATCTGCCGGCGCTCGCGCCGTCCGCTGTCGCGCCACGCTGCGACCGGATTGCCGATCGGGCTCCGCTAAAAAACCAAACCCATGCGTCACAAGAAACACCACGCCTCCCTTGGCGTCACCCGCGAACACCGCGAGGCGATGCTTTCCAATCTCGGCGCCTCGCTCATTGAGCATGGCCGCATCCAGACCACGCTGACGAAGGCCAAGGCCCTGCGTCCCTGGATCGAAAAGATCATCACCAAGGCCAAGCGAGCCGGCGCGATTCCGCGCGTCGAGAAGAACGGCAAGCAGGTGCTCGCGCCCAGCGCCCTGCACCTCCGCCGCGTCGCCCACCGCGACCTCCGCAACGAGGACATGCTCACGAAGCTCTTCAACGAGACCTACAAGGAATTCGAGAAGCGTCCGGGCGGCTACACCCGCATCTACAAGCTCAGCCCCCGCCGCCTCGGCGACGCCGCCGAGATGGCTCTCATCGAGTTCGTGAAGGCCGATGATCCGGGCTACAGCAAGCGGAAGCGCCGCCCCGCCAAGGCCAAGAAGGCCAAGGCAGCCGCCGCTCCGGTTGCTGAGGTTTCCCCCGCTCCTGCCGAAGGCGCGGGCGAAGCCAAGGCCTGACGACAGTCGCCTAGGACGATCCCTTCCAACAAACGCGCCGGCTTGTCCGGCGCGTTTTTTTTGGTCGCCCGGCGGTCGTGAGTGGCGGACGCTGTGCGCGATGTTCGAGTTTGCCACCGCCGCGGTCGTCTACTGCCTCCTCGTTGCGGCGGTCTTCCTCGGTCTCTGGCTCTACTACGATCGCCGGGATCACCGGCGCTTCGAACTGGAGCGACGCAAGCGTGCGTTCCACTGCATCCGCTGCGATGCCCTCTACACCGCCGGCGTCGAGATCGCACGTTGCCCCGCCTGCAACCACGAGAACGTCCGGCTGAAGTTCTAGTTTTGCCCTGCGGTCGTGGTTCCACTCGGGTCTGGCGTCGCGCTTGCACGGCGCCCTAAGGTCCGCCTTTTTCGTCCGTTATCCTCCGCGTGTCCTCTCCTTCCGCCACCTCCGCCTTCGATCCGTATGAGCCGCGTCCGACGTTGCTCGAGCGCCACGGCGAGCGGATCGCGGCGGCGGCGGTCTTTGTGCTCACCATCGTGCTGGCGGTGCTGTCATTCCCGCCGTTGAAGGCCCCGGAGTTCGCCTACGCGATGCTCGTGCCCGGGGCGTTTTGGGCCTACACGCGGCCGAGGCTCAAGCTCTTCGCCTGGACGATGCTCGCCGCGCAGGCGGTGGCGTGGACGATCTTGCTGGGGTGGCTGCACCACGTGACGTGGCTGGGCTTGATGCTGCTCGGGCCGTTTGTCGGCGCTTGGGTGGGCTCCTGGTATTTTGCCGCGTGGTGGGTGCTCCCGCGCATGCTCGGCCGGCCGACGCTCACCCGGTTGTGCGCCATGCTCGGGCTCGCGAGCGTCTGGGTCGTGATCGAATGGACCCGCACGTGGTTGCTCGGCGGATTCCCGTGGCTGACGCTGTCCGCCAGCCAATGGGAGCGCGCGACCATCCTCCAAATCAGCGCCTTCACGGGAGCATATGGCGTCTCGTTTGTGCTCGTGATGATGAATCTTGGCTTTGCCGCCTACGCGCACCGCCTATTCCGCGAGGGCGCGACAGGTTTTAACAAGCGCAGCCAGGAGTTTTTCCTCGCGCTGTTCCTGCTGCTCGCGTGCGTGTCGGTGCATATGGCCGAGGCCTTCAACCGCCGCGGCTTCGCGCAACCGCTGGGCAACATCGCACTCGTGCAGCCCGCCATCCCGCAGGAGGTAAAATGGGATCCCGCCCGCGCGGCCGGCATCCTCGATGTGCTGCAGCAAACAACGGTCGAGGCCGCGCGCGCGCGGCCCGCGGCGGAGCTCATCGTCTGGCCGGAGGCGGTCACGCCGCTCGCGGTGCGCGGGGATGACACGATGAAGGCCTTCGTCGAGAATCTCGCCAAGCAGGTGAAGACACCGCTGCTGCTCGGCTCAATCGCCGTCGAGAATCGCGACCGGCCCGGGGAGCTCTGGCGCAATGGCGCGTTCGTGGTGACGCCCGGCGAAGGGCTGGCCGAAGGCGGCTATGCCAAGCGCCGGCTCGTGCCATTTGGCGAATTTGTGCCGATGCGGTCAGTGCTGGGCTGGCTCGAGAAAGTCGTGCCCGTGGGCGGGGACTTCACGCCGGGCGATTTTTCCTCGCCGTTGTCCATCACCCTGCGCGGGCAATCCATCGTGGTCGGGCCGTTGATTTGCTATGAGGATATTTTCCCCGATCTGTCGCTCGCGAGTGTGCGCGCCGGGGCGCATCTCCTCGTCGTCCTCACCAACAACGGCTGGTTCGGCGAGGGTGGTGCGGCCCACCAGCACGCGGCGCATGCCGTGCTCCGCGCCGTCGAGACGCGCCGGCCGGTGCTGCGCTGCGGCAATGCCGGTTGGAGCGGCTGGATCGACGAGTATGGGCAGGTGCGCACGACGGTGACCGACGGGCGCGGCTCGATTTATTTCCGGGGTGCGCGTTCCATTGAGGTGACGCGCGATGTGCGCTGGATTGATCGGCGGACGTTCTACACGGAGCACGGGGATTGGTTCGTGCTCGTGTCCGCGGTGCTGGCGCTCTTCGGCTTCGCGATCCTGAAAATCTCCAAGTAGGAAGCGCGCGGCCAGACTGTCAGGGGCCAGGGGCGTTTGCCGCGCGGGTGCCGAGGGTTTGCACTGCGATCATTCCCCCTGTGCGGCATGCACCCACGCCGCCGCACCCCTCGACACCTGCTATCCATGAAGACCTCCCGACTTCTGCCGCTTATTGCGCTTTGCGCCGCCGGCTCCGCCTGGGCCCAGACCGCGCCAGCGGCCTCCGCCACCGACCTCGCCAAATACGATCGCAACAACAACGCCCGCCTCGATGCGGACGAGGTTGCGGCGAGGCAAGTGGACGAGGCGCGCGCCGCCCGGTCGGTGGCGGCAGCGACCCCGTCCTCGTCGTCCGGCGAGACCGTGGTCGAGCTCACGCCCTTCGAGGTCAATGCCTCGGCCGACAAGGGTTACCACGCCTCCAACACGATGTCCGGCACGCGCCTGAACTCGCGCATCGAGGACCTCGCCGCATCGATCACGGTCGTGACCAAGCAGCAGCTCCTCGACACCGCCGCCATCGATATCAACGACATCTTCCTCTACGAGGCCAACACCGAGGGCACGGGCCAGTTCACCGACTTCGTGATCGATCGCGGCAACGTCGTGGACAACGTCGCCGGCAGCCCGCAGACCGCGAACCGCGTGCGTGGCCTGAGCGCCGCCAACATCGCCGTCGGCAACTTCGCCTCCACGAGTGCGATTCCCGTGGACACCTACAACATCGAGGCCGTCGAGATCAGCCGCGGGCCCAACTCGAGCATCTTCGGCCTCGGCGACGCCTCCGGCACGATCAACCTGATCCAGTCGCGCGCCAACCTCACTCGCGCCATCTCGTCCTTCTCCGCGCGCGCCGACAGCTACGACGGTTTCCGTTTCACCGCCGACCTCAACCGGCCGCTTCTGCGCAACAAGGAGAGCCGCCCCATCCTCGCCGCGCGCCTGTCGGCGGTTTACGAGGAGAAGGGCTACATGCGGAAGCCTTCGATGGATCGCACCAACCGCGTCACCTTCGGGCTCAATTTCCAGCCGTTCAGGAACACGCGGCTCAGCGGCTCCTACGAGAGCTACCACAATTTCAACCAGCGCCCCAACGCCACGCCGCCGCGCGACACCGTCTCGTTCTGGCGCGCCGCCGGCAGCCCCACGTGGCTCCCGCTCACGCAGCAGTATCGGCTCCGCGGCGTGCTGAGCACGGGCACGACGGCCGATGCCGCGCTGCCCTTCGGCCTCTTCTCGCACGGCACCGCGATGGTGCGCATCCAGGAGTTTGTCGATCAGGGCAAGGTCGCGCTGCTCACCCGCGGCAACCGGCAGGACAACGCCGCCCTGCGGTTCATGGTCAGCGGCACGGATATCCAGCGCGGCGTCTTCAACGGCCTCGCCTCGCCGCTCTACAACATGCCGGTCGTGAAGGACACCGCGATCTACGACTACGAGAACGTCAATCTCGTCGCCGCCAACTACGGCTACCTCAAGTCCGACATCTTCAACGTCGAGCTCGAGCAGACCTTCATCAAGACCTCCCGCCACCTGCTCGCCTTGCAGGCCGGCTGGCGCCGCGAGGACACCGACAACATGAGCCGCAACTTCGTCGGGCAGTCGGACGGCGCGCCTTCGACGCTCCAGATCGACGTCAACGAGACGCTGCTCGATGGATCGGCGAATCCGTTTTTCCTCCGGCCGTTCGTCGGCGGCAACGAGCCGCAGGTTTTCCGCCGGCCCGTCTTCAACGACAACTACCGCGCGACCGTCGCCTATCAGATCGACCTGCGCAACGAGGCCAGCGTCCTGAAGTGGGCGGGCCGCCACGCCCTCGCTGCCTACGGCGAGTTCCGCGAGATCATCCAGGCGCCCAGCGGCCATCGCTACCGCGATCAGGTCATCAATGTGGGCGACCCGTTCATCCCCGTCGGCACCACCAACATTCCCGGGCGCAACGATGCGCACCTGTTCCCGCGCTACTACCTCGGCGACGCGACCGGCCAGAACGTGGACTACGCCTCGACTCGCCCCGAGCCCGGCAACGGCACGTTCACCAGCCGCGTTTACGATCCCGCCACCGCGACGTGGCGCAACCAGAACCTCGACATCCAGGAAATCTATTTCGCCCTCGGAACGCAGAAGCGCCAGATCCACACGCGGGGCATCGTCCTGCAGAGCTTCCTTTGGAAGGACCGCATCATCCCAACCCTCGGCTGGCGCAAGGACCACAACTACAGCATCGACAGCCTGGCCACGCCGCTCAATCCCGCCACGGCTCTGATCGACACGAGCAATCTCTTCCGCTTCGGCCAGAACAAGCGCTGGACGCAAGGCGCGACCAAGCAAAAGGGCGTCGTCGTCAAGCCGTTCATCGGTTGGAACCGTTTCGACGAGGCGGCGCGGACGGGCAATGTCCTCGCCGACATCGCCCGCGGCCTGTCCGTCCACTACAACCAGTCCGACAGCTTCCAGCCCGCCGACACGCAATACAACGTCTTCGGCGATCCGCTGCCGAATCCGACCGGCACCGGCAAGGACTACGGCGTCAGCTTCAACAACGTCCTCGGCAGCCGGGTCTCGGTGCGCATCAGCAAGTATGAGACGCTGCAAACCGCCGCCCGCGGCTCCATCGGCGTCATCTCCACCCGCGCCAACCGCATGGATTTCGGCGCCGACGGTTTCAATCTCCAGCGCCAGTCCACCATCTGGTATCAGACCCTGAACCCCACGTGGACGGTCGCGCAGGTCGAGGCCGAGGTCGCGCGCACCATGGGCATGACGCAGCAGACGATCAACTACATCACCGGCAAGCCGATCAACGACACGAACTCCGCCGCGTCCAAGGGCTGGGAACTCGAGCTGAGCTACAACCCCAGCCGCCACTGGACCGTGAAGGTCACGGGCGCGAAGCAGCAGGCGATCGACTCCAACCTCTCGCCGAATTTGCAGCGCTACCTCGAGGAGCGGCTCCCGATTTGGACCACCGTGCGCATCCCGACGACCCTCGATCCTAACGGCCAGCAGTTGCCCAACGCCGGCCAGCGCTGGTGGGACGTGCGCACCAACGACACCCCGTCGCTCTTCTACACCGGCAATGTCCTCGCGCCGCTCAAGCTCGCCATCACCACGCAGGGCAAGCCGAAGCCCCAGACCCGCGAATACAGCGCCAACTTCATCACGAACTACCGGCTTGCGGGCCTCTTCCCCGACCACAAGTGGCTCAAGAATGTCGGCGTCGGCGGCTCGGCCCGCTACGCAAGCAAGGGCGCGATCGGGTTCCTTGCCGGCCGGCCCGACACCGACGGCATCGTCCGCGAGCTCGACGGCAACAAGCCGATCTTCGACAAGGCGACCATCAAGGCGGACCTGCTCGCGACCTACGATTTTCGCTTCAACCACAACAAGGTGCGCGGCCGGGTGCAGCTCAACGTCCGCGACGCCCTTGAGAGCGGCCGCCTCCAGCGCATCTCGGTGAACCCCGACGGCACGCCGTGGAACTACCGCATCATCGACCCGCGGCAGTTCATCCTCACGACGACCTTCGATCTTTGACGTGGACGAGGCATCCCGCCTCGTGCCTTTTGCCCGGGATGCCAGCGTCGCCCCGCCCCTCCGCCGCCGACCTGATCGCGTTTGCCGCTGCGCTGCTCGCGCGCGCGGGACTCGATCCGGAAAAGGCGGCGGCGGTGGCTGAGATTCTCACCGAGGGCGATCTGCTCGGCCACACCACGCACGGCCTCGCGCTGCTCCCGGCTTACCTCGCCGATATCGAGAAAGGCGCGATGACGAAAACGGGCGAGCCGCGCGTCGTCGCAGATTTTCCCGCGGCCGTCACTTGGGATGCGCAGCGCCTGCCCGGCCCGTGGGTGATCGTGCGCGCCCTCGATCTCGCGATGGTGCGGGCGAAGCAGAACGGGCTTTGCACGGTGGCGATTCGCCGCAGCCACCACATCGCATGCCTCGCGGCGTATCTGCGTCGCGTCGCGGAAGAGGGGCTGATGGTGCTGCTCACCTGCTCGGATCCCAACGTGTGCAGCGTCGCGCCCTTCGGCGGGCGGCGCGAAGTCTTCACGCCGAACCCGCTCGCCGCGGCGTGGCCGACGGAGGGCGACCCCGTGATCCTTGATGTCTCGATGTCGATCACGACCAACGCACTCACGAAGCGCCTCCACGCCGAGGGCCGGCGCTTTCCCGGCCCGTGGGC
>JANOCA010000040.1:0-1543 GCA_031411915.1 Opitutaceae bacterium
CGCGATCAAGGAACTGCTCAAGCAAGTGAAGTATCCCGGCTTCAGCCGCGACATCGTGTCCTTTGGGCTCGTGCGCTCGGCCGGCTTCTTCGACGGCACGGTGAAAGTCGCGCTGTCGCTCACGAGCAACGACCCCAAGACTCCGCTCCAGCTCAAGGCCGACGTCGAGCGCGTCCTGCGCGGCCAACCCGGCGTGCGCGACATCCTTGTCGAGATCGCCGTGGCCCCGGCCAAGACTCCGCCGAGCGCCGCGAGCACGACGGCCGCCGGTGGCAATCTCGCTGGCAATGGCGGCGCCCCGAAGAAAATCCGCCACGCCGTCGCCATCGCCTCGGGCAAGGGCGGCGTGGGCAAGAGCACTTTCGCCGTGAATCTCTCCTGCGCGTTGGCGCAGATTCTCGAACAGCAGGGCCGGCCGGGCCGCGTCGGCTTGATGGACTGCGACATTTACGGTCCCAGCGTGCCACTCATGATGGGGCTCACCGGCCGCCCCGAGGTGCTCGGCGAAGGCGCCGAGGCCATGCTCGTGCCGATGGAGCGCTACGGGGTGAAGGTGATGAGCATGGGATTCCTCGTCGACGACAACACCCCCGTCGTCTGGCGCGGTCCCATGATCATGAAGACGGTGCAGCAAGTCGTGCAACACGTGCAGTGGGGCGAACTCGACATCCTCATTGTCGACCTGCCACCCGGAACGGGCGACGCCCAGCTTTCCCTCGTGCAGACGCTCCCGCTCGACGGCGCCGTCATCGTCACCACGCCACAACCCGCCGCGACGAATGTCGCCCGCAAGGGCGGCCTGATGTTCCAGAAGGTCAACGTGCCCCTCCTCGGCGTCGCCGAGAACATGAGCTACTTCATCGATCCCTCGGGCGCCCGTCATGAAGTCTTCGGCTCCGGCGGCGGCATCGTGACCGCGGAAAAACTCGGCACCGGCTTGCTCGGCCAAGTCCCGCTCCTCCCCGAAATCCGGGCCGGAGGTGATGCGGGGACGCCAATCGTTGTCACCGCGCCGCAAAGCAAGGCCGGCGAAGTCTTTCGCGAGATCGCCGCCACGCTGCTCGCCGCCCTCAAGCGCCCGGCGCTCCCGCGCCCGTAACCATCCGGGGAATTGCTGGCATTGACAGCCTCCGCCGCGTTGTTCTCATGGCCGCGAACTCATGAGTTCGTCCAAGCCGGAATCACCGATGTCCCACGAATTCGCCAAAAATTCCAGCCTCTATCAGGAATTCCTGGCCGAGCGTGAGGAGATTCTGAAGCACAAGTGGCTTGAGTCCGAGCGACTCGGCTACGACATCGGCTTCGAGCGCGCGCTCCTCGATTGGATCCGTAAGCATCGCGAAAACTGGCGCGCCGCCCGTCGCGCGCGGTTGCAGCAGCAGGGCGAGAGCGACAAGCCCGCCGCCTAAATTGCCTCGGCTCCCAGAGCCCAATTCCCCACGAACGCGCCCCGCCCACGGCGCGTTTTTTTGGGCCCCTATAAATGAAAAAGCCGGGCGCCATGGCCCGGCTCGCAATAAGCAGGTGGCCGCGGAAGTCGCGG
>JANOCA010000041.1:0-32711 GCA_031411915.1 Opitutaceae bacterium
TCGCAGATGGACACCTTTGATCCCAAGCCCGCGCTCTTCGCGGCCGACGGCAAGGTGACCGGCGTGGGCGGCGGCCTTTCCAACCAGCAGCGCACGCTGCTGAAGCCGGGCTGGGAATTTCGCCCTGGCGGCAAGTGCGGCACGATGGTGAGCGATCTCTTCCCGCACCTGCGCGAGTGCATGGACGACGTCTGCCTCATCCGCTCGATGAAGGGCGACGACAACGAGCACTACAACGCGACGCTCGGCATGCACACCGGCTCTTTCTTCTTCTCGCGGCCGAGCATCGGCTCGTGGGTGAGCTACGGCCTCGGCACGGAGAACCGCAACCTGCCCTCGTTCGTCGCGCTCGCGCCGCAGATCCCCTACGCCGGCACGCAGATTTTCAACAACGACTTCCTGCCCGCCTACCATCAGGGCGTGCGCGTCGTCGGCGGCAAGGAGCCCATCGCCAACCTCGATCGCCGCACGAAGCAGGGCGGCCTGCAGGAGCTTGAGCTCGGCCTCGCCGACGTGCTCAACAACCGCCACCTCGCGGCGCGCGCGGGCGACACGGACCTCGCGGCGCGCATCCGGACCTTTGAGACAGCGTTTCACCTCCAGACGGAGGCGCGAGAGGTCTTTGATCTCGACAAGGAAAACGACGACACGCTCGCGCTCTACGGCCTCAAGCGCGGCGAGACGCAGGGCTTCGGCTGGCAGTGCCTCGTGGCGCGGCGGCTCGCCGAGCGCGGCGTGCGTTTCGTGGAGCTGGTCGACGGCAGCTCCTCCAAGAACTGGGATCAGCACGGCGACATGGCCGAGCATGCGGTGCATGCGAAGAACATCGACCAGCCCATCGCCGGCCTGCTGCGCGACCTCAAGCGGCGCGGCCTGCTGGCGGACACGCTCGTGGTCTGGACGACGGAGTTTGGCCGCACGCCGGGCGTCGATGGCGTCAAGGGCCGCGGTCATCACAGCGCGTGCTTTTCCTCGTGGCTGGCCGGCGCGGGCGTGAAGCCCGGCATCGTCCACGGCGCGACCGACGAAATTGCTTCAACCGTCGTGGAGAAAAAAGTCCACGTGCATGATTTCCACGCGACGATTTTGCACCTGCTCGGCCTCGACCACGAGCGCCTGACCTTCCGCCACGGCGGCCGCGACTACCGGCTCACGGATGTGTTCGGCAACGTCGTCCACGACATCCTCGCGTAATTGCCGGGTGTCCTTCGGCCGGTCCTTGCCAGCGGTGGACGGACGCGTCCCTGCGCCCGCATGGGAGAACGCCACGAGCCCTTCAAATGCGGGCACAGGGACGCGCCCGCCCACCTTTACTTCAGCGCGAGCACGACCGCGCCGGCGGCGATCAGGCTGCCGCCGAGGATTGTCTTCAACGTGAGGGCCTCGCCGAGAAACACCGCGGCGAGGATGAGCACGAACACCACGCTGAGCTTGTCAATCGGCGCGACCTTGGAGGCCTCGCCAATTTGGAGCGCGCGGAAGTAGCAGAGCCAGGAGAGGCCGGTCGCGAGACCGGAGAGCGCGAGGAAGAGCAGCGTGCGGCCCGACAGCTCTGCCACGGCGGAGTAGCGGGTCGTGAGCGGCACAATCGCCCAGGCAAACACGAGGACGACGGTGGTGCGGACGGCGGTGGCGAGGTTGGAATCGACGCCCGTCACGCCGACTTTGGCGAGGATGGCGGTGGCGGCGGCAAAGACGGCGGAGAGAAGAGCCCAAGTGAGCCAGGTCATGCGCGCAGCATGCGGACCGCGCCGGAACCGGAAAGGGAGAAAGCGCAGCAAGGCCGCGGGACGCCGCCTTCGCGTCGGGCGGGAAAACGAAAACGCCGCGCCGCTGGAAGGCGGGCGCGGCGGTTGCAGTCGCGGCGAGGCCGGCAGCGCGTTCAGAGCGCGGGATCCTCGTAAATGGCGTTGTCGGGCAGGCTGTAGATTTCGAGCAGGACAGCGCCGCCGCGAATGGCGGGGCCGGCGGTCGTGGCATGCACGGTATAGGCTCCCGGCTGAAGGACGAGGACCCGGACGGCGTCGGCCGAACCGGATTCCAGCGGAAAGGCGCCGGCGTGCGCGGTCGCCGCGGCGATGAGGCCGGCGTCGGGGCGCGTGGACCAGTTGTCGTTGAAGTGCAGGGTCTGGCCGCTGCGCTTCACGCTCAGGAACGGATCCGGGGCGAAGTTGTTCACGCCGAAATTCGCGAGCCCGGGGCCCACCACGCGGACGAGGACGGCGCGCGGACGGTTCTGGATGACAAAGCCCGCGATGATCTCGTCGCCCGCGCCGGCCAGCACAGCGCGGGTGGAGATGTTAATCAGCCGTCCGTCAGTGCGATAGCCGACCAGCTCGGTGTCGACGGCGACGGCTTTGTAGCCCTTGTCACCGATGAAAATGGTCATCGCGCCTTCCTCAAGGATGTAGCCGTCGAGCGCGCCGAAGCCGAGCGCGTGGTAGGCGGCCCAGGCTTCGTTGCTGATGAGCGTGCGATTGAGGGCCCAGTCGGGTGTGTTGGCCGGACGCGCAATCTGTGTGGCCGGGCGCCATTGGATGGCGCCCTGGATCGGGAGCAGGCCCGATTGCACGCTGAGCCGATCGGTCCCGGAGGGCGCGAACCGCACGATCGCGATGCGGTCGAGCCGGAAGAGATCGGCGGCGCGGGCCGGATGGGCGGCGAGCAGGCCGACGAGTGCGATGACGACGCGGATAGCGAATGCCGAAAGGCAGCTGGATTTGATGGAATGCCGGGATTGCATGAGGCGAAAGGGGAGGCGGTTGACGGGAGGCCTGCGGGGTCAGGGCACGATGTAGATCTCGACGAGGGCATCGCCCGAGGCGCCGTCGGCGCTCGTGACGCGGGCCGTGTAGGCGCCGGGCGGAAGCTCCACCACCAACGCGGCATCGCGCGATCCCGCCGGGAGCGCGAAGGCCCCGACGCGCGCGCTTACGGCCGCGGTCTGGTCGGCGTCGAAGCGCGTGCCCCAGTTGTCGTTTTCATAGAAGGGAGTGTTGTTCTTGAAAATGGTGATGACCGGATCCGCGAGGGGCTGGGCCACGCCAAAGTTGCCCAGCGTGGGACCGATGGCGCGGAGGAGGACGGTGCGGGCTTCCTGCTGGACGACAAAGCCGCCGACCAGCGGGCGGCCCGGGGCGACGGCGCCGCGGGAGGAAAGATTCGGCACGCTGCCGACGTCGACCCTGGCCTCGGGGGAGACGCTGATCTCAAAGTGCATGCGCTCGGAGATCATGATGGGCGCAGTGTCCTCAATGACGAAATTCTCAAGGGCGCTCGCGCTGAGTTGTGCGTAGGCGAGCTGCGCCGAGGCGGAAATCAGCACCTTGTCGAAGGCCTCGGCTGGAATCGTCACGGCGACCGGGACCGCGGAGGAACCATTCGGGCGCAGCTCACCCTTGGCATTGAGCAGATAGCGCTTCTGGATGATGCGGTTCGGCGCCTCGGGCACGTAGCGATGCACGCCGACTTCAAACAGGCGCGTGATCGCGGTGTCGGTGGCGACGGCCGCACGCACCGGCGCGGCAAGCAGCAGCGCGAGCACTGCGCCGAAAACAAAGGCCGCCACATAGGTGGCTTTGGTGGAACGAAGGATGGGCATGGCGAAATGCAGACGGAATGATCGAAAGAATCTTACGTGGTGTGCGACGAAACGGGCGCCAACCGCACGATCGCGATGCGGTCGAGCCGGAAGAGATCGGCGGCGCGGGCCGGGTGGGCGGCCAGCAGGCCGATCAAGGCCGCGAGCAGGAGCGCGGCGACAAAGGCGGATTTACGGGAGGATTGTATCGCAGGCATGGCGGAGAGCTGACGGAGCCACGAGCGCAGCCTTACGAGGTGGTGGCTTCATTGGGACAAGGTCGGCGAATGGGCGCTCAAGCGCCGGCTGCCGGGTCATGGTCGGTGGCGACGAGGATGCAGAGGGCGGAGAGGACGATGACGACGGCGATCATGGAGGGAATGCGTGGCGGATTTGTGGCGCAGTCTAACAGCACGGCGCCACGGCCGGAAATATCTTGTTCCTTGTCTGAGGATACCCGGCGGGTATGGTCGCGCCGCCATGGAATTGCGCCACCTCCGCTATTTTGTCGCGGTCGCAGAGGAGGAGAACGTCACGCGCGCCGCCGCGCGCCTGAACGTCTCGCAGCCGCCGCTCAGCCGGCAGATTCGCGATCTCGAGGAGGAGCTGGGCGTCGAGCTCCTGGAACGCCGGGCCAACTCGCTGCAGCTCACCGAGGCGGGGCGAGTGTTTCTGACCGAGGCGCGCGCGGTCCTGCAGCGGGCGACCGAGGCCGTGAGCGCCGTGCGGGCGGCGGCGGCGGGCGACATCGGCGAGATGCACGTCGGCTATTCACCCTCGCCGACGGCCAACATCCTGCCCGAGGTCCTGCGGGCGTTCCGCAAGGGCGCGCCGCGCGTGCGCGTCCACCTCCACGACCTGAAGCCGCTCGCGATGCTGGCGGGCCTGCGCGACGGTTCGCTGCAGGCGGCGATGATGGTCGACCCGGGCCGGCAATTGGGACGGGGACTCGAATTCGTGCCGCTGATTTCCCTGCCGCTGATGCTCGTGGTCTCGCCGCTCCATGCGCTCGGGGATCGGAAGACCGTCTCGCTCGAGGAAGTGCTGGCGGAGCCCATCGTGACCTACTCGCGCCGGGATTATCCGGACTATCACGAGGCCCTGAAGGCCGGACTCGGACCCGCGCGGGCGCGCCGGCTCCGGATCGTGGAGGAGTGCGACGGCGGGATGAGCCTGGCGGCCGCCGTGACGGCGGGCCGCGGCGTGGCGTTTTCGGCTACGCTGGCGCACTTGGCCGGAAGCCGCCTGCGCTACCTGTCCATCAAGCCGTCTTTGCCCGCGACGCGCGTGGGCGTCGCTTTCCTGAGCGAGCGCCTGCCGCCCTTGGCGCAGCAGTTCGTCGCCGTCGCGCGCGAACTGGCGGCGGTCTGAGATTGGTGCGGCGCGGGTGCGCTACAGCCGCGCGCGGCGGAGCCGGAGCGCGTTGGTGATGACCGAGACGGAGCTGAGGCTCATCGCGACGCCGGCGAGCATCGGGCTCAGCAGCACGCCGAAGAACGGATAAAGGACGCCGGCGGCGACGGGGACGCCGAGCGTGTTGTAGGCGAAGGCGAAGAAGAGGTTCTGGCGGATGTTGCGCATCGTCGCGCGCGAGAGGCGAATCGCCTTGGCGATGCCGCGGAGGTCGCCCTTCACCAGCGTGACGCCGGCGCTCTCCATCGCGACATCGGTGCCGGTGCCCATCGCGATGCCGACATCGGCGGCGGCGAGCGCAGGCGCGTCGTTGATGCCGTCGCCGGCCATCGCCACGACCACGCCGCCTTGCCTGAGCGCGTTGACCTTCGCGACCTTGCCGGCGGGCTCGACCTCGGCCTCGAACTGGTCGAGGCCGAGCTCACGCGCGACCGCAGCGGCGGTGCGGCGGTTGTCGCCGGTGGCCATGACGAGCTTTACCCCGAGGGCGTGCAACTCCGCGATGGCCTCGCGCGAACTCGCCTTGATGGGATCGGCGACGGCGAGGAGGCCGGCGGCGCGGCCGTCGATGGCGGCGAAGAGCACGGTCTTGCCGTCGGCCTGAAGCTCGGCGGCGCGGTCGGAAAGTGCGGGTGCGACGGTGACTCCCTCGGCTTCGATGAATTTCAATTTGCCAACAAGGACTGAGCGGCCGTCCACCTGGCCGGCAACGCCGCCCGCGGTGACCGACCTAAAATCGGCAACCTCGCGCAAGGCGATTTTCCTCTCCTCGGCGCCGCGCACGATGGCGGCGGCGAGCGGATGCTCGGAGGAACGCTCGAGCGAGGCGGCGAGTTGCACGAGGCTTGTCTCGTCCACGTTGGCGGCGGTCACGACGTCGGTGAGGCGCGGCTTCCCCTCGGTGAGCGTGCCGGTCTTGTCCACGACGAGCCAGTTCACCTCGCCCAGCCGCTCGAGGGCGGCGGCGTCCTTCACGAGCACGCCGGCCTGCGCACCGCGACCGACGCCGACCATGATCGACATGGGCGTGGCGAGACCAAGCGCGCACGGGCATGCGATGATGAGCACAGCGACGGCGTTGACGATCGCGTAGGCGAGCCGCGGTTCCGGCCCGAAGAAAAACCAAATGAGAAACGTGAGCACGGCGACGGCGAACACCGCCGGCACAAAGATGGCGGAGACTTTGTCCACCAATCCCTGGATGGGCGCGCGGCTGCGCTGCGCCTCGGCGACCATGTGGACGATGCGCGCGAGCAGGGAATCCGCGCCGACCTTGTCCGCGCGAAACACAAAGCCGCCCGTGCCGTTGACGGTGCCGCCCGTCACGCGGTCGCCCGGCGCTTTCTCCACGGGCAGCGATTCACCCGTGATCATCGATTCGTCGACGGCGGAGGTGCCCTCCTCGATCACGCCATCGACAGGAATCTTCGCGCCCGGGCGCACGCGGAGCCGGTCGCCGGCTCTCACGTCGCTGAGCGCGACCTCGGCGTCGCCCGTGGGCGTGACGCGCAGCGCGGTGGGCGGCGCGAGGTTGAGCAGGGCCTTGATCGCGCTGGAAGTCTGGGCGCGCGCGCGCAGCTCCAGCACCTGGCCGACGAGCACGAGCACGACGATGACGGCGGCCGCCTCGAAATAAACGTCCACAGCGCCGTGCCGTTTCATCGCCTCGGGAAAAACTCCCGGGAAGAAAAATGCGACGACGCTGTAAAGCCACGCGGCACCCACGCCGAGCGCGATCAACGTGAACATGTTCCAGTGGCCGCTGCGGAGCGAGCGGGCGCCACGAACGAAAAACGGCCAGCCGGCCCAGAGCACGACGGGGGTCGAGAGGAGAAACTGCGTCCAGCGACTGGCCGGGGACATCGCGACGTGTTCCCAGGCTGGAATCAAGTGCGCCATGCCGAGCAGGAAGACCGGCAGGGCGAGCGCGCCGCCGACCCAGAGGCGACGCTTCATGTCGCGCAGCTCGTGGTTGTCCTCCTCGGTTGCCGCGGCCCCGGCGTCTTTCAGTTCCAGCGCCATGCCGCAGATCGGGCACGCGCCGGGCTGGTCCTGCTCGATCTGCGGGTGCATCGGGCAGGTGTAGATCGGCTTGCCGGCGGCGGGAGCGACCCACGCCGGGTTGCGCTCCAAGGCCATGCCGCATTTCGGGCAGTCGCCGGGTTTTTCGGAGACGACGCCCTCGCACATGGGGCAGAAGTATTTCGCGGCGGCGGGCGGTTTCACCGCCGGGTGCCCCGCGCCGTGGTGAGCATGGTGATGACAGTGACCGGCGTCGTGGTGGGGAGAGGAGTGCTTCATACGCGGTCGGAGACGGAGGCGTTGAAGGAACCTTACAGGCGCGGGCGGGGTTCCGCTAGCTTGCAGACCCGGACAACCGGGGGGTGAATGCCTACCGGCAATCGCAGTCGAGGCACGCGCCGCTGGCGCACGAGCCGCAGAACTCCTGGAGCTTTTTCCGCAGTTCCGCGCGGGCGCGGTGGAGCGTGACGCTGGCGTTGTTGGCCGTCAGGCCCAGAGCCGCGGCCGTGGCCGAGACCGACTGGCCCTGAAGGTCCACGCGGCGAAGCAGCTCGGCGTGCGCGGGCTTGAGCGAGGGCAGCAAGCTCTCGAAGCAGCCGCAGAGCATGCGTTCCGCGGCGGCATCGTCGGCGAGGGTGATCGTGTCGGTTGCCCACGCGTCGTCGCGGTTGCGCGCGGCGCCGCGGCTGCGGGCATGATCGATGATGACGTTGCGGAGAATCTGATAGAACCAAGCGACGCTTTTCTCGCCGTCCTTCAATTCGTCGGCGCGTTGGAGCGCCTTGATGAGACCGTTCTGGAGAAGATCCTCGGCGTCGGCTGGATTGCCGACGCGCGAGACCAGGAAGGCCTTGAACGCGCTGCGGTGGGCGAGCAGCGCGGACGCGACGTCGGGCGAGCTGGGCTGGGACATGCGGTGGAACATAGCCGCACTTTCCCGCCCGTAAAGCGCCCGATTGCGCCCGGGAAAGTGTCACGAGCCGCCCAGGGCTTTGTAAAGTGAGACGAGGGCGAGGTGGCGCTCGGTGCGGGCGGCGAGGGCGTCGCGCTCGGCGGCGAGCGCGGTGCGTTCGGCGTCGAGGCGGGAGAGCGGATCCGTGGCGCCGGCTTCATATTGGCGGAGGGCGAGCGTGCGAGCGCGGTCGGCGGCGGCGCGGCGGGCGTCGAGCGAGTCGCCGCGGGCGAGGGTGGCACGGTAGCGGGCAAGGGCGTTCTCGGTGTCCTCGAGCGCGCGCAGCACGGTGGCTTCGTAACGGGCGAGCGCGCCGTCGGCGTGGGCGCGGCTCGCGGCGAGTTGGGCGCGGAGTCGGCCGTAATCGAGCACTCGCCAGCTCAGCGTCGGCGCGACGCCCCAACTGCGCGTGCCGGCATCGCCCAGGTCGGAGGAAGTCACGCCGACGAAGCGGAACACGCCGTTGAGGCTGACCTCGGGAAACAACGCGGCGGTGCTCACGCCGATGCGTGCGGTGGCGGCGGCGAGGGCGCGTTCGGCGTGTTGCACATCGGGGCGGCGACGAAGCAGGTCGCCGGGCGCTCCGATCGCGACGGCGTCAGCCGGCGCCGCGGCGAGCGACGCGGGTGGGAGTTCGAGATCCCCGGGCGTGCGGCCGAGGAGGACGGCGAGGCGGTGGCGTTGGGCGTGCGATTCGCGCTCGAGCAGCGGGAGCAACGCCTCGGTTTCACGCAGCAGCGACTCGGTTCGCGCGGTGTCGAGCGGAGTCCCGCGGCCGGCGGCGACGCGGCGCTCGGTGAGCGCGTGGCTCTCGCGCAGGAGCACGAGTTGCTTTTGCGCCAGCATGGACGACTCCTCCGTGCCTCGGAGCGCGAAGTAGCTGGCGGCGACTTCGGCGAGCACGGCGACCTGCACGCCGCGCAACTCGGCCTCGGTGGCGCCGACTTCGGCGGACGCGGCCTCGACGGCGCGGCGCGTGCGGCCGAAGAGATCGAGTTCCCACGTCGCGTCGAAGCCGGCGGACCAGGTTTCGCCGGTCGAGGGCGTGGCGGTGCGGGCTTCGGTTTCGCTGAGGCGGCCGCGTTGCAGCGCGGCGCCAGCGGAGCCCGAGGGCGCGAAGGCCCACAGCGATCCGCGGCGCAGGGCGCGGGCCTCGGCGAGGCGCGCTTGGGCGATGCGCAGGTCGTGATTGCGCGCGAGGGCGTCGGTCACGAGCTGGTTGAGCACGGGGTCGTTGAAACGCGACCACCATTGCGTGGGCGGCGGGTTCGCGACGAAAAGCGCGGCGTGCGCCTGGGTGAACTGGCTCGCCGGGATGGGCGGGGGTGCGACGTAGTTGGGACCGACGGCGCAGCCGGCGAGAAACGCGGCGAGGGCGAGGGAAACGAGGTGGGCGAGCTTAGGCATGGCGGGGAGTCTCCGCATTGAGGGAGGTGGAGGGAGTGTTGGTGATTGGGATGGGTTTCGCCTTCCGACCGAGCACGAGCCGGCGGAGCGCGACGTAGAAGAGCGGCGTGAGAAACAGCCCGAAGAGGGTGACGCCGAGCATGCCGGAGAAAACGGCGACGCCCATCGCTTGGCGCATCTCCGCGCCGGCGCCCGTGGCGAAGACCAGCGGCAAGACCCCGACGATGAATGCGAGAGAGGTCATCACGATCGGGCGGAGGCGGAGGCGCGCGGCCTCGAGCACAGCGGCGAGCGGCGGGGCGCCCTCCTGCTCGCGTTCCCACGCGAACTCGACGATCAGAATCGCGTTCTTGCTCGCGAGGCCGACGAGCACGATCAGCGCGATCTGCGTGAAGAGGTTGTTGTCGCCGCCGGTGAGCCAGACGCCGACGAGCGCGCTGAGCAGCGTGAGCGGGACGATGAGGATGACGGCGAGCGGCAGCGTCCAGCTGTTGTATTGCGCGGCGAGAATCAGATAGGCGAACAGCACGCAGAGCGCGAAAACCCACGCGGCGCTCGAACCGGCGAGCTTCTGCTGGTAGGTGAGGTCGGTCCACTCGAAGGTGAAGCCGGCCGGCAGGTGCTCGCGGGCGAGCTGCTCCATGAGCGCGACGGCCTGGCCCGAGCTGACGCCGGGCGCGGCGTTGCCGTTGATGTCGGCCGACGGGAACGCGTTGTAACGGATCACGCGGTCGGGGCCGGTCGTGTAGTCGGCGCTGATGACGGTGGCGAGCGGCACGAGCTGGCCGCCGGCGTTGCGCGCCTGCAGGAGGCGCAGCGCGGATTCGTCGGTGCGGAACGGCGCATCGGACTGCACGAAAACGCGGTAGCTGCGGCCGAAGAGCGTGAGGTCGTTGACGTAGTAGGAGCCGAGGTTGGCCTGGAGCGCCTGATACACGTCGGCGAGCGCGAGGTGGTGGGACTTGGCCTTGTCGCGATCGACGTCGAGGCGGAGCTGCGGGGCGTTGACTTGGAAGCTGGTGAAGAGGCCGGTCAACTCGGGGCGTTGCCGCGCGGCGGCGAGGAGCTTTTCCGTCGCGGCGTGGAGCGCGGCGTAGCCCTGGCTGCCGCGGTCCTGCACCTGAAGCTTGAAGCCGCCGATGGCGCCGAGGCCGGGCACAGGCGGCGGCGGGAAAATGGCCGAGAAACCATCGCGCACGGCGCTGAGCTTCGGGTTGATCCGGCCGGCGATCGCGCCGGCGGAGAGCTCGGGTGAGCGGCGTTGCTCGAACGGATCGAGGATGGCGAAGACGACGCCGGCGTTCGGCAGGTTGGCAAAGCCCGAGATGGACAGGCCGGGAAACGCCACCACGGTCTCGACGCCGGGCTCGGCAAGCAGGATGTCGGTGACCTGGCGCACGGAGGCCTCGGTGCGATCGAGCGAAGCGCCGTCGGGGAGCTGCACGATGCCGACGAGGTAATATTTGTCCTGCGCGGGCACGAAACCGAGGGGCGTCTTCGCAAAGCCGAACCACGTGAGGGCGCCGAGCGCGAGATAGAGCCCGCCGCCGAGCGCGCCGACGCGGAGGAAGCGGCGCACGCCGCTGACGTAGCGGCCCGTGGTGCGTTCGATGAAGCGATTGAACGGCCCGAAGAAACCGGCGGCGAGCCGCGCGAACAGACCGCGCGGCGCGGTGCCAGCCGCGGCGTGCGGGCGCAGGATCGTGGCGGCCAGCGCGGGGCTGAGCGTGAGGGAGTTGATCGCCGAGATGACCGTGGAGATCGCGAGCGTGAGGGCGAACTGGCGGTAGAACTGTCCGCTCAGGCCGCTGAGGAAAGCCGTGGGCACAAACACCGCGACCAGCACGAACATCGTCGCGAGGATGGGGCCGGTGACTTCGCGCATGGCGAGCCGCGCTGCCTCGACGCGGTCAATCCCGCGGGCGAGGTGGCGCTCGACGTTTTCGACGACGACAATCGCGTCGTCCACCACGATGCCGATGGCGAGGACGAGACCGAAAAGCGAGAGGGTGTTGAGTGAGAAGCCGAGCGCTTGCATCGCGGCAAAGGTGCCGATGATCGAGACGGGCACGGCGGCGAGGGGGATGAGCGAGGCGCGCCACGACTGGAGAAACAGGACGACGACGATGACGACGAGCGCGACCGCCTCGAAGAGCGTCGTGATCACGGAACGCAGCGAGGCGCGCACGAAGAGCGTCGGGTCGTAGGCGATGCGGTAGTCGATGCCCTCGGGAAACGAGCGCTTGAGTTCGGCCATCTTCGCGCGGACGGCGGCGGACACCGCGAGCGCGCTGGCGCCGGGCGCCTGGTTGATCTGGATGCCGGTGGCCTCGCGGTTGTCGAGGAGGCTGCGGAGCGCGTAGCTGCTGGCGCCGAGTTCCACGCGGGCGACGTCGCGGAGGCGCGTGAGCCGGCCGTCGGTGCCGGATTTCACGACGATGTCGGCGAATTCCTCGGTGCTGGCGAGGCGCGACGGAGCCTTGAGCGAAACCTGGAACGGCGCGCCGGCCTGCGGGCTCTCGCCGAGCGCACCAGCGGCGACCTGGACGTTTTGCTCGCGGATGGCCGCGATGACGTCGCCCGAGGTGAGTTCCCTCGCGGCGAGTTTCGCCGGATCGAGCCAGACGCGCATGGCATATTCGCCCGCACCCCACGCGTAGACATCGCCGACGCCGGGGAGGCGCTGGAGTTCGTCGCGAACGGAGAGGAGGGCGAAGTTCGTGAGGTGGAGCGCGTCGAAGCGACCGTCCGGCGAGACGAGATGCACCACCATGAGCATGTCGGGCGAGGTCTTCTCGGTGACGACACCGAGGGCCTGAACCTCGGCCGGCAGGCGTGGGAGAGCGCGGGCGACGCGGTTCTGGACGTTGATCTGCGCGAGATCGGGGTCGACGTTTTCGGCGAACGTGACGGTGAGCGTCATCCGGCCCGAGGCGTCGGCCTGCGAACTGACGTAGAGCATGCCGGGCACGCCGTTGATTTCCTGCTCGAGGGGCGCCGCGACGGTCGAGGCGATGGTCTCGGGGCTCGCGCCGGGATAGGTGGCTCGGACGGCGACGGTGGTCGGCGCGACGCGCGGGTATTCGCTCAACGGCAGCCGGACGAGCGCGAGCGCGCCGGCGATGACGATGAGCAACGACAGCACGATTGCGAAGATCGGGCGGCGGATGAAGAAGTCGGTGAAGTGCATGGGTGGGGAAGCAACGGTGGGAAGGAAGGGCAGCGGTTGGTTCAAGGCGCGGCGGCGAGCTGGGCGGGCTTCGCGGGGGCAGGTGTGAGCGGGCGAATCGTCATGCCCGGCCGGAGAAACTGGAGGCCGGCGATGACGACGCTCTCGCCGGCGGCGACACCGGATACGACGGCGCGCTGCGGGCCGACGCGCTGACCGAGCGTCACGCGGCGTTGGGTGAGTTTGCCGGCGGCATCGGCGACGAGGACGTAGCGGCTGCCCTGCTCGGCGCCGAGGGCGGTCTCGGGCACGAGCACGCTGGCGTGGGCGGCGGGAAGCTGAAGCTCGAGGCGCGCGAACATGCCGTCGGCGAGCGCTTCGGCCGGGCCGACGACGGTGGCGCGGACCTCGGCGGTGCCGGTGGCGGCATCGATGGCGTGGCCGAGGTAGTCGACAGTCGCGGTGAAAGCCTCGGCGTGACCGGTGACCGTGAGGCGCGCGGAGACGCGGGAGCCGGCAGCGGCGCGCATGCGGTGGAAGGTCGGCTCGTCGACGGCGAAGCGCACGCGCATGGCGTCGGTGGAGAAAAGCGTGGTGAGCACGGTGGAATCGGCGACGGCGAGGTTGCCGACGGTGAGCAATGCCCGGCCGACACGGCCATCGACCGGCGCCCGCACGATGGTGAACTCGACATCGAGCTCGGCGGACGCGAGGGCGGCGGTGGCGGCCTGATGCGCCGCCGTGGCGGCGCTGGCCTCGGCGACGCGGCGCTCGAGTTCCTCGGCAGCGATGGCGGCGGAGGCGCGCAGCTCCTGGGCGCGGGCGAGATCCTGTTGCGCGAGGGCGGCGGTGGCCTGGGCGCGGGCGACGTTGGCGGCGGCCTGGTCGCGGCGCGCGTGATAAGGACGCGGATCGATCGTGAAGAGCGGCGAGCCGGCGGTGACGACGGCGCCCTCGGTGAAATGCGCGGCCATCACCGGGCCGCTGACGCGGGCGCGGAGCTGGACGCGTTGCGCGGCCTCGATTCGGCCGGTGAACGGCAGCAGGTCGGGCGTCGATTGGGCCTCGGCGCGCACGACGGGAATTGCCGGTGGCTCGGGGGTGGCCGAGGCGGTGGCGCCGGCGGCGGAGGAACGGTTGCAGCCGGCGGCGATGAGGATGGCGGCGGCGAGGGAGGTGGCGAGGACGCTGGTTTTGAGGGAGCGGTTCATGACAGGTAGGTCTTGAGGAGTTGCGGTTGAGCGGGGGGCCGACGCGGCGAGATGCGGCGGCGGAGACGGTTGAGGGCGACGGCGAAACGCAGACGCAGCGAAGCCGCGAGAGGGCGGCGGTAGGGTTGGGGCCCGCGGGCGCGGGGCTGGGAGCAGCAGTGGGTGTTCATGGTGGAATCACCCGGGCAGACGGAGTCCGCGCACTGATCTTACAAGGAGGTCACTAACCCGTCCGAACGCACCGCAGGTGGGCGGCTCGCGTCCGCGACGGACGCACGATCACGTCGTGCTGGTCGAGATCCGGCGGCGCCGAATCAGCCACGCGAGATACGCGGCGGCGGTGACGTCATAGCTGCCGCAGAACATGGGCCAGAACGCGGGCACGCCGGAGTTGGTGAAAAGGTGGCCGTGGAAATAATCATACACACCGTGCGCCGCCAGTCCGGCGACGAGGAACCATTGGCTTTTTTTGAATCCGAGGACCGAGAGAATCAGGAAGACGACGATGCCGATGCTTTCCAGCAGCAGCGTGGTGGTGGAGCCGCTCATCACGGCCCATAAGCCGTAGAGCAAACCGATCACGGCCAGGACGGTGGCATAATAGGACCGGTCACGGTCGAAGCCGACCACAGTGCCGAAGATCCCCAACACCATTGCGAGAATAACGCCGATGAGGAGAGCCATGTTGTCTTTGGTCGAGTGGGGTGGGTCAAATCCAGCGCCGCACCTTCGCGCAGTAGGCGGCGAACTCGGGGCCAAAGCGCGTCGTGAGTGCCTTCTCCTCCGGGATAATTTGAAAGCGATTCAGGTAAACCACGAATGTGCCGGCCAGAACGAGGGCCAGCGCGTTTGCGAGAAAGACGGCCCAGCCGATCAAAACGACGAGCGCGCCGAGATACATCGGATTGCGGGTCCCGCGATAGATGCCGGACGCCACGAGGCTGGACGCGCTTTCCGGTTTCAGCGGGTTGACGGTGGTCTTGGCGAGGCGAAACGAGACGACGCCGGCGACTGCCGTGGCGACCCCGGCTGCGGCCAAACCGAGCGCGATGACCTTGCGGGCAGGCAATAAAAAATCCGCCGCGGGCAACGCCCGCGCGCCCAGCCACATGAGCGCGGCGACCACGGCCATGACGACGAGCGGGGGAATTTTCAGATTGAGAGCGGGCATGGACGCAGGGCAGCTGGCATCAGTCGTCGGCGACCGGGAATGAAACGGTGGTCGGTTATTGTTTCGCCGCGTTCTTGGGCGCGAGTTTCGCGAGATATTTTTCCGGGTTGCGCAGGAATTTCTTTTCGCAGGGCTTGCAGCAGAACTTGATCACCTGGCCTTCGTAAACGATCGAGACTTCGTCGCCCATCGAATCGAGGTCGTTGTCGGTCACAAGGCAGACTTTGAGGGGATACGGCTTGGCCGGGCCTTTGACGGCGGGTTTGGCCGTGGCGGACGCCGGAGTGGCCGGAGCGGTTGACTGCGCCGCGGCGAAGGGCGCGGCGAGAGCGAGAAGCGTGACGAGCAGGAGGCGTTTGGTTTTCATGTGGATTCAACCGGGCAGACGGAGTCCGCGCGCGAATCTTACAAAGCCCGCCGAGATTGTCGTGCGCCCCTGGGGCAGGCGCGGAGGCCGAGGGCCTCGGGTGAATCAGTGCGACTCGACGACCGTATCGGCGCCGCGCTCGTAGGCGACGAGCACGCGGTCCGTGCCGCGAATCGCCGCGAGCGAAGGAAAGCGTGCGCCGCGGGCCAGGACATGGGGTGATACCGGGGCGGAATCGCGCAGAGAGGCGACGACCAAGTCCGGGCCCTGCTGCCAGACGGCGACACTTCGCCCCGCGGTCGCGACGCCCACGGGCTGCATGCCTTTGCCGAGGAGCTTCTCGGAGCCGTTTTCGAGACAGAAATAAACCGAGCCGTCGCGCTGCCACACGGATGCGGTGTGATTCCGGTCGTCGAAGATCGCGCCACCGTCCATCGGGCAGGCCTTGAGCAGCCACGTGCCCGCGCCGAGTTTGGCGGCGGGGTCGAAGTCGGTTGCGCCGGCGGGCCGCACGGCGCTCCACATGTCGCGCGCGCCGTCGATGCCATTGCGCCACATCACGGTGAGATCGCCGCGGGCGTTGAAGTGTGCGGAGGGGTGGCAGCATTCGCAGACGGTCTGGCCGGGCGGCGCCCGGTAGACGAGGCGGTTGGCGGACCATGTCGCGCCGCCGTCGGCGGACTCGGAGCTGAAGAGCTGCGTGCGCGCGCCGGAGGCATCGCGCAGATCGAGCCACGTGGCGAAGAGGCGGCCATCCGGCGCGACGGTGAACGCGTGCAGGCCCTCGCGGGCGCTGCGCCGCGTGTCGTTGACGACCGCGGGGCCGGCCCAGGTCTTGCCGCCGTTCTTCGAGTGAAACGCGAGCAGTTCGCCGGCCATCGCAGTGACGGTGACGTTGTCGCCGTGGGCGGCGATGCGCGGGCCGCGACGCTTGCCGAGCATGAGGGACGGGAGCGCGGCGACGCGGACCGGCGCGGCAAAGGTGGCACCCTGATCGTCGGAGCGCGCGACGTAAATCTCCGGGCCGCGGCCGAACGCGATCCACACACGGCCGTCGGGCGTGGCGGCGAGCTGCGGCTGGGTGGCGTGGGGGATCTCGACGGCCATCGCGGTGGAAACGAGCGCGACGAGTCCGGCGAACAGGCGGAGGGGAGTCATGGGAGTCAGGTGCGGGCGGGAACGGTTTGCGCGGCAGTCGAGACAGTTTCCGCTTCACGCGCGAGCCTGCGTTCCCAATACCACGTGAAAAACACGGGCACGGAAAACAGCGACACAATGTCGAACACCATCCCGCCGACAACCGGCAGGACCATCGGGACCATCAACTCGGAGCCGCGGCCCGTGGACCAGAGCACGGGAATCAGCGACAGCATCGCGGTGGCGTTCGTCATGATCGCGGGACGACGGCGGCGCAGGCCGGCGAGGAACACGCGGCGATGCACTTCGGCGACGGTGCCGGGGTGGGTCTTGAACTGCTCCTGGATGTAGGTGCCGAGCAGGATGCCGTCGTTGAACATCACGCCGAGCAGCACGAGGAAGCCGACCACCACGGCGGTCGTCATCTCGGCGCCCCAGAGCCAGACGAAAAAGAATCCGCCCGCGGTGGTGACGGTCGCGTTGCAGAGGATGATGATGCCCGTGATCAGCCACGACCGCGTGCCGAGGTAGATCAACACGACCATGACGAGCATCGAGGCGCTGATGATCCAGCGGAGCGTTTCGTCGGCCTTCAGTTTCTGCTCGTAGCGGCCGACCCAGCGGAAGGTGGCGCCGGGCGGCAGCTCGAGTTGCCCGGAAGCGAGGGCGGTGCGGAGGCGGGCGTCGGCGTCGCGCACGACCTCCACCTCGCCGCGATCGCGGGCGTTCAGCAGGACGTATTGCGTGCGCTTGCCGCCTTCCGAGCGAATCGCCATCGGCCCGATGGTGTAGGTGAGGCCGATCTCGCTCGGACGCTGGCTGAGGACGGACAACGGAACGGACAGGGAGGGTAGCTTGTCGCCGGCGGGAATCGTGAGCTCGGCGCGGGTGGGCGAGAGGACTGTGAAATTGCGCTGGTGCGCGAGGGGCAGGGCGGCGAGGAGCGCGGCGGTGTCGGCTGTTTCGATCGTGTAGGCCGTGGGTGCGGCGAGCAGGTTGCCGAGCGGGATCGCGCCGTGGCCGGTGGTGGCGGCGACTTGGAGCTGGAGCAGTTCATCAGGATCGTCGCGGCGCTCGCGGAGGTAGCGGATGCGAACCGGATAACGCAGCGCGCCCTCGACGGAATACGTCACCGCCATGCCGCCGAGCGCGGTCTCGACCACGCGCATCACCTGTTCGTTGCTCAGGCCGAAGCGCGCGAGCTTCGCGGGATCGAGGCGGATTTCGGCGTAGGGTTTGCCGCCCTCGCGCTGCATCTGCAGGTCGGCGGCGCCGGGCGTGGGCTGGATGATTTTCTCGGCCTTCTCCGCGAAACGCTCGAGCGCATCGCTGTCGTCGCCGAGGATTTGGAGCGCGATCAGACTGCGGATGCCGGTCGAGAGCATGACGACGCGCGTCTCGATCGGCTGGAGCCAGCTCGGGGCGACCCCGGGAATCTCGGTAATGGCGCCGAGCGCCGAACGCACCTCGGCGAGCGTGCGCGGGCGATGCTCGATCTTGCCATCGGGGCGCGTGATTTCGTGGGTCGGCCATTGGGCGTAGGGCTTCAGGAGCACGACCGTCTCGATCATGCCGATCGGCGCGGGATCGAGGGCGGTTTCGGCGCGGCCCATCTTGCCCATCACGCTCGCGACTTCCGGGATGGATTCGATGAGGCGGTTTTGCGCGAGCATGATGCGCTGCGTTTCGCCGAGCCCGCCGGTGGCGGGAATCGACGGCATGAACAGCAGGCTGCCTTCGTCGAGCGGCGGGAGGAAACTCGAGCCGACGCCGGGAAACGCCTTCGTCATCGTGCGGTCGAGCGTCGTGTGCGCGAGATCGCCACCCGCGACGGAGAAGAGCTGGCGGAGCGGCCAGCTCAGCGTTGGCCAGCCGGCGCCGAGCAAGTAGCCGCCGAGCGCCATCGCGCTGATCGTGAGCGTGAAGGTGATCTTGTGCCGCTGGATGCGTTCGTAGGCCCACTCGTAGGCGACGTGGACCGCGCGGCTCATCGGGTTCTCCTCGTAGTTGACGAGCCGCTCGCGGCCGATCCGCCAGATGGCGGAGGCGACCAGCACGGCGAAGAGCGGCGCGAACAGCCACCCGGGAATCGAGAGCGACCAGCGGCCGTAGTCCATCGGCAGCGACCAGCCGTCCTGCACGAACCAGCCAAACGCGACGCCGCCCGCGAGGCCCGCGAGCGCGAGCAGCACGGGCTTGCGCACGTGCCACGGCGGCAGCAGCAGCCGGCAGAGCACGGGCACGAGCAGCGTGCCGAACAGCACGGCGCCGATAATGGCGAGGGACTTCGTCAGCGCGAGCGGCTGAAACAGCCGGCCCGCCTGATCGGTGAGCGCGAAGATCGGGAGGAAGCCGATGACGGTCGTCGCGGCGGACGTGAGCAGCGGCCGCGCGACTTCCTGCGCGGCGCGCACGACGGTGTCGGTGATCTCGGCGTTGAAGGGCGAGGTGGGCATCGGGCGGCCCTCGCGCTTGCACTTCTCCTGCAGGTCCACGAGGTGCTGCGTGATGTTTTCGGTCATGATGATCCCGAAATCCACCATCACCCCGATCGCGATCGCGATGCCGGCGAGGCTCATGATGTTCGCGCTCACGCCGAACAGGTGCATGACCAGAAACGTGAAGAGCATCCCGAGCGGCAGGCTCACCGCCACGGCGAGGCTCGCGCGCACGTGGAGCAGAAACGCTACGACGACGATGACGGTCGTGATGATTGCCTCGAGCAGCGTCGCGGTGACGGTCGCGGTCGTCTCCCGGATGAGTTGCGAGCGATCGTAGAAGGGGACGACGCTCAACTGCTCGCGCGCCAGCGTGGGCGCGAGATCGGCGAGGTGGCGTTTCACGGCGTCGATGACGGACTTCGGGTCCTCGCGCACGCGCATGCCGATGATGGCGCCGACGTGCTCCTGGTAGCCGTCGGCGAGCAGGCCCTGGCGGAATTGTCCGCCGAGGCGCACCTCGGCGATGTCGCCGAGGCGGAGGCCGGCGCCCTTGAGGCGGTTGCCGCGGATGACGATGTTCTCGACGTCGGCGGCCGAGCGGATGAAGCCGACGCCGCGGATCATCGTTTCCACGCCGGTCTGCTCGACGCTCATCGCGCCGACATCGCGGCCGGCGGATTGCACGGCCATCATGAGCATGTCGAGCGTGAGGCCCTGTTCCTCGAGCCGGGTGGGATCGACGTCGATTTGGTATTCGCGCACGACGCCGCCGGCGGGCGCGACTTCGGCGACGCCGCGCACGGCGCGGAGCGCGGGCACGACGACCTGGTCGAGGATGAAACGTTTTCTCTCGATGTCGCGCGGGCCTTGCAGCGTGAACGCGTAGACCTGGCCCATCGCGGTCGCGTCGGGGCCGAGCCGCGGACTCACACCGGCGGGCAGGATGCCCTGCAACTGCGAGAGCCGCTCGAGGACGCGCGTGCGACAGTCGTAGAGGTCGCGGGTTTCCTCGAAGATGACGTAGATGTAACTCGCGCCGTAGAGCGACATGCCGCGCACGGTCTGCACGCCGGGCAGGCCTTGGAGTTCACGGGCGAGGCGCGACGTGACCTGCTGGTCCATGTCCTGCGGGCTCTTGCCGGGCCACTCGGCCCAGACGATCACCTGGTTGTCGCTTAGATCGGGGATTGCGTCGACCGGCACGTGCCGCCACGCCCAGAAGCCGGCGACCGCAAACGCGAGCGCAGCGACGAGGGTGAGGAAGGTGTTGCGGATGACGAAGGAGAGCATGGCACTACCGCTGCGCGGAAAACCCAAACGCCAAAACCCAAACGCCAAAGAAACTCCAAACTTCAGGGGAGCTATTTTGGAATTTGTTCATGGTGCTTCTTTGGCGTTTGGACGTTTGGGGTTTGAGAGTTTTTGCAGCAATCAGTGCTGGTGCGCGGCGGCGGGTGCGGTGGCGCCGAGGGGGAAGAGCAGGCTCGCGGTGCCAGCGAGCTGCGCCTGGCTGTCGATGAGGAACACGCCCTGGGTGGCGACTTCGTCGCCGGGCTTCAGGCCGGCGCGGACGACATAGACGTCGTTGCCGGCCTCGTGCTCGATGCGCGGGCCGAGGGAGAGCGGCGCGAGTTCGAAACGGATGCGGCCGTCGCTCTGGCGCTCGGCGACCTTCCACGCGACGTTGCGGACGCCGGTCGAAATGACGGCCGTCTTCGGGACGAGAACGAACTTGCCCCACGTGTCCGGTTTCGCGGCATCGGCGACCTCGAGGTCGGGAGCGAGCGCGGCCTCGATGCGGGCGTTGACGAGACTGCCGGGCAGCAGGCGCCCGTTGGGATCGCGGAGATGGATGTGGATTTCGCGCGCGCGGATTTCGAGATTCAGCTCGGGCGCGACCCACGCGATGGCGGCCTCGATTTCGGGCAGTTCGCCGCGGTCGTCGGAGGCGAGCCGCGCAGGCTGGCCGACGCGCAGCCAGTGCGCACGGGTTTCCGGCACATGGATGACGAGCATGTAGGCATGCGGCTCGAGGAGCCGCAGGAGGGGCGCGTCGGGCATGACTTCCTGGCCAACTTGCGGGAGCCGTGCGGTCATCGCCTCGGCTTCGCCCTCGAGGGCGAGCACGACGCGGCCGGCGAAGGGGCTTGTGATCGTCACCGTGTCGACGGGGGCGCCGCCGTCGAGAACGGCGCGGGCGACGGACGCGAGATTCCAGCGCGCGAAACGATCGGTGAGCGCGCGAATCGTGGACTGGTCGCCGAGCTTCATCGCGGCGGCGAGTTCGCCTTGGGCGGCGAACACGTCAGGACTGTAGAGATCGACGATGGGTTCGCCGGCGGTGACGAGCGTGCCGGGGTGCAGGGCGGCGCCGTGGCGTTTCACGATGCGGCCGCCGATGCGCGGGATGATGACCTGCAAGGTGCGATCGTCGTAGCGCACGGCACCGTAGGCGCGGACGAGGGCGCGGGCCGGTCCCTCGGTGACGGTCGCGAGCTGGACGCCCATGCGGCGCTGCTGTTCGCGGGAGAGTTCGCCGGCGGTGACCTTGGTCATCTTCATGCCGCACACGGGGCAGTTGCCGGGCCGGTTGCCAATGTAGTCCATCATCGGGCACGCCCAGCGCTCGCCGGTGGCCGCTTCGGCGGCGGAGTCGCGCACTTCAGGCGCAAAGAACAGCGTGCGCTGCGGCAGCACCGCGATGACGCCGGCGCCAACCAGCAGGCCGGCGACCGCGATGAAAAGGGACACGGGGAGGCGGGAGACAGGGAGGCGCATGGCGACCTAACGCTTGATGGCTTCGTTTTTCAGATACAGCGGGCCGTAGCGCGCGGGGTCGGCCTTGAACTTCGGCGGGCACAACTTGCAGCCGAAGCCGATGGTCTTGCCCTCGAACTCGACGGTCGGGAGGCCCGGATCGACGGCCATGCCGCAGATGGCGCAGACGGTGTTTACCGGCTTGCCGGCGACTGCGGGCGTGGGCGCCGCGGCGCCGTGATTCGCGTGCGGATCGGCGGCGGGGGCTTTCGACGCGGGCGAGGGCGCGGCAGTTTTCGCGGGAGTGAGCGGATTGGAAACCATCCCGGCGTAGTCGCCGCCGCCGGCGGGATGGCCCGAGTGAGCGGCGTCGGGCTTGAACATCGCGGCGCGCGTGACGAGGGCGATTAGCGCGCCGGCCACGAACGTGCCGAGGAAAATGAAAATGTTGCGGGTCATGGCGGTGAGTTTCTATTCCGGCGTCGTGGGAAAACGATCGGTGGGCAGGTAGCGCCAGAGTTCGGCGCGGGCGTTGAGCACGGCGGTGTCGGCCCGGATGATTTGCGATTCGGTGTCGGTCGCCTTTTCCAGGAGCTCGACGGTTTGGAGCACGGTGGACTCGGCGGGCGTGCCGGCGCCGGCGGCACGGATCATCGCGTCGTATTCGGCGTCGAGGCGGCGGAGGGTCTCGGCACTGATGCGGCGCGCGGTGTCGGCGAGGCGCTCTGCGCGGGCGACGCGCGTGAGGGCGGCGGAAATACGGAAGCGGGCGGCGGTGCCGTCGGTCTGCGCGGCGGCGCGTTCGGCTTCGGCGGCGCGCGCCTCGGCGCGCGCGTAGCTGCGGCCGCGCCACGGAATCTCCGACATGAAGGCGAGGCCGACGGTGTTCTCGTCGCCCATGATGGTTTTTTCCTTCCCGAGGCGGAGCCCGACGGCGGTCATCGGATTGGCGGAGGCGCGCGCCATCTTGACCATGGCGTTGGCTTCGTCGGAGCGGGCGGCGGCGAGCCGCAGCGCCGCGGCCTCGTCGGCCCTGATGTCGGCGACCGTGGGCGCTGCAAACCCGGGGAGCGGCGCATCGGGAGCGAGCCCGAGGCGGCCACGCGCGGCGGCGAGCGCATCCGCCGCCATCTGGCGCTCTTCCTCAACCATAAGTTGCATCGACGCGATCCGGGTCTGCACGGTGAGGCGGTCGGCCATGCGGCCGGCGGCACCTGCGGCGAGCCGGACCTCGAGGCTGCGCAGCACGGCGTCGAGGCGGCCGAGTTGCGTCTCGAGGAGGCGGATGCGGCGGCTGGCGCCGTCGGCCTCCGCCAGCGCCATCGCGGTGTCGGCGGCGAGTTCGCCAGCCATCAACAAATAGTCGGCGTCGGCCATGGCGACGCCGGCGCGCGCCCGCTCGCGCTCGGCGGCGCGCTCGCCGCTTTTCGGCAACGGCTGGCGCACGTTGAACTCATACATCGTGCGTCGCTCCCCCATCGGGCCGTTCAGGCGCGAGGTCATGCCCTCCACCTCGGGATCGGCGAGACGGCCGGCGGACTCGACGCGCGCGCGCGCGGCCGACGTCCGCCGCGCGGCCGCGGCCAGCGCCGGCGCATCCATGACGACGCGGAGGAAACCGGCGTGCGCCGCCGGCGGTTCCGCGGCCGGGAGCGCGGTGCAGCCCAGCACAGCGAGGAGGATGGGGCGCAGGCGCATGGCGTCACTCGTGCTTGTGATCGGGTTTGCCCTTGGCGGCGTCGGCTTTCTTGGCGGGCGCGGATTTGGACTTGGCGGCGGCATCGAGCTTCGCCGTGAACTTGGCGGGATCGTTCATGAAATCCTCCTCGCAGCCGGCGCAGCAGAAGACCACGAGGCGGTCGGGCTGGCCGGTGACGCGATAGATGTATTCGGGCGATTTGCCCATCGAGCCGAGAGCCTCGCCGGAAGTGACACACACGTTGAGGGGATAGGTCTGGCGCGCCTTGGCGGCCCAGGCGGACTCCCTTTCGGTGACAGGGACGAGTTTGCCGGCGGGAGGTGGCGTCTGGGCCGCCAAGTGGGTGCCGGCCAGCAGGGCGGCGGATGCAAGGAACGTGGGAAGGAAGGATTTGATGTTCATATGGAGGGCTCACGGGGTATAACCCTGAAAGCGCCGAATCCCTCGGAATTTTTCGGGGGATTTTTCGGCCGCCGGTTTATAATCGGTAGCCATCACCATGAACACGTCCGATCCCAACGACCCGCTTTCGCGCACGCTCGCCGCATGGCGAGTGGCGCCGCCCCCCGACCCAAACTTCCGCGCGGCTGCCTGGCGCCGCATCGCGCGGGCGAATCGCGACACGTGGGCCGCTTATCTCCGCGCGCATGTCGCCGGCTGGTCGGCCGCGGCCGCGCTGGCGGTCGTGGCGGCGAGCTGGGCGGGGCACGCGGCGGCGCAGGCGAAGCTCGATGCCGATCGCGAGCGGATGGTCGTGTCCTACCTGGGCGCGATTGACCCGCGCGTGATGGCGAAGCTGCGCCCCTGAACGACATGAAGCACCTCCACGCCACCATTGCCGCCGTCGCCGTGCTGGCGGGCACGGCGGGCTTTCTTTCGTTCCGGATGGGCGCGGATCCGGCGGTGAAGGCCGCGCTGGCCAAGCAGGACGCGATGGCGTGGCTGCGCACGGATTTTCAACTGACGGACGCGCAGTTCGCGGCGATCAGGAAGCTGCATGATTCCTATTCGATCGAGTGCGAGGAGCACTGCCGCGCGATTCAGGTGGCCGTGCGCGCGCGAAATGCCCTGAAGGCCGCGCCCGAGGCGGGGTCGGATGCCCTGGCCGCCGTCGATCGGCGAGTCGCTGCACTGCGGCTGGCGTGCGAGTCCGCCATTGCGGCGCATGTGCGGCGGTGCGCCGCGGAGATGTCGCCCGAGGCTGGCCAACGCTACCTCGGCCTGGTGCTGCCCAAGATCAG
This sequence comes from Opitutaceae bacterium, assembly GCA_031411915.1. Taxonomy (GTDB): domain Bacteria; phylum Verrucomicrobiota; class Verrucomicrobiia; order Opitutales; family Opitutaceae; genus ER46. Next base: position 24,568 of record JANOCA010000041.1, read on the forward strand.
GGACTTCGATCACCTGGCCGCACCGGACCTGCAGCTCAACCTACACAAGCACTGACCATGGCGCCCGACGCCGACGCGGCGATGACCCCGCGCGAGGACACGGAGCTGATGCTACGCGTCCAAACGGGGGACGAGCCGGCGCTGGCCGCGCTGATGGAGCGGTGGGAACTGCCGGTGAAACGCCTGCTCGCCCGCATCGTGCTCAACGCGACCGACGCCGAGGAGCTGGCGGAAGAGACCTTCGTGCGCCTGTGGCAGCAGCGGGAAAAATTCCGCGACGGCGCGGCGGTGCGGCCGTGGATTTTCGCCATCGCCACCAACCTCGCGCGCAACCGCCTGCGCTGGTGGCGTCGCCGGCCGGTCGTCGCGCTCGAGGAGTGGGATGGTCCGGCCAACGCCGGGCCAGGCGAGGAACGCGAACTCGAACGCGCGGAGCGGGCGGCAGCGGTGCGCAACGCGGTTGCGTCGCTGCCGGTTGAGCTGCGCGAGGCGTTCATCCTGTCCGAATACGAGGAGATGAGCCATGCGGAGATCGCAGCGGTGGCGGGTTGCTCCGCGAAAGCTGTGGAATCGCGGGTGGCGCGCGCGCGGGAGAAGCTGCGCGCGTCGCTGCGGCGGTGGCAGTGAGGCACCGGCGGCGGCAAAGATTACGGGGAGGCGGGACCCGTGGAGCCAAGCCATGTTCGGCGATGGCGGGGTGCGGGACGAACCTTGGACGTTGGAAATCGCTGGCGGGCGAGGTGCGAGCTGAAGCACCGAGCTACTTTTTTTCCTGGGGCTTGGGCGCGAGCTTGGCGAGGTAGCGGGCCGGGTTCTTCAGGAATTTCTTCTCGCAGGGCGCGCAGCAGAACTTGATCAGCTGGCCCTCGTAAACGATGGAGGTCTCGTCGCCCATCGAGTCGAGATCGTTGTCGGTGACGAGGCAGACCTTGAGCGGGTAGGGTTTGGCCGGGCCTTTGGCGGTGGCGGCCTTGTTCGCCGGGCTGGGGGCGGTTTGCGCCGAGACGGCGGGCGGGACGAGCGACAGCCCGAGGACGAGCGTGGCGAGGAGGAGGCTTTGGGTTTTCATGTGGAAAATAGGATTTGGCCTAGAAGCGGAAGCCGAGTCCGGCGCCAAGGCCGTAGTCGGAGTCGAGCGTGGTGATGAGCGAGATGCGTTTTGAGACGGTGTAGGAGAGGCTCGCATTCCAGGAAAATTTCATCGCGGTGTCGTATTCCGCGCGCGCCATCAGGCCGACGCGGGTGGTGAGCTGGAGCATCTTGCCGAGGGCGACGCGGGCGTCGCCGTTGCTTTGAAGCGTCGCGGTGAAATCGACGAGATAGGGCAGCCGGTAAGTGGCGCCGGCGATGAAGGCGTCGTGACCCTCCATCATGTTGGTGAGACGGTAGCCGGCGAAGGCGGTCCAGCGGGGGTTGAAGTAGTGCGAGACGGTGGCGTCGATTTCGTATTCGCGGTGCTCGACGCGCTCCCAGCCCGCTTCCCAGGAGAGATTCAGGTTGTCGCGTCCGCGCTGGATCGTGCCCGTGCCCATGCTGAGGTGGGACTGGATGCTGCCGTCGATCCACGCGTAGGTGTGGGGCATGGCGTGATCGCCGAGGGCGGGGCGGTAGGCGGGGACGGTTTTGTCCTTTTCCGCCATGGCGTCGCCCGCGGGATAGCTTACCACGCGGGCCATGCCGGCCTTCATGTGGTAGAGGAGGTGGCAGTGGAAGAGCCAGTCGCGGTCCTCGTTGGCGTAAAATTCGATGGTGCGCCGGCTCATCGGCGGGACGTCGACGGTGTGCTTGAGCGGTGCAAACGCGGGATCGACGGCGTCGGGCATGAGCAGGCGGAAGAAATGCCCGTGCAGGTGCATCGGGTGGTGCATCATGGTATTGTTGACGAGCACGAGGCGGAGAATCTCGCCGCGCTTTACGGGGACGGTGCTCTGCTCGTCGATGCTTTTGCCGTCGATGGACCAGAGGTAGCGCATCATGTCGCCGGTGAGCTTGAGCGTGACCTCGCGCGTCGGGGCTCCCGCCGGGAGGGTCGTGGGTGAGGTGGACTTGAGGCGCTTGTAGGGGGGCAGGGGACGCGGGTTCTCGGCGTCGAGGGCCTCGGCGTCGGTGAGTTCGCCGGTTTCGTCGAGCTGATCGAGCACGGCGGCGAGGGCGGCGTTCATGCTGTAGGCTTTGAGCGGAGCCGGTGGGGGCGCGGGCTTTTCCGGACCGTCTCCGAGAAAGACGGACGCGTGGCCCGAGCTGTCCTGCGCGGTGGCGCGCACTTCCCACGCGGCGGGCGCACCGGCGGGCACGGTGACGAGCACATCGTAGGTCTCGGCCATGCCGATGAGCAGGCGGTGCTGGCGGATGGGCGCGACCTCCATGCCATCGGCGGCGATGATCGTGAGCGGGCCGGCGGCGGACGTGAGGTAAAAGTAGGTCGAAGCCGCGGCGTTGATGACGCGGAGACGGATCGTCTCGCCGGGGCGCGCGGGGAGCTGCTGGCGCGGGCGGCCGTTGGCGAGGAAGGCGTCGTAGGCGATGTCGGACACGTCCATCGGCGGCAGGCGGGCTTTCTCGCGCTTGAGGTAGTCGCGCAGGAAGCCGGCGCGCGCGGCGCCGAGGAGCGACTGCGCGGTGTTTTTCCGGATCGCATACCAATCGCTGCCGCGGAGGAGCGTGCGCATCACGTCGGTGGTGTTTTCATTGGTCCAGTCGGACAGCACAATGACTTCCTCGCGATCGATGCGCAGGAGATCGGTGCGGGCGGGGGCGTCGGCCTTGGGTTCGATGACAATGGCGCCGTAGATGCCGCGCTGCTCCTGCAGGCCGGTATGGCTGTGATACCAATACGTGCCGCTGTGCTTCAGCATGAATTCGAAAGTGCGCGACTCACCCGGGCCGATGGGCGGTGTGGTGAGATGCGAGACGCCGTCCTCAAGATTGGGCAGCAGCAAGCCGTGCCAGTGCGTGGACGTCTCCTCGCGCGCGAGACGGTTGCGCACGTGGATGCGCGCAATCTCGCCCTCGCGGAAGCGGAGGACGGGGCCCGGCACGGTGCCGTTGATCGTCAGCGCGCGCACGGGCTGGCCGGCGGGTGAAAGCACCGTCTCGGCGATCTCCAGCGAGTATTCGACGACGCGCGCCTGCGGAAAAAGCTGCGAGGCCTTGGGCTCGCGTTCGCGCGCCTCCCACGCCGCCTTGCCCTTGCCGCCGCACGCCTCGCAGGCGTGGGCGGCCGAGGCGGCCGCGGCGGCCGCGGCGAGCAGCGTGGCGGCGACGAGGAGTGGACTGAGGCGCGGCACGAGGGTCACTTCTTTTTCTTGGCGGCCTTCGCCTTCATCTCGGCCTCCGCGGCGTCGAGCTTCGCGAGGAACTTTGCGGGCTCCTTCTTGAAGTCGTCGATGCAGCCATCGCAGCAGAGGCGGATCGTGCGGTCGGGTTTGCCGGCTTCTTTGTGCACGTAGGTGATGTAGTCGTTCGCGCCGAGCGGGTCGCCGGCGACGAGGCACGTCGTGAGCGGATAGGGATCGGACTTGGCCTTGGAGTCGGCGGCGAAAGCGGCGACGAGCACGCCGTGGAGGACGGCGACGATAAGCAGGATGGTTTTGGTTTTCATGGAGGGAGAAAGGAAGAGAAGGAGATGGGGAGGCAGAGAGACGGAGAGGCTTGGAAGTGGAATGACGGGGAAATGCCGCAGGCGTGCGCATCGGCGCACGAGTGAAGCGAAGCAACCCAGACATCCGCGAGGGACGCTGTTTTGCGGGCACACCTTGGGTGTGCGACTCAGATCAGCAGGCTGCAATGCGCGCGAAACAGCGCGACAGATGCAGCAACGGCCGGCCACGCACGCGGCGTGGCGATCGGACCGGTCGAGCTGAAAAGCAGACAATGCCGGGGCGTGCGGGCGCGGCGGGGGGCAGGCTTGGTGGCCTTGGCCCGTTCCTCGATCGCCACCGGCGCGCCGGGCGAAACGCAGGGACCGTGGGCGCTGGGTGCGGTGGATTCGGTCGGGGCGCAAGGGCACGTGCCCGCGCAGCAGCAATCCGCCGTCTCATGCTTCGCCGGTCCCGAGGCCGCGAGCGCCGGCGCACACGCGCAGGCAACGGCGAGCAGCATGATGAAAAAGCGGCGGAGCATATCGGTGCGGAACGTAGGAGTGACAGCGCGGATCGCAAATGGTTATTCCGGGAGAGGCGGTGAGGCGACGGCGAGGCACGCGAGTGAGCGGGCTTTCCGAGATGGGCCGGCCGCTCCGCCGACGCCGGAATGGAACAGCATGCTCAGAAAGTGAAACGACGTGGAGGCGCGGGGTGGACGTTTTTTGCCGCGCGCGGAGCGCACGGCCCGCCTACGGCGCGAAGGTCACGTCGTCGTCGGTCCAGAGTTTTCTGTCGGGACCGGCGCTGCGAATTTCCATGCGGTTGGCGCTCTCGGCGTGGAAGAAAAACGGCGTGCCCCAGCGGTCACAGAGCGCGCCGTCACGATTGATCGCCTTGTGATCGGGCGGGATGAGGGCGAGGCCCAGCTTGTTTTTCCCGGCGAGGACGGCGGTGATCTCGGCGTTGGCGCCGACGGGGTTGCCGGTCTGCGGGAAGTTGGTGCGGAAGGTGTCGAGGATGTCGGACACGAGGCGCAGATCGGCGCGGATATCGGTGGCGGGGGAGTTGAGCGCGTCGGCGAGCGTCGAGCGTTCCAACACCGGGGGTAGCGGCCCGGAGATTTTCGATTTTGGATTCCCGATTTTCGATTGGGCGTCTGTCGACGGCGCCGTGACGGTCGCAGGCGACGGCGACGCATCGCCCGCGCTGCGGCGAAATTGCCAGACAAAGAGCGCGACCGCCAGCAGCGCGATCGCGGCGACGAGGGCGCGGCGGGCGGTCATCCCGTCATGAACCCAAGGTTCGGCTTCGCGAAGCGGCCGATGTTGGGGAGGACGATCGGGAGATCCGTGGCGCTGACGCCGAACCAGGAGGCGAGGGTCGCGGCGTATTCGTCGACGCTCGTCGTGGGAATCCAACGACCGAGGCCGGTGTCGTCCGGGCCGTTGATGGTGAGGTTGGGCATCTTGCCGTAGATGTCGGTGCCGTTGACGGCGCCGCCCACGACGAAGGAGTGGCTGCCCCAGCCGTGGTCGGAGCCGTCGCCATTGGAGCGGTAGGTGCGGCCGAAGTCGGAGGCGGTGAACGTGGTCACCTGGTTGGCCGCGCCAAGCTCGATGGTGGCGTTGTGGAAGGCGTTCACGGCCTGGCTGACTTGCGCGAGCAGGTTGGCGTGGGCGCCAGTGACGGGATCGGCGTTGGTGAGCTGGCCGGCGTGGGTGTCCCAACCGCCGAGTTGAACAAAGAAGATTTGGCGCTTGAGGCCGAGGTTGCCCGAGGCGGCGATGAGGCGCGCGGCCATGCGAAGCTGGTTGCCGGCGGTGGTGTTGGGGAAAGGAGTCGTGACGGTGCCGGCGGCGGCGAGGATGGTGTTGAGGAGATCGGCGCTCACGATGGCGTCGCCGCTGGCGGTGCCGAACGCCGTCTCGAAAAGACCGGGCTGGCTCAGGGCGAAGATGTCCTTCTGCGCGCGGAAGCGGATGCCGTCGAGGTTGGTGGGGTTGAGGTTCGAGGTGTTGCCGGCGAGCGTGGTGGCGCCGCCGGTGCCGATGGCGTATTGCGCGACCTTGTTGCCGATTTGGAAGGTGTTCTTGCCGGCGATCGAGATCGACATGGAGATCTGATCGCTGGTGTTGAAGGCGCTGAGCAGATCGGCGATGCGGCCGCCCCAGCCGGTGGAGGCGGGCTTGTCGGGCACGCTGTGCTGCCACTGGACCTGCTGATCGCTGTGCGAGAAGAGCTGCGGGGGGAGGGGCACGCTGCGGGCGGTGTATTGGGTCTTCGTCGTCGGGTAGACGAGGGTGCCGGCGTTGGCGATGAACGCGGCCTTGCCGCTGTTGAACAACGAGTGGAGCTCACCGACGGAGGGATGGAGGCCCCACGTGCGGCCATCGGAAGTCCGGGGCGTGATCGGGAGGAGTCGGGCGGCGGGAATCGTGAGGTTGGAGCGCGCGGCTTGGTAGGCGGCGTGGCCGGAGCCGGTCGGGACGATGAGGTTGTTGGCGTCGTTGCCGCCGTTGAGGAAGAGGCAGACGAGGGCCTTGTAGTCGGAGGCGACGGCGCCGGCGCGGGCGGGTGCCTGCGGGCCGTTGCCGGGGCTGGCCACGGCGCCCATCAGGCGGAGGCTACCAAGCGTGGAAAGGAGGCCGGTGGCGCCGACGGCGGCGCAGCAGGCAGACCCGAGGAACTCGCGGCGGGAGGGGACGGAGATTGTTTTCTTGTTCATGGTGGCGCGCGGGAGGTGGTCGTTTGGAAGGAGGGGAATTACTTTTGAATCGCCGCGGCGGGCGAGGTGAGGACGAGGAGGATCGCGGTGTTGACGCGGTCGCGGGCAGAGGTGGCGACGGGGAGGGCCGCCAGCGCGGTGGTGATGCGCGCACGCACCGGGTCGCTCAGAGTGCCGGCCGTGAGGAGACGATTCAAGTGATCGATCAGTGCGGCAGGGGTCGGAAGAAGGGTTTCCTCATAGCTCGTGTTCAGCGTGAGGACGTAGGGCTGAATCGTGGCAGCGATGTTGGTGGTCGTGGAATTGACGAAGGTGCGCAGGTAGTTGGGCACGCTGATGGCGAAGTTGTCGTCGGTGATTTCAAATTCCGGGGCCACAAGTCCGGCGGCGGCGAGGGCGCCAGGCTGCACGTAGTCGGCATGGTAGAAGTTGAAGACGGTGGGCGAGCGGAGCGGTGCTTGGGCGATCTGGCCCGCGACACCGAAGATATTGATGCTGCTCGAGTAGGTGCCGATCTCGGCTTGGGTGGCGGGCAAGGGGGTCGAGCTGGTGATGACGGTGCCGTTCACGTGGTGCCGGTAGCCAAGGAAGCGGCCCGACGCCGATGAGGCGCCGAAGCCGCGCATGATGGCGGTGAGGCGGAGGAGCGGCTCCTTGAGCTTGCCGAAGGAGACGTTGGTCGCGACGGACGCGGAGCGCGCTTCGTAGTCGGTGAAGATCGCCCGTGTGACGGCGGCGAGGTCGCCGCGGACGCCGGCGCCGTTGTTCTCGAAAGCCCGCGCCACGCGGTAGACGTAGCCGGGGCTGGGGTTGCTCGTGACGAGACGCTGGATCAGGTGCTTGGCGATGAAGGGCGCCGTGTTGGGATGCGTGAAGAGAGCGTCGAGCGCGAGGCGCAGATCGACCATACCGGAATCGGCCGCGGTGCTGGCGGGGATAGGCGTGGCGCTGACGGGCGCGAGGTTCTTCACGGTGTTGTCGTGGAAGGCCGGGAACAGCGACATCGGGTTGATGTAGTTCGAGCCGCCGCTGCGGAAATTATTCGCGTTAGTGGTGTTCGCGTTGAAGTAGGACCAACCGGTGAAGACCTTCGCGAGTTCGGTGATGGTCGTCTGATCGTAGGTCGGGATGGGGAGGCCGGCGGGGCTGAGCTGGAGCGTGCCGTCGGGCTGCAGGCGCACGAGACCGATGGTGAAGAGCTGCATGATCTCGCGGGCGTAGTTTTCGTCGGGCGTGGTGATCGCGTTGCCGCCGGAATCGAAGGTGCCCTTGGAGTTGCGCACGGAACTGAGATACTCGCCCATCATGGGGCTGAGGGTGACGGTCTCGAGCAACGCGCGGAAATTGCCGAAGGCGCCGGCGCCGAGCTGGTCGTAGTAATGGGCGACGGGCTCGGTGCGGTTGTCGTCGGCGAGCGTGATGTCGGAAATCACGAGGATTTGGCTGAGCGCGTAGGCCATGCGCTGGCGGAGCTGGTCGGGCGCAGTGAGCGCGGTCTTGAACCACGCGGACTGGCGGTTCGGCGGATGGATGGCGTTCCAGTTGGTGAAACTGTTGCTGCCGCCGAAGGAGGTGCGATCGGCGACAGTGGCGGTCCGGTGCGAGGTGAAAGGCAGCGCGAGCTGCGCGGTGATCCACGCGTCGATGCTGCCGCCGGTCAGTGCGTCGATCTCGGCCTTGGTGGGGCCGAAGGTCGCCTGCGTGAGGAAACGCGCGGCTTCGTTGGCGGTGAGGTTGGTCAGCGAGACGGCCGGCGGGGCCGCGGGGGCGACGAAGTTCTGCGTGCCCGAGCCGGAGATGAAGGAGCCCTTGAGTTCGCCGCCGGGGAACTTGGC
>JANOCA010000042.1:0-3741 GCA_031411915.1 Opitutaceae bacterium
CGCTCGCTGCACATCGCGCCGGGCGCGTCTGTCACGCTCTCCGTCGGCGCCACGGGCGGCGGCCTCGCCTACCAGTGGCGGAGAAATGGCGCCACCCTCGGCGGCGCGACCAACGCCAGCCTCGCGATCACCGACGCCACCACCGGGAGCATGGGCTTCTACGCCGCCGAGATCTCGAACTCCGCCGGCACCGTGAAGTCCGACATCGCCACGCTCACCATCGCCGACACCGGCCCGAGCCGGATCATCAACGTCTCGACTCGCGGCTTCGTGCCCGTGGGCGGCACGCTCACGCCGGGCTTCGTGCTGCGCGGCGACGCCATGAAACCCGTCGTCATCCGCGCCGTCGGCCCCGCGCTCGCGGCGTTCGGCCTCGGCGGCGCACTCGCCGATCCCACGATGGACGTGATCCCGCTCGGCACCACCACCATCGTCGCCACCAACGACAACTGGGGCGGCAGCGCCGCGCTCATTGGCGCGTTTGCACGCGTCGGCGCGTTTCCCCTCGCCAACACCGCCTCCACCGACGCCTCGGTCGAGACCTCCCTCCGCGCCGCCGGCCTCAGCGGCTTCACCGTCCGCATCGCTTCGAAGAACTCCGCCGCCTCCGGCGTCGCGCTCGCCGAGGTCTACGACGAGGATTCGATCACCGCCACCACTCGGCTCGTCAACGTCTCCACCAGCGGCTTCGTCGGCACCGGCGATCAGGCGCTCGTGCCGGGCTTCGTGATCGGCGGCACCGCACCGAAGACCCTGCTGATCCGCGCGGTCGGCCCGGGCCTCGCGCAGTTCGGCGTCACCGGCACGCTCGCCGACCCGCAGCTCTCCGTCCAGCCGCTCGGGCAGGACTTGATCGTGGCCGCCAACAACGACTGGGGCAACGACAGCGCGCTTGCCGCGGCCTTCGCCTCGGCCGGGGCGTTTGCCCTCCCCGCCGGCAGCCGGGACGCCGCCGTGCTCCTGCGTCTCCCGCCGGGCGGCTACACCGTGATCGTCTCCGGCGTCGGCGCGACGACCGGCACCGCCCTCGTCGAAATCTACGATCTTGATCCGTGATTGTTTCCGACTTGTAGGGCCCGAGCTTGCTCGGGCCTTGGATCAAACGGCGCGAGCAAGCTCGCGCCCTACAAAATCAGCCCGATCTGCACGCCCGGGCCATGCACGCCCTCGATGAGGATGCCTTCCACGTCGGCCGTCTTCGACGGGCCCGTGCACCACACCACGTTGCGATCCGTGCCGAGCGCGGCGACGGCCTGCGTCACATCGGAGAAAATCGTCGCGCGCTCCACCACCGCCACATGCACCCACGGCGCGAGCGCCCCGAGCCGCCGCGAGGTCGTCGCATCGTTGAGGACGATCGTGCCCGACTCCGCGATCGCACCCGCCGCGCGCGTGATGCCGAACGCGTAGTCGTCCACCCGCGTGCGGTTGAAGTCGTGCTCGATGGTGAAATCGCCGCCTGCGAAAGCCGGTGCGAGCCGCGGCCACAGCACGGGGTCCACGTAGCCGCGCAGCCACTTGCCCGCGCGCAGGTAGGCGACCAGCGCCGCGACGTCCGTGAAGGCGATGCTGCCCACGCGCTTCATCCGCTCGGCGAGCAGATCGGCCAGATCGCGGCCGGTGATCATCTCGCGCATGACGGAAATCTCCGCGTCGTAGGACGGCAGCGGCGCGCGCTCGTGCAGCGGCGCGAGCGCGCCGCGGATGCGGGAGAAGATGGCCTCGCGGTCGGTGCTCATGGATTTCGCAATGTGGGTTGGGGTTTATCACCAACCTGTCGGGCGTAAAGCCCGACCCGCAGTCTGCTCATGGATTCTTCGGGGCGATGGGATTCGTGCGCGCGGTCCACCAAAGCCAGGCGGTGATCGCCGCAAACGGGATCAGCGCGAGCAGGTCGGCATACGGGCCCTGGTAGAACGGGTTGTTCGCCGCGGACCATTTGGTCACGGCCGCATCGAAGTCGCCCAGCACGCCCGCGAGGAACGCAATCACGATGCCCGCAATCGCGCCGCCGGCGATGTAGCCCGAGGCGAGCAGCACGCCGGGGCTCTTGTCGGTCTCCGCCGTGAACTGTTCCTCGCTCATCGCCGCGTAGGCCGCCTGCTTCCGCGCGCGGCGATCGACCAGCCAGCGCACCATGCCGCCGATGAAGATCGGCGTCGAGGCGAAGAGCGGGAGATAGACGCCCACCGCAAACGCCAGCGCGGCGACAAACGACATCTGCATCGTCACCGCGATCATCACGCCGAGCAGCACGAGCGCCCACGGCAGCTTCTGATCGAGGATGCCCTTGATGATGTAGGAGACGAGCGTCGCCTTCGGCGCCTCGAACTTGCGGACTTCCGAGCCGTCGGGCCGCTTGTTGAACGCGCCGTTGATCCCGGGATCGACGAGCCACACGGCCTCGCCGCGATCGTTGACGAGATACTTGCCCGCAGGGGCGCCGACGTCGTCGGTCTTGTGCCACGCCAAATACTGCACGGCGTCGCCGCGCGCCTGCGGGCCGACGAGGCCTTGCTTTTCCTTTTCCAGCGTCGCCACGTCTGTCCTCAGCCCGGCGGGCGCGACCTGCGCGATGGGCACGTAGACGATCGCGGATTCGTTGAGCTTGAGCAGAACCGGCCCGAGCACGACCGCCGAGGCGAAGGCTCCGAGCAGAATCGCGTATTGCTGGAGCCGCGGCGTGCCACCGAGGAGGAAGCCCGTCTTCAAATCCTGCGAGGTCGTGCCGCCGTTGGACGAGGCGATGCACACGATCGCGCCGATGGAGAGCGCGGTGACGTAGTAGGTGCCGCCCTTCCAGCCCACGAGGAGGAACACCAGGCAGGTGAACAGCAGCGTGGCCACCGTCATGCCCGAGATGGGATTGGACGAGGAGCCGATCTCGCCCGTGAGCCGCGACGACACCGTGACGAACAAAAAGCCGAACACGACGATGAGCAGCGCGCCGAGCAGGTTCATGTGCAGCGACGGCGCAAACATGATCGCAGCGATGAGCATGACGATGCCGATGCCCACGACCTTGATCGAAATGTCCTGATCGGTGCGCGCCGTCGCGCCGCCGCCCGCGGCCACGCCCATGTTGGCCAGCCCGCCTCGCAGCCCGTGCCAGATCGTCGGCAGCGCCTGCACGAGGCTGATGATGCCGCCCGCCGCGACGGCGCCCGCGCCGATGTAGAGGATGTAGGCGCTGCGGATGCCGCCCGGGCTCATGTCCTTGATCAGCGCAGTTCCAGGCGCGAGCGGCGCCGCGAGGCCCTCGCCGAAAAATTTAATCAGCGGGATCAGCAACAGATACGAGAGCACGCCGCCCGCGCACATGATCGCCGCGATGCGCGGGCCGATGATGTAGCCCACGCCCAGCAGCGCCGGCGAAACTTCCACACCGACCGAACCGGCCTTCAGCGGCGCGCCGAACACTTTTTCGGAGACGTCCTTCCAGCCCTTCAGCGCGAGGTTGCAGGTCGTGTAGAGCAGCCCGATGAAAAACCCGCCGAAGACCACCTTGGCGCCCGGCGACTCGCCGAGTCCAGCGGCGGCCGCGGCGCGCATCTCCGCCTGCGCGCCCGGCGAGGCGAGCGCGCGCGACTCCGGATCGGCCCCGGCCTTGAGCACGGCGGCGCACGCGGTGCCCTCGGGGTATTTCAGCGTCGCGTGCTCCTTCACGATCAGCGCGCGGCGCAGCGGGATCATCATGAGGATGCCGAGCAGGCCGCCCAGCAACGCCACCATCAGCACGCG
>JANOCA010000043.1:0-3447 GCA_031411915.1 Opitutaceae bacterium
CGCCTGGAAGAAGACCTTCACGTCGTCGTGCGTGCCGGCAACCCCGGCGAGAATGGTGGTGTTCTTCTGGTTGAAGTCCGTGAGCGTGTTGAGCGACCAGCCGTTGGAGACGTAGTCGCTTTCGCGGCTGTTGCCGACGCCGAGCGAGACGTTGAGGCGCTGGAACTGGCGCGAGAGCGCGGCGTTCCATGCCTTGCGCTTGTCGACGAGCTTGGAGAGCGGCACCTGCGTGCTGCCCGCGGGCGCCGGCTGGCCGTTGGGCGTCGCGCCGGCGATCGCGTCGATCACGCCTTCGACCTTGAGACGGGTGTCGGGGCCAAAGTCCTTCTCGACCGCGGCGCTGTGGACCTCGACCGTGACGCGGCCGCCGGCTTCGCGGTAATCTTGGTATTTATAGCGCACAGCCTCCTCGGCCCGCATCGCCCGGGGGGCGAACCACACGAGCAGCGAGGAGAGGGCCAGGGCACGGAGTGGCGGGCGGAGGACAAAAGTCATCGGGCGCAGGAGACGAATGATGGCGTAAGGGATTGGCCAATGGCGACGGCGCAACCGGCTAAAGGTAACAAATCATTCATGCCGCGCCCCGGCGTCCGGCCGTCAGCTAGCGGGGAAGCTCCACCGCGGTGACACGGAGGTTGAGCGTGAGCTTGTCCTCGTTGGGATTGCCTCGATTGGAGCCCAGCCCAAATCGTTCGATGCCGATGTAGGGCGCGCGCTTGTGCAGATTCAGGTAGAAATTCGCCAGCATCTCAAAGCCGGCGCCCGTCACCTGGTAGTCGACGCTGTGCACGGTGAACTGCCCGCTTTGCTCGGAGGTCGCGGAACTGGAGCCGTAGTTGTTGCGCAGCCCGGCCTCGTGTGCGGCCTGGTTGACAGCGTCGAGGAGCTGCGCGCGGTCCAGGGTCTTGGCCGGATCGAGCTGCGCGGCCGCGGCCTGCACGGATTTCTGGATGATCTCGCGACGGTCGAGCCAGAGTTGCTGCTCGGCGAGGGCGGCGGCGGTGCTGCGTTGCTCGCGCCAAGCCACCCCCGCCCGCCGGCCAAACGCGGACAGCCACCAGAGGAGGCCGATCAGGAGGAAAGCCAGGAGCAGGAACTTCTCCCGCATTCGCCGGGTGAGAAAATAGACGCGGAGGGCGGCGATCATTTGGCGATCGAGGTGGCGGGTTTCAGGGTGTCGGGCTTGAACGTGACGATCAGCCGGAAGGTGCCGCCGTCGTTCCGCGTCTTTTCGTCGCGGGTCTCGACGCTCTGGATCATGGGCAGGCGGCGGAGCGTGTTGGCGTAGGCGCTGAGCTGGCCCATGTTCGTGGTGGCCGCGTCGATGGTGAGCGTGTAGATGCTGGGCTGTGAACTGGCCGAGACGGCCACAAAACTGATCTCGGGGGGCTTGCGATTGTCCTCGATGAGCAGGGCAATCATCTCGAAAGGCAGGAGTCGCTTGGTGGACAACGCCTCGATGCGGTTGGCAAATTCGTGCGCCTTCTTGATCTCGTCCACCCTGACATTTTGCGCGGCGACCTTGGCCTGACGGGGTTGCTGCCAGAACTTACCCGCACCCACGATCGCAAGCTCGCCCACCGCGAGGAGCAACAGCGCCGCGACGGCGCCGATGGCCACGCGCCAGAGAAAGACATCGCGCCGGCGGGCCTCGCGGAGAACGCTGAGCTCGGCCTTGTCGCGCACGTCGAGCTGCGCGGCCGCCGACGCGGCGAGGCGGGAGACGAAAGTCCCGGCCCGGAAGACCAACGCGCCGTCATTCTCCGCCGGTGCCGCAGTGAGCGGGGCGGCGACCTCAACCACGCGGCCCGTTCCTCCGAGGGAATCGAGCAGCGCCTGCCGCGCGCGGGCCCGCTCCTCCTCGGTCTCCTCCGGCGCCAGCAACCGCGAGACTACCCGCACCGGCACCGGGGATTTGTCCCATTGGACGACGGTGAGGTTGTCCGGTGAAGTGAGCACGACGGCGGTGCCGGGAGCGACCTCGGCGCCGAGCACCGAGGCAAAACCCGGCAACACGAGCTCGGCCTCGCCCCACTCCGCGGCCTGCTCGGCGCTGAAGCGCCGGCGGTAGGCGGCGAACACGAGGGCGTTTTCCGCCCCCGGGACCCAAAACGTCCCGTAGTAGAGCTGCGCGAGGGGGAAGGGCGCCAAGCCTTCGAGGGCCACCTCAGCCTGCGCCGCTGCCTCGACGGCCGACGCGCTCGCAGCGATCGGCACCGATCGCGCGAAGAACAGCGCGTCCGACAGAAACGCCACCTTGGGCGGCGGCGGTCCGGCACGGAGGAAATTCAACGGCGAGGCGCACATGGGTTGGTCGGGAACGTCAAGGGCTCACCGGCGGCGGTGGCGGAGCAGGGATTTCATCATTTTCCCGAATTTCCAAGAGCGTAAACGGATAGCGGAGACTGGCCGCGGTTCCCGGATTCTTCGCCGTCGCGCCCGTGGCGGAGGGATTGGGCCTGGTCTGCTGCTCGGCGGCGGTCTTGGCGGCGGCGGCGGTTGTCACGGGTTTGGTCGCTGTCTTCTGCACCGTAGTAGCGCCGCCGGGCGGCGCGACCACCGCGGAAAGGCGAAATTCCGTGCGGCCGTCCCGCACCGTCACATTGATCCGCAGCGCGCTGATGGTGGACGCGAAGCCCTTGGCATCGCCACCGACCCCCGTGATCCGCTGCACCTCGGCCTCGTTGGACACCCACTGCGGGCCTTGGCGCTGGAATTCGCCCGTGCCGCGGAGAAACTCGTCGAGCCGCTGCCGCTGCTGCGGGTTGAACTGACCGAGCGCGGCGAGGGTGTCGGGCTTGGCGCCGTTGATGTTGGGCTGCCGGAAATCCAGGAGCGACACGGCCGCGGCAAAGCGTTTCCAGAGATCGTTGGGGCGGCCGTCGGCATCGTAGAGCAGGTCGCGCACGCGCTCGATCGCGGCGAGCTCGGCCAGCGAACGGATGGGGCGGCCGGGCGGCTCGTAGGGCAGAGCGCCGGAATCATAGCTCGGGCGCAGCGCCGCGGTATAGACGTGGCCGTGCTTCATCCAGCCGATGAGCGCATCGGCCACAGCCTCGGCATCGGCCTTGGGCACGCCCCAGTTCTCGAACAGATTCGCGAGCACGATGGAGTTAGTATGGGGCAGCGAGAGCTTGCCGCTCTCATCGTCGAACGCGATCTCCACCGTGCGGCCGTCGGCGGGCGTGTAGCCGGCGAACGCCAGCGGATCGCCCCAGCCCTCGGCGGGGCTCTTGAGGCCACCGCCGACTTCGCGAAACTCGTTCAGCACCGCGAGCGTGACCTCGAGCGCCGAGTAGGCCTCCAGCCGCAGGCGACGCGACACGGCTTCGCGCTGGTCGACGAGCAGGTCGACGCTCGCCTTCTCCATGAACGCGAGCAACGCGGCCGTGGCGAAGAGCAGCGTCACCATCACGATGACGAGCACGGAACCGCGGCGATTGGGAC
>JANOCA010000044.1:0-12192 GCA_031411915.1 Opitutaceae bacterium
CCGATGCCGTCGCCGCCGAGGACTGCGATGGAAAAAATTTGGCTCATCCGTTGTCCAGCATAGCAGCCGGCGGCATCCAAGGGCAGGAGTTATTCCCCATTAAAACTGAGAAATAGCGTCGCCAAGGCCAAGGCGCCGAACGAGCCTGACGGACCATGAGCCCCCGGCCCAAGCCTTCGCCGAAGGTCGCGCTGCTGATTGAGACCTCGAACAGCTATGCGCGCGAGCTGCTGCACGGCGTCCGCGCGTGGGTGCGCGAGCATGGCCCGTGGGCGATCCGGCTGACTGAGCAGGGGCGCGGGGCGGCGGTGCCGGGGTGGCTGCGGGGCTGGGATGGCGACGGGGTGATTGCGCGGGTGGAGAACGCGCGGATCGCGCGCGAGCTGCGCGCCACAGGGTTGCCGGTGATCGACGTGAGCGCGGCGTTGCCGCGGCTGGTGTTTCCGCGCGTGGCGACCGATGCGGAGGGGGCGGCGCGGCTGGCGGCGGCGCACCTGGCGGAGCGCGGCCTGCGGAGCTTCGCGTATTGCGGGGATAGGCGGTTCCACTGGGCCCGCCGGCGCGGCGAGGCGTTTGTGCGGGCGACGCGCGCCTCAGGCGGGCGCTGTGCCGTCTTCACGCCGGAGCCGGGTCCGGTGGACGATGAAGTCGGGGAGATCGCGCGGTGGCTGAAAACCCTGCCTCGGCCGGCGGGCGTGCTCGCGAGCCTCGATCTGCGCGGGCAGCAAGTGCTCGCCGCGTGCAGCCTCGCCGGACTGGCCGTGCCGGACGAGATCGCGGTGATCGGCGTCCACAACGACGAGTTGCTGTGCGAACTGTGCGATCCGCCCCTCTCCAGCGTTATCCCCAATGCGCACCGCGCCGGCTACGAGGCGGCAGCGCTGCTCGCGCGCGCGATGGCGGGAAAAAGACTCCCGCTTGCGCTCCACGAGATTGCGCCGCTGGGCGTGGCGGCGCGGCAATCGACCGACCTCGCCGCGGTGGGCGACGCGAAGATTGCGGGTGCGGTTCGCTTCATGCGGCAGCAGGCGGCGGGCGGAGCCAACGTCGCCGACGTGCTGCGAGCCGTGCCGATGGCGCGCACGGCGTTGGAGCGGCGCTTCAAGGCCGCGCTCGGCACGACGCCGCACGCGCATCTGCGCAAGCTCCGCATGGAGCGCGTGCAGCATCTGCTCGCGAGCACGAGCCTGCCCGTGGGTGAAATTGCGGCGGCCACGGGCTTTGAGCACCCGGAGTATCTCAGCGCGATGTTCAGGCGGGAATGCGGACTGACGCCGCGAGAATACCGGCTTCGCCACAGCAAGCCGGCCTGAGCCGGGGCCGCAATTCAGGTTAAAATGGTCGGGGCGGCGAGATTCGAACTCGCGACCTCTACGTCCCGAACGTAGCGCTCTACCAGGCTAAGCTACGCCCCGACATTCCTGAGCCGACCGCTTTCACGGACGGGGCGCTGAGGGAGCCGGAGGCCGGTGAGTGGCGCAAGCAGAAAGTTGCGCGGGAACGATGAGATTGGCGACTCACCCGCGAGACTGTGTGGCCAGAAAAAGAAAACCCCGGCAGATGAGCCGGGGTTTTCTTGGTCAGGATGATTATTTTGCCGGCGGCGGCGCGGCGTAAATGACCGGCGGTCGGACAAGGGAGCTGTCGGAAGCGCGCTTCACAATCATCTCGTTCATGCGCTGGATTTCGAGCTCGGCGTTACGACGGGCAATGCGGGTGAGCTCGACCTGCTTGGCAATTTCGAACGCCTCCTTGCTGGTCGCGTCTCGCTCCTTGCGGAGGCGATCGAGTTCCTGCTCATTCGCGGCGACTTGCTTGGCGGCGGTATCGCCTTGGGCGACATACTTGGCCGTGTCGTCGCGGACCTTCTTGTCATCGGCGGCCTGCTTCGCGGCCTTTTCGTCAGCCTTTTGCTTCTCCTCGGCATCGCGCTCAATCTGGCGCTTGGCGGCGTCAGCGCGGGCCTTTTCTTCGGCGGCCTTTTTCTTGTTGTCGGCTTCATCCCGCTTGGCTTTGGCCTCGGTGGCGAGGCGGACCTCCTTGGCGTGAAGTTCCTTGGCGTGCGACATATAGAAGACGACAAAGACGGCCAGCATGGCGCCGGGGAAAATGAGATACATCCACTTTTTCATGGGGGAAATCGGGTAAACGTTACTTCTTGGCGGCGGCTTTGGCAGCGGCCTCGGCTGCTTTGCGGGCGTCCTCGGCCGCTTTGTCGGCGGCCTCGATGCGCGTTAGAACACCAGTGAGATTCTTGGCGTTGGTCTCGGCTTTCTTGACGTATTCCTTGAGAAAGGCGTGCTCCTCGGTGACCCGCTTGCGCTCGGCTTGGGCTTCCTTGAGTTCGCCTTGCTCGACCTCAATCTCCTTTTTGATGCGCTTGGCCTGCTGTTCAAGCTTCTCGGCATCACGGCCGGCCTTGTCGCGATTCTGGCGCGCTTTTTCGCGGTCTTCCTTCTCACGCCCTTCACGCTCCTCGCGGGCTTTCTTCTCAATGCGGCGTTTTTCCTGAGCCTCAAGCGCGGACTTGACGGCGGACTCGCGGTCCTTGGCTTCCTTTTCAAGTTTCGCGCGTTTCTGGTCGGCGATCTCCTTGACCTTGGCCTGTTCCTTGCCTTCGAAATTTTTGTGGGCGCTCCAATAGAACCCAAAGAAGAAGACAATCAGGAGGGCTAGGGGAATGATGAAATAAAGGTAGCTTTTCTTCATGTGAAAAAGGGGAAGGACCGATTATTTGGTCTTGGTGGCTGCTTTCTTGGTGTCGGTCTTTGTGGAAGCGGGGGCGGCCTTGGCCGGTGTCGGATCGGCTTTCTTCGCCGGAGTTTCCTTGGGCTTTAGTTTGGTGGCCTTTTCCTCCAGCGCTTCGCGCACGACTTCCTTCAGGCGGGCGAACTGGGAATCCTTCTTGTGCTCCTCGAATTTCTCGGCGGCGATGAGCGCGGCGTTGGCTTCCTCCAAGTTGCCGAGTTCGAAGGCGGTGTAGGCCTCCAAGTAGTGAACGCTGTAGGGTTTGGAACCCTCGAAATTCCCCTTGTTGTTTGCCAGCTTGGCGTGGCGATTGGCGGACTTGGTGTCTTCCATCTGCAGATAAATCTGGGCAATTTGAACCTCCATCTCACCGTTGGTCGGGAAGAGCTTCGTGGCCTCCTGGAGCACCGTCACGGCCTGCGTGTTCATGTTGGCTTCCTGATAGTAGCGGCCGAGAATGCGCCAGTTGTGCGGGACGGACTCGATGGTCCCCTTCTTCATGCCGGTGTAGAGCAGCTCGGTGCCTTTCGTGAACTGATTCGCGAGAAGGTAGAACGAGACGAGATTCATGTTATCCTTCGGCGTATTGAGGAAGCCGAGGGCTTGGGCGCGCTCCAAGGTGATGATGGCCCTGACCAGATACTCGCGGGCCGCGGTCGGGTCCTTGTCGCGATTCTTGTCGTTCAACTGGAGATAAATCGCGAAGAGCATCGCCCAGTAGTCCTTCTTGGCCGGGGTCTGCTTGAGCACCAATTCGAGCAAATCGGCGGAGCCGACCATGTCGTTCTGCTGCTGGAGCAGCGCGAGAAGGAGCTGATAGAATCCTTCCTTGGGCTTGATGCTGGTGGTGAGCGCTCGGTCGATGATTTCGCGCGTTTCCTTCAGCAGCGCCTGATCGACATTGTTCGGGTCCGAGACAGCCGTATAATAGAGAATGCTCGCGTAGGTGGAGATGACATCGGGCGAGGGCTTGGGGGTCTTGTCGATGAAGCGTCGGAAGTAGCCGACTGACTTCTTGAAATAAACCTGCTGCTGCTTCGGGTCCTTGATGCTGGTGGCTTCCTGCGCATTGAGCTGGGCGAGGAAAAAAATCACCTCGAGCATGTCCTTCTCGGCGAAATATTCGTGTTGGTCGTTAAGCTGGATGACTCGTTCCCATGCGGCGAGAGCCTCTTTGTATTTGCTCGTTGCGGCGTAAATGCGGGCCTTGGTGTTGAGAACTGAGGCCTCGTCGTAGGTGCCAGGAACTACCGGGACGCCATCAAGCAACTTAAGCATGCCGGCCCAATCCTGGGCGTCCTGCAGCGGCTTGAGCTTACCGAAGGCTTCGCTTAGTTTCTCACCATAGCTGTGCTGCTTCTTTTCCGGCGGCGCCTTGCCTTGTTGGGCGGAGGCGGTGATCGCGGAGCCGACTATCAGCACCGCGGCGGTGAGCGCAAGGCGAGCGGCACGCAGCAAAGGAACGGAGAGGAGGATGGTGGAAGAGCGCACGGCGAATTAGTCCTCGTTGAGGGTGAAGACGATCGGAACCTGCATGTGGGTGATGACGTCGCGGCCGCCTTTGCGACCCGGCTTGAACTTCCACTTGCTCACGGCCTGCACGGCCGCCGCCTCAAACTCGCGTTGCGAGGAGCGGATGGCGTAGGCGTTCTGCACGTCACCATTGGTATCGACCAGGAAATCGACGACGACCTCGCCGGCGATGCCGGCGCGACGCATCTCGAAGGGATATTGCGGACGCGCCTGGAAACGGGCGACCGGCGTTTGATCGAGCTTGGAGATATCGAAGACCTGCATGCCCTTGAACATGTTCGGGTCGCGGACCTCGGGGACGATGTTCATGTTGGCCGAGATGGTCAGGCCCTCAGGCGGCGGGGGCTGGATCTTCTGCACAAAGGAATCCGGCGTCACGAGCTGCGGCACGTCCTGCTGCATCGGAGGGGCGAGGTCGAGAGGCTTCACTTCCTCGTTGGTCTCGATGATCTCCGGCTCTTCTTCCAATTTCGGCATCGCGATGAGTTCGATTTTGGGTGCCTCCTCGACCTGCTTGACCGCGATGGTCTTGGCGGGAATGAGGCGATCACCGAAGAAGACCGCCAGATGCAGCAGCACTGAGATGACAATTCCGAGGATAAGATCGCGAGTCATGATGGTGACGGGTTAGCGGCCGGTGGCGCTCGAGACGGTTTCGACGGAGACCTGTTCGATCCCCGCCTTGCGGATTTCGTCGAGGGCGTAGACCGCGGCTCCGAATCGGGCCCGGGTATCGCCGCGGACGAGCACGCGCGGATTGGACTCGGCGCGTTTGTAGTCCATCAGCCGCGGCGTAATCTCGCTGACAGTGATCAGCTCAGCCACGCCTTGGCCGCCTTGTTTCCAGTAATAATTACCCTCGTCGGAGACCTGCAGGTAAACGGTGTTGTCGTTGGGGTTCGGCGGCCCCGGAGGAGACGCCACAGGCAGCGTTACCGGCAACGACGTGATGCGTTGCAGCGAGAGCGTGAACAACACGAAGGTGGCGAGGAGGAAGAAAATGACGTCAATGAGAGGGATGATCTCAATGCGCGCCTTCTTCTTGGGTTCTTCAACCTTGATACTTGTGCCAGCCATGGAGGAGTGGAGGATTGTTGGGTCGTGCGACCTCTATTTGCCGGCGGAGCGGACCTTGGTCTCGATGAACACCTTTGTGAAACCGGTCTTGCGGGACTCGTCGAAGACGTAGAGCGCGGCGTTGAAGAGGGCGTTCTCGTCGCCGTTGATGAGGATACGGCCGTCAGGATCCGTGGCCTTGAAGGCTTTCAGCCGGTCGATGAATTCGGAGAGGCTGATGAAGTCCTTGTTCCACGCGATCGTGCCGGACTCGGTGACCGAGATGGTCACGCCGTTGGGATTGCGCGCTTCGCCCGTTTCGGCAGCGGGCTGGTTGATGCCGGCTACGCCACTCGACTTATTGAGCGAAAGCGTGAACAGCACGAAGGTCGCGAGCAGGAAGAAGATGACGTCAATGAGAGGAATAATCTCAATGCGCGCCTTCTTCTTGCCGCCGCTGTTGCCTCCTCCAGATGAGCCGGCCATGGGTTAAGGAAGTTGTCGGGTTGCGACGCTACGGATGGAACGGTGGCTCTTAGCGGCCGAGCGGGGAGCCGGTCTCGGACTTCTTGATGAGAATCTCAAGCGCGTGCGATACGTCGGCGACCTCGTTCTTGGCCTGCTCGGCGCGGGCGTTGAGATAGTTGTAGGGGAGGAGGCCCAAGATGGCCACGAACAGACCGGCCGCGGTCGCGATGAGCGCCTCAGCCACACCGCCCGTGATTTGGCCGGCGGCGGAACCGATGTCGCCCGAACCGAGGGCGCCGAAGGTCGCCATCATGCCCGTGACCGTGCCGAGGAGGCCGAGAAGCGGGGAGGCGGTGATGCAAGTGTCGAGCGTCGCCATGCCTTGCTGGAAGCGCGCGAGCTCCTGGCCGGAGGCGCGGATGAACGCGTTGGACAGGGAATACTGCCGGTTGCTCAGGGAGTAGGTGAGGATCTTGGCGATGTAGTCGCGGCTCTTGGCACCCATCGCGAGGGCACCGTCAGTGTCACCCCGCTCGACCGACTCGAGCATCTTCTCGACGACCTCAGGCTCACGGCTGGCGTTTTCCCGGATGATGAAGATGATGCGCTCGATCACCACGGTGATGGCCACGAAGGAGACGAGCAAGATGGGCCACATGATCCATTTTCCCATGATGAAGAGATCCATCATGGTGGCGTCACCAAGGAGGAAGGCGAGGGGGAGCGATTGGGTAATCATAGAGATGAGTGTGGTTGAAATGAGAGTGGAGCAAACAAGAGCGGTAGGTATTTCGAATCCGTCGTCAGGTTGGCGGGCGAAAGAGCGCGGGCGGAAAAACTCCGCAGCCGTGCTGGATCATTCACCGATGCTTTCCTGCTGGTTGGGATGGTAATGCAGGAAAGGTGCCTGCTTGCCGGGAAAACCGATGAAATTAATTGATCGTTTCAGCATCGCACGCTGAGAGATTTTTGTGGGTGGGGAAGGGAAAGAAGGCGAAATAGGTGTCAATGAAAGTGGAGTGTCAACCCACTTTGTCTGAAGTGCGCGGGAAAAATTTTGAGCGTGCTGCGCGCGGCTGCGGGGTGTTTTTTCATCAGCGTCCGAGGCCCTACGTGCGAGCGCGAAATTTCTTAGCCAAAAACATTTTTTTATTCATCCCCGGTGCTTTTTTCCGCGTGAAACTTCCTCCTGCCTTGTCCGCCCTGCCTGCCGTGCGTCCTGCATTTCTCCTCTCGCTCCTCTGCGGCGCGTGCGCCCTGGCGTTCCCGCGGCGCGCCGCGGCAGCCACGCCGGCGCCGGTTTCGTTCAATCGCGATATCCGGCCAATCATGTCGGACACGTGCTTTCACTGCCACGGCTTCGACGCGAAGTCGCGCAAGGCCGGCATGCGCCTGGATCTCCGCGAGGAGGCGCTGAAGCCCACGAAGAACGGCGTCGTGCCGATCGTCCCCGGCCAGCCGGACAAGTCCGAAATTATCCTGCGCATCATCGACGACCAGGATCCGATGCCCCCCGAGGAGGCGCACAAGAAACTCACGTCCGCCCAAAAAGATCTCTTCCGCCGCTGGGTGGCCGAAGGCGCGCATTACGAACCGCACTGGGCTTACGCGGCGCTCACCCGGCCCCAAGTCCCGGCGGCGCCGAATGCAGGAAACCCGATCGATGCATTCATCCGGGAGAAACTCGCCGCAAAAAAAATCGCGCCCTCGCCTGCGACGGATGCGGCGCGGCTGCTGCGCCGGCTTTCGCTCGATCTCACGGGGCTGCCCCCGACGCCCGGCGAGGTCGCGGCCTTCCTGTCGGACGCTCGGCCCGGTGCCTATGCGCGGCAAGTTGATCGCCTGCTCGCCTCGCCGCGCCATGGCGAGCGCATGGCCGTGTGGTGGCTCGATCTCGCGCGCTACACCGACACCGTCGGCTTCCACGGTGATCAGAACCAGCGCATCTTTCCGTATCGCGACTACGTGATCGGCGCCTTCAACGCCAACAAGCGCTTCGATCAATTCACCCGCGAGCAGCTTGCCGGCGACCTGCTGCCAAATCCGACGCCCGAGCAGATCGTGGCGACGGGCTACAACCGCCTCAACATGATGACCCGCGAGGGCGGCGCGCAGCCCAAGGAGTATCTCGCGAAATACGGCGCCGAGCGCGTGCGCTCCGTGGCGGCGGCCTGGTTCGGCAGCACCTTCGGCTGCGCGGAGTGCCACGACCACAAGTTCGACCCCATCAAGTCGCGCGACTTCTACGAGCTCCAGTCCTTCTTCGCCGACGTGAAGCAGTGGGGCGTTTACGCTGACTACAACTACACACCCAACCCCGACCTCAAGGGCTTCAACAACGACTACCCGTTCCCGCCCGAGATCGCGGTCGAGAGCGACTATCTCCGCGCCCGCCGCGATCGCTTCGCGGCTGAGCTGGCGGCGATGCGCGCCGCCGTGCCGGCCGCAACGATCGAGGCATGGACCGCCGAAGCGCTCTCTTATATACAGCGCATCCCGACCGGGTGGAACGAGGCGTCGGTGAAGACCTCCGCGCCGATGTCCGACGCGGCTCCGGCCGCGAGCAAGAAAACATCCGCCAAGGCCAAGGCCCGCGCGCGCCCGGATGCAGCCAGCATTACTGTGCTCCCTGAACCTGGTCGCCTCGCGACACTTCGCCTTGAGGTTGCGCCCGCGGCCGAGGGCGGGAGGCCTCCCGCGCTTCTGCGTCTCACCGCCGCGCTCCTGCGCCGCGCTGGGGAAAAAGACCAAGCGATCGAGTTCGCGTTTGCCGACGCCGCCGCGAAGGAGCCGCGCTACGAGGGTGGCACCGAGGTCATCGGCATCGCGACGGGCTGGAAAATCCCGCGCGCCGATGCGCCTGTCAGCGGCGTGTGGCAACTGGCCGCCCCGCGCCTCCTCGCCGCCGGCGACGAACTGGTGCTCACCTTCGCCGCGGCTCCTCCGCCCGGGCTCCGCGTATTCACCAGCACACTCGCCGCCAGCGATCCGCTCCTCACAGCCAGCGCCGACCACCTCGCCGCGATCCATGCGGCTCCCACGCAACGCACCCCCGCGCAGCGCACGCTGCTCGCCGATTCGGCGATCTTCGCTCGGGCCGCGGACCGCCCGACGCTTGCGCGCGCGCACCAACTCGCGGCTCGCATCCGCGAGACCCGTGACGGCCGCGCGTGGTCGCTCATCACGGAAGCCGTGGAGAAGCCCCTCGAGGTGAGGGTCCTGCCCCGCGGCAACTGGCAGGACGAGACCGGCCCAGTCGTGCTGCCTTCCACGCCGAGCTTTCTGCCCGGGCGGCGCGAGAGCACCGCGGAAAATCGCCTCACACGCCTCGACCTCGCGGAGTGGATTGTCTCGAAGGAGAACCCGATCACCGCGCGCACGGTGACGAATCGCCTGTGGGCGATGTTCTTTGGCACCGGCCTGAGTGCCGTGATCGACGATCTCGGATCGCAGGGTGAGCTGCCGTCGCACCCGGAGCTGCTCGACTGGCTGGCGGTGGAGTTCCGCGACAGCGGCTGGGACCTGCGGCACCTGATGAGACTGATCGTGACGAGCGAGACCTACCGCCAGAGCAGCAGCCTGCGCCGCGAACTGCGCGACGCCGATCCGGGCAACCGCCTGCTCGCGTCGCAAAATCCCCGTCGCCTCGAGGCGGAGTTTGTGCGCGACACCGCGCTCTTCGCCGCCGGCGTGCTGAACATCCGGGATGTCGGCGGCCCGAGCGTGAAGCCTTACCAGCCGCCCGGCTACTACGCCGCGCTGCAATTCCCCGACCGCGACTACCGCGCGAGCGACGACGACGAGCAGTGGCGCCGCGGGGTCTACATGCACTGGCAGCGCACGTTCCTGCACCCGATGCTCGCCAACTTTGACGCACCCTCGCGCGACGAGTGCGCCGCCGCCCGCACCGTGAGCAACACCCCGCAGCAGGCGCTCACGCTGCTCAACGACCCCACCTTCGTCGAAGCGGCGCGCCTGCTCGCGGCCCGCGCGATCGCCGGCGGAGCGACGGATGACGCGCGTTTGCGGGAGGCTTTCCAGCTCGCGCTCGGCCGCGACCCCAAGCCCGCGGAGCGCGATTCGCTCCTCAAGCTCCTCGCCGCGCAGCGTGAGATCTACCGCGCGGCGCCCGCCGACGCTGACAAAGTTCTCCGCATCGGCCTTTCCGCACCGCCGGTCGGCGACGCCATGGAGCAGGCCGCGTGGACGCAGGTCGCGCGCGTGATTGTGAACCTGCAGGAATTCATCACCCGCTACTGAGGGGACAATGGACCAAAGGACTAGGGACCAAGAGACTTCCAAACCATCCACCATTAACCGCACTCCCAAAGGTCCCTTGGTCATTTAGTCCCTTGGTCCTTTGGTCTCTTCCTTCCCATGCCCACTTTCGATCCCACGACCCATGCGCTGAGCGTCAACCGCCGCGCGTTTCTCCAGCAAAGCGCCTACGGACTCGGTGGCCTGGCGTTTGCGCTGCTCGCCAACCGCCTCGGCGCCGCGACTCCGGCCGGACCGCGTCCGCCCGGGTGGAGCGGCGCGCTCACCTCGGCTCACCTGCCCGTGAAGGCCAAGCGCATCATCTACCTCTGCATGGCGGGCGGGCCGTCGCAGTTTGAGACCTTCGACTGGAAACCGAAGCTCAAGGAACTGCACGACCAGCCGTTCCCCGAGTCATTCACCGCGGGCCAGCAGCTGGCGCAGCTCCAGAACATGGTGCTCAAGGCGCGCGGCGCGTTCACTTCGTTCGCGAAGCACGGGAAGGCCGGCATCGAGATCAGCGATCTGTTTCCGCACATCGCGAGCGTGGCCGACGAGCTGTGCGTGGTGCGCTCGATGCAGACCGAGCAGATCAACCACGACACCGCGCACGCGTTCATGAACACCGGCTCGATCATCAAGGGGCGGCCGAGCATGGGCTCGTGGCTGCTTTACGGGCTCGGCGCCGAGACGCAGGAGCTGCCCGGCTTCATCGTGCTGACCTCCGCGGGCAAGATTGGCCTTCAGCCGATCTCGGCGCGGCAGTGGTCGAGCGGCGCGCTGCCGAGCAAGTTTCAAGGCATCCAGTTTCAGTCCCGCGGCGACGCCGTGCATTACGTGGGCAATCCCGACGGCGTCTGCCAGAGCACGCAGCGCCAGGTGGTGGAGGAGATCCAGCGCATGAACGGCCTGCTCGCCGAGGAAACCTACGATCCCGAGATCGCCACGCGCATCGCGCAATACGAGCTGGCGTTCAAGATGCAGACGAGCGTGCCCGAGCTGACCGATTTGAAACGGGAGCCGAAGGAGATGCTCGACCTCTACGGCGTGAAGGAGCCGGGCGACGGATCATTTGCGAGCAACTGCCTCCTCGCCCGGCGGCTCGCCGAGCGCGGCGTGCGCATGATCCAGCTCTACCACCGCGCGTGGGACCACCACGGCCAGCTCGAGGAGGGCATGAAGTCCGGCGCCAAGGACGTTGATCAGGCGACGGCCGCGCTCATCAAGGATCTCAAGCAACGCGGCATGCTCGACGACACGCTGATACTCTGGGGCGGCGAGTTTGGCCGCACGCCCATGGGGCAGGGCACGGGCCGCGATCACCACATCAACGCCTTCAGCGTCTTCATGGCCGGCGGCGGTGTGCAGGCCGGCACGACCTACGGCACGACCGACGAGCTCGGCTACCGTGCGGTGGAAAACGTCGTCGATGTGCATGACCTTCACGCGACCATGCTCGCGCTCATGGGCATCGACCACGTGCGCTTGAACACAAAGTTCCAGGGCCTCGACATCCGCCTCACCGGGGTGGCGGGCAAGGTGGTGTCAGGGCTGATGGCGTGATTTCGGTAACGCGTGTCGTGTAGGGCCTGAGCTTGCTCAGGCCTCCGCAATAAAAAGGCCCGACCAAGGTCGGGCCCTACAGTTGATGAAGCTGCGCGCGTTCTCGCGCAGACGGTCACGCCAGCGCGTCGCGGCAGAACTGGATGCACTTGGCGATCTCGGCCATGCGGTCCGATCCGGCGGGCACGCGGTATTCGTATTCGATCGTCGCTTGGATCGGCCACTTGTTGTCGCGGATCAGTTGCAGCACTTCCTTGACCGGCGTGTCGCCCTGGCCGAACGGGACGTTCTGTCCACCGCCGCCGACCTGGTCCTTCTTCCGATCTTTCACGTGGATGTGCGTAATCTTGGCGTGGTGCTTCTTCATGAACTCGATCGGGGAGCCGAAGTTGCCGGCAATCCAGTGCCCGATGTCGATGTTCATGCCGTTGTACTTGGCGTCGGCCGCGGCGCCCGCGTACATCTCCGGGGTGGTCTTCGCGTGGCCGTGGTACCCGACCATCAGCTTGTGCTTGTCGGCGAACGGGCCGACCTTCTTGCTGCCCAACCCCGTCTGGTCCAGCTCGC
>JANOCA010000045.1:0-4937 GCA_031411915.1 Opitutaceae bacterium
CCAGGATGGAGCAGGCCAGCCGCTGCCGGATGCGGTGCGGCTCACGACTTTTGGCCGCTGGCTGCGGGCGACCTCGCTGGATGAACTGCCTGAGCTGTGGAATGTGCTGCGCGGCGACATGAGCCTCGTGGGGCCGCGTCCACTGCTCGTGCAATATCTCGGTCGCTACTCGCCGCGGCAGGCGCGCCGCCACGAGGTGCGGCCGGGACTCACCGGACTTGCGCAGGTGATGGGACGCAACGCGCTCACGTGGGAGGAGAAGTTCGAGTGGGACGTGCGCTACGTGGAGACGCACGGGTTCTGGCTCGACGCAAAGATCCTCCTGCTCACGTTCAAGGTCGTGCTGTGCCGCGCCGGCGTGAGCGCGCATGGCGAAGCCACCATGCCTGAATTCAACCCCGGCGCCCCTCGACCGGATTCCCCCCGCTGATGTCCGCGGAGATCAACTCACCGCTGGCCGATTTCGCGCAGAAGCAGCGCGTGCTCTTGCTGGCCGCCTTCTATGCCGGCGTGACCGCGGCGAGCTTCTGGCTCGCCTACGAAATCCGCTTCGAGTTCGCCGTGCCGGAGGGTTACCGGCAGGAACGGCTGCGCCTGCTGCCGATCGTGATCGGCGTGAAGCTGGTCGCACTCGTGGCGGCGCGGCAGTTCGGGAGCCTCATGACGTATTTCAGCATCCCCGATTTGATGCGCCTCATCTGGATGACGCTGGGCTCAAGCGCGCTGCTGTTCCTGCCGCGGCTGCTCGGCTCGGCGCATTGGGCGCCGCCGCGCGGCGTGCTGCTGAGTGACTTCATGCTTTGCCTCGGCGGTTTGTGCCTTGGGCGCATCGGTGCTCGGCTCTGGCGCGAGCGGCTGAGTGGCGCCAAGCGCGCGATCGCCGGAGTGCAGGAGCAACGGCTCGCGATCATCGGGGCGGGGGATGCCGGCGCCTCGCTGGCGAAGGAATTCATCAACTCACCGTCGCGCGGGTTCCGCCCGGTGATGTTCTTCGACGACGATCAGTCCAAGCATGGCAAGCTCGTGCATGGCGTGCCGGTCATCGGCCGGCCTGAGTCGATCGGGAGCGTGAAGGGCATCGCCACGATCGCGAAGGCCGTGATCGCGATGCCTTCGGCGCCGGCCAAGCGCGTCCGTGAGGTGGTGCTCCTGCTCGCGAAGCAGGGCATCAAGGTTGAGACGATGCCCTCGCTCGAGGAGCTGGCCTCGGGCCGCATGCGTGCGTCCCGCATCCGCCCGGTCGAGGTGCAGGACTTGCTCGGCCGCGATCCGGTGAATCTCGATGCGGTGGGCATCCGCCAGCGCCTCGAGGGCT
This sequence comes from Opitutaceae bacterium, assembly GCA_031411915.1. Taxonomy (GTDB): domain Bacteria; phylum Verrucomicrobiota; class Verrucomicrobiia; order Opitutales; family Opitutaceae; genus ER46. The sequence goes on from JANOCA010000045.1 coordinate 1,316, forward strand.
GCGTCGTGCTGGTGACCGGTGCGGGCGGCAGCATCGGCGCCGAGCTGTGCCGGCAGATCGTCGCGCTCAACCCCAAGCGTCTCCTGCTCGTCGAGCAGGCCGAGGGCGCACTGTTCGTGATCGAGCAGGAGCTGAACGAACTCGGCTTCGCCGGCGTGATCGTGCCGCTCGTGGCGGACATCCTCGACCGCGAGCGGATGGAGTTTGTGTTCGCGCGCTACCGGCCCGAGGTGGTCTTCCACGCCGCGGCGCACAAGCACGTCTTCCTGATGGAACGGCAGCCCGCCGAGGCGATCCGCAACAATGTGCTCGGCACGCGCCAGCTCGCGAGGATCGCGGCCGCGCACGGCGTGGATGCGTTCGTGCTCATCTCGACCGACAAGGCGATCAACCCCACGAGCGTAATGGGCGCCACGAAACGCCTCGCGGAGATCCAGCTCATGTCCCTTGCCGCGGAGACGCCGACGAAGTTCATGGCGGTGCGTTTTGGCAATGTGCTCGGCTCCTCCGGCAGCGTGGTGCCGATCTTCAAGCGCCAGATCGAGCATGGCGGCCCGGTGACGGTGACGCATCCCGACGTGAGCCGCTATTTCATGACGATCCCCGAGGCCGTGGGGCTCGTGTTGCAAAGCTTCGTGCTCGGCCGCGGCGGCGAGATCTTCGTCCTCGATATGGGCCAGCCCGTGAAGATCGTCGATCTCGCGCGGCAGATGATCGAGCTGAGTGGCTATCGCGTCGGCGAGGACATCGAGATCAGGTTCACGGGTTTGAAGCCGGGGGAGAAGCTCCATGAGGAATTGCAAAACCACGCCGAGCGCTGCGCCACGACCGCGCACCCGCGCGTGATGCGCTTCACGAGCCCAGCGGCGGCCGACGACGCTGACCTGCGCGAGCTGGAGCAGGCGATCCACGCCATGGACGCGAATCATTTGAAGGCGCTGCTCAAGCGCCTCGTGCCCGAATACACGCCTTATCTCGAGTGAGGCGCTTGGGTCAGCCCTTGGCGTTCCGCTCCTCGAGCCTCACCCACAGCGCGACCGCCGGCCAGAGGGCGCACCACGTGATCAGGATGGCCGGGCATTGGAACGGAAAATCCCACCACGCGTAGGCGCCCGCGAGCAAGAGCCCAAGCACCCCGCACGCCCCCACGGGCTTCTCCCAGAAATGATTTCGCACCAGCACCAGCAGCCCGTAGCCGAGGCCGAGCAGCACGAGCGCGGAACCGACGGCGCCCAGCTCGATCGGGAACTCGAGGAGGTCGTTGTGCGCATGCTCCCAGCGGCGCCGCTCCCCGCCCGAGAGAGTGAGCTCGAGGTGGTTCGCCTGGTAGATCGGAAAGAGATATTGGAACGCGCCGGCGCCCACGCCTTGTTTCCAATGGGCCGCGAGCATCTCAAGCGAGGCCTGGGTGGCGATGCCGCGGACGGCGAGGGCGCGATCCTCCTGCGTGATGCCTTGCCGCAGGTTGGTCAGGGCGTCGCGGGAGCGCAGCGCGCGGAAGCCGGTGACGAGGAAAATCCCGAACACCACCAGCAGCGCCAGCCCGATGATCGGGTTGCGCGTCTCCGGCGGAAGCGCGCGCCGATGGAGCACGAACGCGATCGCGCACGCGACCATGAAGGCGAGCATGACGAGCGTGGCGCCGCGGGCGTGGCTGGCGAGCACGCTGACCGCGATGCCGAGGGCGAAAAACGCGAAGAGGCCCGCGGGATTGGATTTCTCATGGCGCCGCACGCCCCGCACGTAATACCACGCCGCGAGCGCCATCGCGGCGGTGAGCGCGAGATTCAGGTAGGCGCCGGCGTGGTTCTTGTAGACGAAGCTCGCGAAGAACCAGAGGTTGGGCGAGGGGATCGACCAGAAGATTTTTCCATTGCCGAGGACCTTTTGCGCCACGCCGAACAGCGCGAGCAGCGTGCCGTTCACCGCTAGCACGATCAGCAGCAGTTGGAGGCTTCGCCGCCGCGTGAAGGCCACCCAGACTGTGCAGATCACGAGCCATGCGGAGCCGAGGACGATGAGCGAGCGCCAGGTGTTCCAGCGTCCGAACGGCGCGTCCACGCTCGTGGGCAGCCACTCGCGGTGCGCGATGCGCTCCAGCCAGAAGTTGGCGGCGTCGCTGCGAAAAACCCACGCGGGGTTGAGCGCCTGCGCCGTGATGTAGGCCAGCAATGCGAGCCCGATCCAGAAGACGGGAAACGCAACGAGCCGCGGCCACATGATCAGGCGATAGGGGGCCGAGCCGCCCTCGTCGGCGCGGTAGGTCCGCGGCAGCAACGCGACCGCGAGACCCGCCGCGGCGAGAAATGCGCTGACGAGCTGAGCCCACAGCTGCACCGCACCGAGGGCCCAAGGGAGGAACGCGAGATGCGTGCCTAGGACCGCCAGCGCGGCGAGTTCCGTCGGATGGATTTTCCGGCGCCGGGCTTTCGCACGGAAATGCTCAAGCGGGCGTTGCAAGGGGGAGGAGTCGTCGGCGGTGCGGTCGGAACTCGGAGGCACGCCGCGAACCTGCGCAGTCGCCGGGACGCCTCAAGCGTTTCCCTCGCGCCGGCGGCCGGGCCAGGTCGCTTCGCGGGTCCAAAAGGTGTCGGCGCGCCCGCCGTAGTAACCATGGAGCACGGCGTCCATGACCGCGCTCGTGCGCCGCGCCGATTCGCCGGTGCTCGGGCACACGCCGCGCCCGAGCAAATCATCGACGACGGATTGCACGAGCGGCTGCTGCACATGCGGGGGATGATCGCGCACGAGGGACTCCACGCCGGCGGCCGTCTCAAGGCGCACGGGAGCGTTCTCAAACACCGAAAACTCGATCACGCCCTCCGTGCCCTCGATGCGGAAAGCATCGCGCCGCACAGCGGACGCGAAATTCCAAGTCGCCGCGCCCACGATGCCGCCGGCCATGCGGAACGACATCGCGACGGTGTCCTCCGGCGCGTAGGCCGAGGCGCGGTTGGCCGCGTGGCCGGCGATATCGTGCAGCGGCCCGAAAAAGTAATCCATCAGGTCGAGCGTATGGGAACCCAGGTCGAGCAAGTGCCCGGCGCCGGCGATTGTGGCATCAATGCGCCAGCCGGCGTCCTTGCGGTGAAACGGCTCGGCCTGCGCGTAGTCCACGGCCGTGACAGTGCCGATCGCACCTTGGACGAGCAGGTCCTTCACCAAGGTGAATCGCGGCAGCTGCCGACGGTAGTAGGCGACGAACAACGGGAGCTTCGCCGCGTCGAACGCGGCGATCATCCGATCGCATTCGGCGGTGTGGCGGGCCATCGGTTTCTCGACGTAGGCGGGTTTGCCGGCCGCGGCGGCGAGCAGGGCGCAATCAAGATGCGCATCTGGCGGCGTCGCGACGTAGATCGCGTCGACCTCGGCATCGGCGATGAGCTGCTCGGCGCGCGCATACCAGCGCGGCACGCCGTGGCGGCGGGCGTAGTCGGCGGCCTTGGCGGCATCGCGACGCATCACGGCGACGAGCCGCGAGCCGGCGGCCTTGGCAAAGGCCGGGCCGCTTTTCACCTCGGTGACGTCGCCGCAACCGATGATGCCCCAGCGCACGACGCTGCGGTTGCGAAAGAAACCGGAAGCCGTGGCGGCAGGCGTGGAGATGGACATGCCGCGAAGG
>JANOCA010000046.1:0-18673 GCA_031411915.1 Opitutaceae bacterium
CCTTCCCACCCTCAAAGAGGGTTTGTCTCTCTAGAGTGCCCAACTAAATGATGGCAACTAAAGACAGGGGTTGCGCTCGTTGCGCGACTTAACGCAACATCTCACGACACGAGCTGACGACAGCCATGCAGCACCTGTGCAACAGTCCCGAAGGAAGGGTATCTTTCAACACCGGTCTATTGCATGTCAAGGCTAGGTAAGGTTCTTCGCGTTGCATCGAATTAAGCCACATACTCCACCGCTTGTGCGGGCCCCCGTCAATTCCTTTGAGTTTTAGCCTTGCGGCCGTAGTCCTCAGGCGGCATACTTAACGCGTTAGCTTGAGCCCCGACTGGGTCGAACCAGCCGAGACCTAGTATGCACCGTTTAGGGCGTGGACTACAGGGGTATCTAATCCCTTTTGCTCCCCACGCTTTCGTGTTTGAGCGTCAGCAATTGTCCAAGTAGCCGCCTTCGCCTCTGGTATTCCTCACGATATCTACGCATTTCACTGCTACACCGTGAATTCTGCTACTCTCTCCAATGCTCTAGCAAAATAGTTTGGAGTGCAGTTCCGAAGTTGAGCTTCGGGCTTTCACGCTCCACACATTTTGCCGCCTGCACACCCTTTACGCCCAGTGAATCCGAATAACGCTTGCAGTCTCTGTATTACCGCGGCTGCTGGCACAGAGTTAGCCACTGCTTCCTCTCCGAGTTAAGTCAACTTTTGAGGTATTTCCTCAAAAAAATTCCTCCCCGGTGACAGAGGTTTACAATCCGAAGACCTTCATCCCTCACGCGGCGTCGCACCATCAGGCTTTCGCCCATTGTGAATAATTCGAAACTGCTGCCACCCGTAGGTGTCTGGACCGTTTCTCAGTTCCAGTGTGGCTGATCATCCTCTCAGACCAGCTACCCGTCTTAGCCTTGGTGAGCCATTACCTCGCCAACAAGCTGATAGGCCGCGAACTCCTCTTAAAGCGTTAGGCCTTGCGGTCCCCAACTTTTGTTAGCTTGCCATGCGACAAGCCACTGAATGCGGTATTATTTCGTCTTTCGACGAACTATTCCCCACTTTAAGGTAGATTGTTCACGTGTTACGCACCCGTTTGCCACTGCCGCTAGGTAAAGTTGCCTTCATCTAACGGCCGTTTGACTTGCATGTCTTAACCACGCCGCCAGCGTTCATTCTGAGCCAGGATCAAACTCTCCGAAGAGAAATGTGAACCTAGTGATTCAATTACTACTAATCTATTGTTTTATAACTATTTCGAGTGACTACAACAGTCACCAATCAATCGCACAAATTAGTTTTCAAAGAGCCAAAAACTGAAGGACGAACACCAAACCAACTGTTCATTGGTTGGTCAAGGTTTTTATTCAAAAACTTTGTTGCATAACGCGTTTTTCCGCAGGCACTAAGGTTTTGATAACGAAATCGCGTTTCGACGAAACTGACCTGACGCCAAAAAATGGGCCGTTGCGGATGAGGGTTTGGGCTATGATTAAACGGGGTCCAAGCATGCCAAAAGAAGGAAGCACACGCCGGAGCAGATCGTCGCGGTCGTGCGCCGGGTCAAACGAGGTGAGGACGGCGGAGGCTGCCTCCGCAACGCAAACATCAGCGAAGAGACGCTCGACGGCCGGAAGCCGCAGCGCGCCGGTGCTGCGCTGCGGCATTATACCAACGTCCCTAGATAAACAGACTATACAAGCTGGGTGGAATCGGCCAACCTGAAGGCATAGCGCGAAAACTTCCGGAACTGGGTGCGGCGGGGGTGGCGGAGATTGAGGCGGCGTGGGCGCAAGCCCAGCCCGACTGGGCGCGGCGGCGCCTCCTGGTGGTGCGTTCGATCGCGCAGCACGAGCTGACGGTGGCGCAGATCATGCGCGTGGCGGACGTGTGCCGGCAGACGGTCTTCGTCTACCGGGACAAGGTCGTGGCCGGCGGCGTCGCCGCGCTGCTGCGCCGCGGCGGGGCGCCGGGACCGCGCCCCGCGGTGCGCGGCGCGGTGCAGGCCGAGTTCCTCCAGCGGCTGGAGGCGGGCCAGTTCCGCCGCGCGGCCGACGCGCAGGCGTGGATCAGGAAACGCACCCGCCGGACCCTGACCGAGAGCGGGGTGCGCAAAGTCCTGCGCCGGTTGGGCGGCAAACTGAAGGTGCCGCGCAAAAGCCACGCGAAAAAAGATCCCGCCAAGGCGGCCGCCTTCAAGCTCGAGCTGCCGGCGAACCTGGAGTCGCTCGCCAGCCCCGCCGTCCGCGCGGGTCAGGTCGTCCGCCTCTGGGTGCTCGACGAGCACCGCTAAGGCCTGCTCCCCGTCCTGCGCCGGGTGTGGGGTCGGCGCGGCGTGCGCGTCCAGGCGCCCTACGCCACCAAATACGAGTGGGGTTACTTGCACGAGGCGATGGAAGTGGACGGCCCCCCGCGGCCCAAGCCCGATGGGCTGGAACTTTTCTTCTGCCCCGGCATCGATCAGGAAACGCACGCGTGCTTCCTGCGCCAAATCGGCGGGACCGACCCCGCCGCCCTGCACGTCATCATGCAGGACCAGGCCGGCTTCCACCTGCCCGCCGGCGACAGCCGCGTGCCCGCCAACGTGCGGCTGCTGCCCCTGCCGCCCTACAGCCCCGAGTTGAACCCCGTGGAGCGGCTCGGCGACTTGGTGAAGGACCAAGTCTGCAACCGCCTGTATCCGAGCCTGCGCAAGCTGGAGGATCGCATCCTTGCCGCGCTGCGTCCCTGGCGCAGCGACCCGGCCCGCGTGGCCCAGCTCCTCGGCGACGGCTGGCTCACCTCCGGACTAAACAGTGGCGCGCCAATCTAACGTCTATTTGTTAAGGGACGTTGGTATTACACGCAGGGGGCGTCGGGGTCGGTCGTGCTCACCAGTTTCAAGTTGGTCTCGCACCGCGCCGATGGCGGCTTCGTTTCGTCGAACTTGCGCTCCTGCGCGCCATATGCGGCGCGGATGCGCGCGATGGTCGTGGCGTCGGCCTTGACCAAGCTGTCGCGCGAGGCGTCCGCATCGACCCGGCTGCCGTCCACGTGGACCTTCGTCCCACCGACTAGCCCGGCCTCGACGCACTGCCGCACCGTGCGCACAAAAGCGCTTAGAACAGCGCGCCGCCCCAGCGCGTGCGCGCCTTCGACGAGACGCTGTGGTTCGGCACCGCGTCGTCGTGATTGTAGTCGACGAACCACAGCCAAACGAGCCGCTCCGGCAGCCGCCGCACCAGTTCGCGCTCGCCGCGGACGTTCTCGTGAAAGAGCAAAAACATCAGCTTGAGGAGCACGGCGGGATCGACCGACTCGTGGCCATTGCCGCCGTAAGTGTGCGCCACCGCAGCGCGGGCAAACGTGAAGTCGATCATGGCCGCGAGGCGGCGCAGCGGGTGGTCGGCGTGGACGCGCCGGTCGAGATCGACACCGTAGGTGAACAGTTCCTTCTGCGGCGTGCGCGTGCCCATCAGATGGAGACGTGAGATCGATACCGCCGAACGTTCACTTTTCGCGGCGATTTGAGCAACACGCCCTGCTGCTTCGACAGTTCCTCTAGAGCAGTTTAATTAAAACTGTAGCCACAAGCGGCAAACCAATTGACGGCGTCTTGAGCGGTGACCTGGTTGAGCGCACGGCCGATGGCGACCAGCAGGTCGGGGTGAGTGCGGGCCTCGGCCGCACGCAGGGACGCCTTCACTTTGCTCCACATCATCTCGATGGGATTGAGGTCCGGCGAGTAAGCTGGCAAGAACCGGGCACTGGCGCCTGTGGCGGCGATCAAGGCGACGGTCTGCTCGTTCTTGTGCGGCGCGAGGTTGTCCATGACCACGATGTCGCCCGGCCGCTGCGTCGGGCAGAGCACTTCCCGCACATAGGCCTGGAAGACCTCCGTGTCGGTCGCCCCGTCGATGGTCATGCAGGCAGTCGAGCCATCCACCCGGATCGCGGAGATCATGGTGGTCGTGCGCCAGTTTCCGTGCGGACAGCTCGCGACCAGTCGCTCCCCCCGCGGCGCGCGGCCGCGCAACCGGGTCATGTTCGTCTTGGCGGCCGACTCGTCGAGGAAGACGAGCTTTGCGGGATCGAGCCCGCCTTGCTGCCGGCGCCAGCGGCGCCGCGCTTGCGCGACGTCGGGCCGGTTCTGTTCGGCTGCATGCAGTGTCTTTTTTTATATGTCAGATCCATCGCGGCCAAAACGTAGTGGATCGCTGGCAGGGTGCAGGTGAGCGCCAGCGCCGAGCGCAGCTCCGCCAAAGTCAGATCCGGCTTCTGCGCCAGCAGCGCGCGCAGCCGCTCCCGATGCGTGGGCAGGATCCGCGGCTTGCGGCCGGAGCGGTGATGGCGCGCGCCGATCTCCCCGGTGCGCCGCCGCTGTTGCAGAAGCTTCTTCACCATCGCCTCCGACACCCGGAACCGCTGCCCCACCTCGGCCCGCGTCACTTCACCCGTGTCGTAGGTCGTCAAGATGCGTTCACGCAAATCCAGCGAGATCGTCTTCATGGCCCTCTCGCTACCACAACCTGCATAAAACGGCTACAGTATTATTTAATATGCTCTAGACAGATTTTGTGAATAGCTGGATATTACCTTTCCACAAGAGATTACGCCCCGCGAACCGTGGCTCTGTATCGATCGCTAAACCGGGTAATCGCACTCAGCGAGCGCACCGCCTCCTTGAATGCGTCAGCCATCTGACGTGAGACCTTTTGTCAGGCACTTTAACTCACGGCCTGTATTGCGATCACCTCGCGGGAAAAAAGCCGCATCCGTTGGCGGCCGTGCATCGCGTGCGCGCTCCGCCCGGACCAAGGGCGCGTTTCGTCACGGAACCTCACCCCACTTGTTTCATCAGTTTGTTACTCGACTTGGAAGTGATGTCGGTTGCGACACGTCCGAGCGTGCCGTTTTCTGATTATCTATGGCTTCGATCACTTCGGTCACCACCACCCCTTTCCAAGGCCGCACGGGCGCGTTGCGGAAACCGAGCAATGTCCAGGCCGCACAGGCTCTAGCCAAGCAGAAGTCACTCGAGAAAAAAGCGAAGACCTATAAGCTGCCGCTGGGCGAACTCGCGATCTTCACGCAACAGCTCGCTTCACTCCTCGCCGCCGGTCTCCCCTTGGTGCAGTGCCTTGAGGCCTTGCAGGATCAGACCGAGGACGCGTGTTTTCGCATCGTGATCCGGGATGTGCGCGCGGACATCTCGCAGGGCAACTCGTTCTCATCGGCGGTCAAAAAATTCCCGAAGACTTTCCCTTCCCTCTTCATCTCCATGGTCGAGGCCGGTGAAGCCAGCGGTGGTCTCGCGGAAATTCTCGCGAAGGTCGCGAGCTACTTCGAGTCCACGGTCAAGCTCACCAAGAAGGTGAAGTCCGCCATGACCTACCCCATCGCCGTCATCGGCCTGGCCGTCGCTCTGGTGAACGTGCTGCTGATTTTCGTGATTCCGGTGTTCGCCGACATGTTCAAGGACTTCGGCGCCCAGCTGCCGATGCCCACCCAGTTCCTGATCAACGTCTCCGAGTTCATGAAGAGCTACTGGTGGGCGCTCGGTCTCCTCACCTATGGCGCCTGGTGGGGCTACGGCAAGTTCACCGCCACGCCCAACGGCCGCCGCATGCGCGACCACTACCTCGTTCGTGCGCCGATCTTCGGCAACCTCGTCCACAAGATCGCGCTCTCCCGTTTCGCGCGCACCTATGCCACGCTCATCCGCTCGGGCGTGCCCATCCTCCGCACCCTCGAAATCGTCTCAGCGGCCAGTGGCAAAGTTCAGATCGAGGATGCCTGCGAAGAAATTGCCAAGCACGTCAGCCAAGGCGGCCAGGTCTCCGAGGTCCTGGGAGCCAACCCGTTCTTCCCGCCCATGATGAAACACATGGTCAAGGCCGGCGAAGCCACCGGCAACGTCGACGGCATGCTCAACAAAACCGCCGACTTCTACGATGTGGAATGCGAGGCCACCGTGGCCGCGCTCACCTCGCTTATCGAGCCCATGCTCATCGTCTTCCTCGGCATCGTGGTCGGCGGCATCGTCATGGCCATGTTCCTCCCGATCTTCCAGCTCGGCGCCGTCGCCGGCGGACTCTGATTGATGCGTGTTTTCGCAAACGGATCACCCAACGTCACCGCATCCCGCCATCCGCCGTCTCCTGCCGCTCCATGCCTTCCGTCCTGATTGTTGACGATCTCGTGTCCATCCACGAGATGCTCGAAGCGGTGATCGCGCCCACGGGCTTCGCGACGGCCTTCGCCACCGACGGCGAAAAGGCCCTCGCCCGCTGCAAGACCGACAAGTTCGATCTGGTGCTGGCCGACATCGACATGAAGCCGATGGACGGCATCACCCTGCTGCGTCAGCTCAAGGCCAGCGAGCCCAACGCCGTCGTGATTATCATGACCGCGTATGCCTCGACAGAGAGCGCGGTGCAGGCGCTCAAGTTCGGGGCTTTCGACTACTTGCAGAAGCCGTTTCGGGTCGATGAGCTCCTGACCACGCTCCGCCGCGGGCTCGAATACCGGAAATTCCAGGCCGATCACGCGGCCACGGGCAGCAGCGTCGGAGGCAAGAACCTCGACATCGATACCCGGCTTATCGGCCAAGGCGCCAAGCTCACGAAACTCGTCGGCCAAGTGCGAAAGCTAGCCACCGTGCGCACGCCCGTGCTCCTCATCGGCGAGAATGGCACCGGCAAATCCACCATCGCCGAGCTGCTACACGCCTCGACCGGCGCGGCCGATTCCGCGCTCGTGCGCATCGACTGCGCGCTCAGCAACGAGGAAAGCTTCCGCGACGGCCTTCTAGGCCAGAGCGGCGAAGGCGGCGCCTGGGTGAAGCAAGCCAAGGGAGGGACGCTTTTCCTGCAACGGCTCGAGTGCCTCGGTGAAAACGTGCAGAAAGAACTCGTCAGCGTGCTCCGGAACAACGCGCACGGTTTCCGTCTCATCTGCACGGCCAACCACGACCTCGAGAAACTCGTCGACGCGGGCAAATTCCACGACGAGCTGTTCTACCGCGTCGCTTCCCTGCCCGTCCATGTGCCACCGCTCCGCGAACGCAGCGAGGATATCGGGCCGCTCGTGAAGCATTTTTGCACACAGGCCGCGAACCTGCAGTTCGATCCCAGCCTCATCGAGTTCACGGACGACGCGCTCAGCGTGCTGGCCGCCTATCCTTGGCCCGGAAATTTGACCGAGCTTAGCCAAGTCATCTCAAAGGTCGCCGCGACTACCGAAACCCGCGTCATCACATCGCAGCAGCTACCCTTGCGCCTGCGCGACGTGAAACAATGGCCGACACTAAACGAGTTTCTCGCGGGCCAGGAAAAGCAATACGTAGATCAGGTCGTCCACGCTTGCCGGGGCGACAAATCGCTCGCTGCAAAGGTTCTCGGCGTGGAGCTGGTGAAAGTGGCTTAGGCATCCACTGCGAATTCGCGTCACGCTCCGCCCCGCCGCGCCCGGCGGGGTTCTCTCGCCGCTGGGTTCGACACCGCGCATTTGTCGCATGTCCGCTTTCGGTGTCCGCTTTCCCGCTTGCCGCGCGTTTCGGTGCGTTCAACCCTCGCCGAAATCTACGTCCATGCCCAAGCGCTCTGACCTGAAGTCCATCCTCATCATCGGTGCCGGTCCCATCGTCATCGGCCAGGCCTGCGAGTTTGACTACTCCGGCACCCAGGCCTGCAAGGCGCTCAAGGAGGAGGGCTACCGCGTCATCCTCGTGAACTCCAATCCCGCCACGATCATGACGGACCCGGAGTTTGCCGACGTCACCTACATCGAGCCGCTCACGGTGGACTTCCTGGAGAAAATCATCGCGGCCGAGCGGCCCGATGCGCTGTTGCCCACGCTGGGCGGCCAGACCGCGCTGAATCTTTCGATGGAGCTCGATAAAAAGGGCATCCTCAAGAAATACGCCGTCGAGATGATCGGCGCGAAACCCGAGGCGATCACGAAGGGCGAGGACCGCGAAATCTTCAAGCAGTGCATGCTCAAGATCGGCCTCGATGTCGCGAAATCGCGCACCGTTAAAAACATGAACGAGGCCCGCGAGGCCGCCGAGTTTCTCGGCGTCTTCCCCCTCATCATCCGCCCGTCGTTCACGCTCGGCGGCAGTGGCGGCGGCATCGCCTACAACAAGGAGGAGTTCGAGCGTATCTGCGCCAACGGCCTCGATCTCTCGCCCGTCCACGAGGTGCTCGTCGAGGAGTGTCTGCTCGGCTGGAAGGAATACGAGATGGAGGTCATGCGTGACCATAAGGATCAGTGCGTCGTGATCTGCTCGATCGAAAATTTTGACCCGATGGGCGTGCATACCGGCGACTCCATCACGGTCGCGCCGGCGATGACGCTTTCCGACAAGGAATACCAGACGATGCGCGACGCCTCCTTCGCCGTCATCCGCGAGATCGGCGTCGAGACCGGCGGCTCCAACATCCAGTTCTCCATCGATCCCGAAACCGGCCGCCAGGTCGTGATCGAGATGAACCCGCGCGTCTCGCGCTCCTCCGCGCTCGCCTCGAAGGCCACGGGCTTCCCCATCGCGAAAATCGCGGCGAAGCTCGCCGTCGGCTACACGCTTGACGAGTTGCGCAACGACATCACGCGCCTCACGCCCGCGAGCTTCGAGCCTACGATCGACTACGTGGTCACGAAGATCCCGCGCTTCACCTTCGAGAAATTCCCCGACGCGGACTCGACGCTGACCTCCGCGATGAAGTCCGTCGGCGAGGCGATGGCCATCGGGCGCACGTTCAAGGAATCGATGCAGAAATGCCTCCGCTCGCTCGAAATCGGCGCGCGCGGGTTCGGCGGCGGCGGCAAGCACGGCGGCGACGAGCCCGTCGATGAGAAGACGCTCAACGCCAAGCTCGGCACGCCCAACGCCGAGCGGATTTTCTACATCCGCCACGCCTTCCGCGCCGGCTACACCGTCGAGCGCATCTTCGAGCTCAGCAAAATCGATCCGTGGTTCCTCGTGCAGCTCCGCGAGATTCACGAGATGGAGCAGGCGTTGTCGAAAGAGACGCTCGCCACCTTGGACACCGGGGCGCTGCGCCGCGCGAAGCAGTTTGGTTTCTCCGATGCGCAGCTCGCACACATCCTCAAGAGCGACCTCGCGACCGTGCGCGCCGACCGGAAGAAGCGCGGCATCAACACCACCTACCGGCTCGTCGACACCTGCGCCGCGGAGTTCGAGGCGTTCACGCCCTACTACTACTCGAGTTACGGCGACGAGAACGAGGTCATGAAACCCTCGGGCAAAAAGAAGATCATGATCCTCGGCGGCGGCCCCAACCGCATCGGCCAGGGCATCGAGTTCGACTACTGCTGCGTCCACGCGAGCTTCGCCCTCCGCGAGATCGGCTACGAGAGCGTGATGGTGAACTCGAATCCCGAGACCGTCTCGACCGACTACGACACGAGCGACCGACTCTACTTCGAGCCGCTCACGCTCGAGGACGTGCTGGAGATTTATCAGCAGGAGAAATGCGACGGCGTCATCGTGCAGTTCGGCGGGCAGACGCCGCTCAACCTCGCCACCGCGCTGAAGAAAAACGGCGTGCACGTGATCGGCACTTCGCCCGAGAGCATCGAGATGGCCGAGGACCGGAAGCAGTTCGCCGCCATCCTCGACAAGACCGGCCTCAAGTCGCCCGCCAACCGCACCGCGATGAACGAGGCCGATGCGCTGAAGGCCGCCCACGAGATCGGGTTCCCCGTGCTGCTCCGCCCGTCGTTTGTGCTCGGCGGGCGCGGCATGTTCATCGTTTACAGCGAGGAGGAATTCAAAGCCGTCGTGCGCCAGGCATTCGACGTGATGCCGGACAAGCCCGTGCTCATCGACAAGTTCCTCGAGGACGCCATTGAGCTCGACGTCGATTGCATCAGCGACGGCGAGACGTCCGTCATCGGCGGGATGCTCGAGCACATCGAGTATGCCGGCGTCCACTCCGGCGACGCCGCGATGGTGATGCCGCCGCACACGCTCTCGAAGGAGATGCTCAACACTGTCCGCAAGGCGACCTACGAACTCGCGCGCGAACTCAAGGTGATCGGCCTGATGAACGTGCAGTTCGCGATCAAGGACAACGTGCTCTACGTGCTCGAGGTGAACCCGCGCGCGTCGCGCACCGTGCCGTTCGTCGCCAAGGCCATCGGCGTCCCGCTGGCGAAACTTGCCGCCAAGGTGATGACCGGCGCGAAGCTGAAGGACCTCGGCTTCACCCGCGAGCAGACGCCGAAGCACTGGTGCGTGAAGGAGGCCGTGTTTCCGTTCGTCCGCTTCCCCGGCGCGACCATCGCGCTCGGGCCGGAGATGCGCTCGACCGGAGAGGTCATGGGCCTCGACGACGATCTCGGCGTCGCTTTTGCGAAGGCGCAGGCCGCCGCGAAGCCGGGCCTGCCGACCAAGGGCAACGTGTTCCTGTCGGTGAAGGACGGAGACAAGCAGCGCGCCGTGAAGATCGCGCTCGATCTCGAGCAGCTCGGCTTCGTGATTTATTCCACGAGCGGCACCGCCACGACCCTCGCCGACGCCGGCGTGAAGGTGAAGCGCGTCGCCAAGATCGCCGAGGGCCGCCCCAACACGGTGGACCTGATCAAGAACGGCCAGATCCAGATGGTGATTAACACGCCGGGCGGCATGATTCCGCGGCGCGACGAAAACCAAATCCGTTCCGCCGCCTACGCCCACAACGTGTGCATCATGACCACGATCACCGGCGCCGCCGCCGCGGTCGAAGGCATCAAGGCGCTGAAGGAAAAACACGTCGGCGTCCGCCCGATCCAAAAGTATCGCGGCAACGTCAGCGTGGTGACGTGAGCGGACGGGCGGTGCTCAACCACCCGTCTTTTCCAAAAAATCCCGGCGGGTAAAAAACCGCCGCTCCTGGGCCGTCTACGTCGGCAAGCCCAGCACCTCGATCGCGCGGAGGCCGGCGGCGTGCCGGGTCTCGACGCCGAGCTTGGCAAAGGTCCGCTCCAGATGGGTGCGCACGGTGTGGGCGCTGATTCCGAGGATCACGGCAATCTCGGGGTTGGTCTTCCCCTGCGCCACCCAAATCAGCACCTCGGCCTCCCGCGGCGTGAGGCCGTAGCGCACTTCGAGGCGCTCGGGCGTCCACTCGTCGGTTGCCACGGGCGTGGCGGCGCGCGCCGCGGCCAGCGAGGCGATCAGCTCGGCGGTTCCCCAAGCTTGATTGAAATGCGGCCGGAGCGCGTTCATCAGCGCCCGCTCGTCGCGCCGGAACCCGCGCTGGCCGCGCAGCACGGCGGCGCACGTGACGACATGGCCACGCTGGATGTTGATGTTCAGATCATCCGCGATGCCTAGCCGATGGTAGTAGTCGGCGTAGATCGCCAGTCTCTCGGCCTCGCATGCGCTGACGAAATCGGAGATCGCCAGCGCCTCGCCCGTGCCGGTCCGGCGACGGTAGTCGGCCGGCGTGAACTCATGGAAGTTGGCGAAGAAACCTGGCAGCAGTTTCTCGTGATGGACCGCAGCGGGGCGAAGGTGCCAGTAGCGCCGGCCTTGGGCGCGGTCGTGGACGACGACACCGTGCGAATCACCGGGCACCAGCCGCGCGAGCACGTCCGTGAAAACGCGCGGAAGCTGCGCCTGATCCGTCGTGGCGTAGAGTTCGGGCAGGGCGTCGTTGAGCGCACGCAGACTGGCCGCAGTCAGAACCCGCGCATCGGGCGGCGGCGGAAGGATGGCGCTTTCGAGGAAGGACGACATGGCGGCCGTATCATGCCCTGAATCTCCGCGAAAGGCATGGGCCTTCCGGCCCGTCCGGCGCCCGGAGTCGTAACAGTTCCGCAACCAATCGTCCCCCGGCCGTCGTATGGCGGCAACCACGCCGGACCGGTAAAGTCTGGCGGTCCCCGCGCGGCATTTCCGCCGCCGCGGGGATCATCTGCTCCATGAAAAACCACCTGTCCTCCCTCCTGCTCGCCGGCCTTGCGCTGGCGCCGCTCGTCGCCAGCGCCGCGCCGATCGTCACCTCCGCGGCCGGCGCCGCGCCCGCCGCGATCCAGCCGGCCGTGGATGCCTTCCGCGTGCGCATTGGCGCCGGGGGCCCGAACAACAACGTCGGCGGCGGCCCGTTTGCCGCCGGCTTCCGCAACATCAACTGGGACGCCGTGCCCGACGCGGTGTCGGCGCCCGCCGCGCTCCCGTTGAATTTCTTCAACGCCAATTCCCCGCGTGGCGCGATTTTCACCACGCCCGGCTCCTCCATCCGCGTGAGCGCCAAGGTCGGCAATCCCACCGCCACCGCACTGCGCTTCGGCGAACTCGATCCGAGTTACCCGGCAATTTTACAGGTGTTCTCGGCCGAGCGGCTCTTCACTGCGATCGGCAGCACGGTGACGGACGTGACGTTCGCCGTGCCGGCCAGTCCCGCCACCCCGGCCTGGACGAACGGCTTCGGCGTCGTCTTTTGCGACGTCGATTTGGCGAATTCCTCCACGCTTGAATTCTTCAACGCCGACGGCGGCTCGCTCGGCAAATTCTCCGCTCCTGTCGCGGACAACGGCCTGTCGTTCGTCGGCGTCTTCTTCGACGCCGGCGAGCGCGTGACGCGCGTGCGCATCACGAGCGGCAGCGTCGTGCTCGCCCTCGGCGCGCTCGACAACCCCGCCGCGGGACACGACGCCGTCGCGATGGACGACTTCATGTATGGCGAGCCGCAGCCGATCATCAGCGATGCCCGGCTGCTCAACGTTTCGGTGCGCGGCCAGACGGGCGGCGCCAACGGCGCGCTGATCGCGGGCCTGGTGGTCGGCGGCACGCAGCCGAAGACCCTGCTCGTCCGCGCGGTCGGCCCTGGCCTCACGGCCTTTGGCGTCACAGGCGCGCTGGCCAACCCCCAGCTCTCCGTCTTCTCCGCGACGGGCGCACTCGTCTTTTCCAACGACGACTGGGGCAACAACGCCGAGGTCGCGCTGGCCTCGGGCCGGGCCGGGGCGTTTCCGCTCGCCGCCAGCAGCTTGGACGCCGCGATGCTCGTGGTGCTCAACCCCGGCGCCTACACGGTCGTCGCCACCGGCGCCACCGGCACCACCGGCCAGGTCCTGGCCGAGGTGTATGAGATTCGCTGATCGAGGTTGGATCCGGCCCGATCGGCTGGAGACAGGGAAGGCCGCGCGGGAGACCGCGCGGCCTTTTCTTTTTTTCTTTTTGCGGAGGCCGCACCCAGGAGCCACATGGACCGCGCGTTCGCTTGCCTCGCGCGCCCCTCCCCGCACGCTCCCGCGATGCTCGCGATCCGAATCCATGAAACCGGCGGTGCGGAGAAACTGCGCCCCGATGAAATTCCCATCCCCGCGCCCGCCGCGGGCGAGGTGCGCTTTCGCGTCGAGGCCGCGGGCCTCAACTTCATCGACACCTACAAGCGCGGCGGTCTATACCCCGTGCCGCTCCCGCACACGCTCGGCCAGGAAGCCGCAGGCATCGTCACCGCCGTCGGCGCGGGCGTTACCGATTTCAAGATCGGCGATCGCGTGGCCAGCGCCGCGGCCAACGGCACCTACGCGCTCGAGACGATCGCGCCCGCCGCGCAGCTCGTGCGCGTGCCGGCGGGCGTCTCGTCGCAACTCGCCGCCGCCGTGCTTCTGCAGGGCATGACGGCGCACTACCTCGCGACCGATACTTTCGCGCTCAAGCCCGGCGACACCGCGCTGGTCCACGCCGGCGCCGGCGGCACCGGTCAGCTCCTCGTGCAGATCGCCAAGAAACGCGGCGCGCGCGTGCTCGCGACCGTCGGCACCGACGACAAGGCCGCCCTCGCCCGAGAGGCCGGCGCCGATGCCGTGTGCGTTTACACGCGCGAGAATTTCGCGGATGCCGCACGCGCCTTCACCGGCGGCCGCGGCGTCGATGTCGTTTACGACGGCGTGGGCCGGGAGACTTTTGAGGGCTCGCTCGGCAGCCTGCGCCCGCGCGGGATGCTCGTGTCGTTTGGCAACGCCAGCGGCGCCGTGCCGCCGTTCGCGCCGCTCATCCTCTCGCAGAAAGGCTCGCTCTTCTTCACGCGACCGACGCTCGCCCACTACATCGCGACCCCCGACGAACTCCGCCGCCGCGCCGCCGATCTCTTCGCGTGGATTGCGGATGGCTCGCTGCGCGTGCGCATCGGCGCGACCTTCCCGCTCGCACAGGCCGCCGCCGCGCACCGCGCCCTTGAAGGCCGCGCCACGACCGGCAAGGTGCTGCTCGTGCCGTGAGGAGTGTTTTCGAAACGATAATCGGCGATTCTAGGCGACCCGTTACGCATGAGACAGCATACCCTCTACGCCTACGCTGAAGGAAGCGAGTTTGGCCCCGTAGCGAATAAACTTGGCGCTAGGTTTTCTCGCTTCGTGGCCGATCGAAATTGGCTCTCAGGTGCAGCGTGGCCAGTGAATCAAAAACGGGCAGAAGATGAACGCGCGTGGGAATTGGGGATGAATCTCGAATTGCCGAATCCGCACGAAGAGCCCGACGGTTGGTTTGCCGACATCGAGGCAATAGCTGCTTTTCTCCGAGAGCTTGCGACTGACTTTGGTGTCGAATTCGTCATCGGGATTACGGACACCAAGCGAGGCATCGCTGACGATTTGTTTTCTGTCGGTTCTGGCCCAATCGACATCGAAAAACTACAGGCAATCATCGGAATGGCTCCGTGAAATTAGCGGTGATCAGCGCAGATTTGCATTCCACCATGCCTTCCTCCCCCACCCTCGTCGCCCTCCTCCACGGCCCCGATCAGCCGGGCCTCGTCGCGCGTGTGTCCGGCTGGATCTTCGCGCGCGGGGGCAACATCCTGCACGCCGATCAGCACCACGACCGCGAGGCGGGGATTTTTTTCCAGCGCGTCGAGTGGGTTCCGGTCGGTGCCGACGGCGTGGCGGAGCGCGATGCGCGGGACTTCGAGGCGTTCGCGAAATCACTCGGGATGCAGGTGCGCGTCGCCGTGACCTCACAGCGGCCGCGCGTGGCGCTCTTCGTCTCCAAGGCCAGCCACTGCTTCCACGACCTAGTGCTGCGGTGGAAGGCCGGCGATTTCGCCTGCGAGATTGTCGCCATCGTGGGCAACCACGCCGACCTCGCCGACGCCGCCGCGGGCTACGGGCTGCCGTTCCTCCACATCCCGGTGGAGGCCGCGGCCAAGGCGCAGGCCGAGGCGCGCCAGCTCGCTCTGCTCCGCGAGCTGCGTGCCGACCTCGTGGTCCTCGCGCGCTACATGCAGGTGCTCTCGGCGGATTTTTTGGCGCAGTGCAGCGTGCCGGTGATCAACATCCACCACTCGTTTCTCCCGGCGTTTGCCGGCGGCCGGCCCTACCACCAAGCGCACGCGCGGGGCGTGAAGCTCATCGGCGCGACCGCGCACTATGCGACGCGGGACCTCGATGAAGGCCCGATCATCAATCAGGACGTGGCGCGCGTGACGCACCGTCACGGCGTCGACGATCTCATCCGCAAGGGCCGCGACCTCGAGAAGACCGTGCTCGCGCAGGCCGTCCGCTGGCACCTCGACAGCCGCGTGCTCGTCTACGGCAACAAGACCGTGGTGTTCGACTGAGCCTGGGCCGTCCGGCCCCCGACAACTGTCGTATGGTGTCGACGGGCCGTTTTTGGTAGCTTGCGGGTGTCGCAGCCCGCCGCATTTCGCAAGGTGGGTGCGCTTCTGTCTCAGCCATGAAACCATCACACCGCCGTCCGCGGCTCTCCCGTGCCGCCCAATTCACGCTCGCCGCGCTCGCGGCGATTTATCTCTCCGCTTCCGTCCGCGCCGCCGAGCCGGGCAAGCCTCCCGCGCCGCTCTTCGAGGACATCGGCCGCCATCACCACGCCGTCACGACCTCGTCGACGCTCGCTCAGCGCTACTTCGACCAGGGCATGATACTGCTCTTCAACTTCAACCACAAGGAGGCGATCCGCTCCTTCCGCGCCGTCGCCGAACTCGATCCCAACTGCGCGATGGCGCACTGGGGCGAGGCCTACGCGCACGGGCCGCACATCAACGGCCCGATGACCGACGAAGCCGCGCCGCTCGCCTGGTCCGCGCTCCAGCGCGCGCAGACGCTCAAGCCCAAGGCCAGCGTCCGCGAGCGCGCCTACATCGACGCCCTCGCCGCGCGCTACGTCGCGCCCAACGCGAAACCCGACCGCGCCGCGCTCGACCGCGCGTTTGCCGCCGCGATGAAGAGCGTCGCCGAGGCGCATCCGGATGATCACGACGCCGCCGTCATCTGGGTCGATGGGTGGATGAACACCACGCCGTGGGACTACTGGCAGGCCGACAAGCGCACGCCCAAGCCCGAGACCGCCGAGGCGCTCCGCGCCATCGACCGCGTGCTCGCCCGCGCACCCGATCATCCGGCGGCCAACCACCTGCACATCCATCTCGCCGATCCGGGCCGGATGCGGGCCGCGCGTTGCCGAGCGCCGCGCGGCTGCGCCGCTACGCGCCCGCGGCGGGCCACCTCGTGCACATGCCGTCGCACATCTACATCCGCGTCGGCCAGTATCAGGACGCCGTCGAAGCCAACGAGGAGGCCGCGCGCGCCGACCGCCGCTACATCGCCGCGTGCCAGGTCCAGGGCTTCTACCCCGGCGTCTACTATCCGCACAATCTGCACTTCCTCTGGTATGCGCTCATGTTCCAGGGCCGCGCCGAGCGCAGCCTCGAGGCGGCGAAACAAGTCGCCTCCTACGCGCTCTCGCCGCTGTGCGGCACCACCGTGTTCGAGAAGCCGCGCCTCACGTGGCTCCCGCTCGCCACGCAGCTCCGCTTCGGCCGCTGGGACGCAGTGCTCGCCGCGGCCGAGCCCGCCGCCGAACTCGCAATCGACCGGGTCATCTGGCGGTTTGCCCGGGCGCGGGCGTTTGCCGCCAAGGGCGACGCCGTCGCGGCCGCAGGCGAAGCCCAGGCCCTCGATGAACTCGCCGAGTCCGCCGCGGTGAAGGCCGTCGACAGCCCGATCTTTCCTTCCAACCAAGTGCTCGTCGTGGCCCGCCTCCTCGCGCACGCCGGCGTCGCCGGAGCCCGCCGCGAAAACGACGCGCTGATCGCCAAGTTGCGCGAGGCCATGGCCGCGGAGCACGCGCTCCCCTACATGGAGCCCGCGTTCTGGATCTGGCCGACGCGCCCGACGCTCGCCGCCGCGCTGCTGCGGCTGGGCCGCGCCGCCGAGGCTGAGGCGGAGTTCCGCGCCGACCTCGAGGAATTCCCGCGCAACGGCTGGAGCCTGTTCGGCCTCGCGGAGTCGCTGCGGAAACAAGGGAAAGATGACGCCGCCGCGACGGTGCAACGCGAATTCGCCGAAGCGTGGAAGATGTCCGACGTCACGCTCCAGCTGGAGTGGCTGTAAGGCCACGCCCCTGCATTCAGAATCAAGACCGCCACCACCTCACCGCCCGATCGCGGCGATGAGGTGGCGAGTCTCGGGTCGGACCGAGGTCACCTTGTAGCCGAGCCGTTCCGCGACGACCTCGACCACTTTGGCGCTGTTTCCCGTCGTGGTCTCGGCCACGGCGGTGCCGAAATGGGGATCGTAAACGGCGATGCAGCCGGGAGCCGGCCGGAAGAAGAGCAGCGGGATCTCGCGGCCGTGGCTTGAGACGAGAAAGACCTCGCCCGGAAACGGGAGGAGCTTCGCGGCCTTGGCCACTTCGTGCGTCGCATCAAAACGCCGCCCGATGACCGCGATGCGCGCCCGCTGGGCCCGCGAGAGTTGCGACGCCACGCGCCCGAGCGTCGCCTCGGCGTGACGCGCGACGGGCGCCGTGACTGCGCGCGAAGCGACGGGCAGGTTCATGCGGATAGCGCCGAGAAATTCGTCGCGCAGCCACCATTCGCCGCGCCACGTCACGAGCGCGACGGTGTGGTGCCAGCGATTGGACGCCAGAAAGGCCGTGAACGGCGCACCCCATTCGCCGGGGAACTCCACCGCGAATCGCCCCAGATAGGCGACGGTCGAAATGTAGCAACCCTCGGGCACGTGGACCGCGTCCGGCTGGTGCGGCGGCGCGGCGGTCTCGTTGGTTTGGCCGGAAGCGAGCGGGAGTGAGGGGGTGATCATAAGGGCGAGCGCCACGGCATGCGCGACGCGGCGGGCGCAGCGTGGAAGGAGGGAAGCGGTGGAGTTCATGGGGCGCTTCACCCGCGCTCCGGCGGTGATCTTTCAAAAAAGTCAGGCCGAAATTTTTTTCGTGATTCTTGAAAGATCAGCGCCGTCGTGACGGTGTAGCGCTGCGTGAAGCCCTCCCGCCCCCACCCCGGCACCTCGCTCCTGACGCGTCCGACGCTGCTCTTCCGCGTGCGCGAGTGGCAGGATAGCGCGAGCTGGGCGGAGTTTCACCGCCTTTACCGCCGGCTCATCTACGGCCGCGCGCGCCGCGCCGGACTCGCGCACGAGGACGCGGAGGATGTCGCGCAGGACGTGTTCAAGCGCGTGGCCGAGACGATCAAGGACTTCGACCTCGATCCGGGGCGCGGCTCGTTTCGCGGCTGGCTGATGAAGCTCACGCACTGGCGAATCGCGGATCAATTTGAGCGGCGGGCCAAGTCGCCCACGCAGCGGACGCCGCCCCCGCACACCGATCCCGCGGCCGGTGGGACAGCGACGATCGAGCGCGTGGCCGCGCCGGGCGATGACGAGGACGAGTGGGATCAGGAGTGGCAGCGCCACATCCTCGCCGCCGCG
>JANOCA010000047.1:0-1679 GCA_031411915.1 Opitutaceae bacterium
GCCGCTCGTCGCCGGCCTGCCGATGCGCCCGGGCGAGGTGCTCTGGCACGCCCGCCACGAGATGGCGCGCACCGTCGAGGATGTGCTCGCTCGCCGCACGCGCGCGCTGCTGCTCGATGCGCGCGGTTCCATCGCCGCCGCGCCGACCGTCGCCCGTCTCCTCGCCCGTGAGCTCGGACGCGACGAAGCTTGGATCGAGGCGCAGGTGCGCGCCTACACGGCGCTGGCGCGCGGCTATCTCCTGCGCGACACGCCTGTCACCGGGCTTGTCGGCGCCACTTGATTCACCGCAGACTGCGCCGCTCGTGCTTTCCCTCTTTCACCCCGCCCCCGCCGCGTCGCCGCTCCCGGCTGACCGCGTCGATGCCGAGTATCGCCGGCTGCGCTGGCAGGTGTTCGTCGGCATCTTTGTCGGCTACGCGGGATTTTACCTCGTGCGGAACAACTTCGCGCTGGCCATGCCGGCGATCCTGAAGGCGCATCCGGAGTTCACGAAGACGCAGCTCGGCTGGGCGATGACGGGCCTGCTCACCGCCTACGGGCTTTCGAAGTTTTTCATGGGTTCGGTGTCGGACCGGAGCAACCCGCGCTGGTTCATGGCGACGGGGCTGCTGCTCTCGAGCGCGGTCACGTTTGCCTTTGGTGTCGTGCCCGGCCTCTACGGCTCGCTCGCTGTGATCATCGCGCTCCAGTCCCTCAACGGGTGGTGCAACGGCATGGGCTGGCCGCCGTGCGGCAAGACGATGGTGCACTGGTGGAGCACCAAGGAGCGCGGCCGCATCGTGGCGGTGTGGAATTGCGCGCACAATGTCGGCGGCGCGCTCATCGCGGTTTTTGCTACGTGGGCGGTCGCGCGTTTCAGCGACTGGGGCGCGACGTTCTGGTTCAACGCCGTGGTCGCCGCGGCGGTGGCGGTCCTCATCGCGCTCCTGCTGCGCGACACGCCGCAGAGCTGCGGCCTGCCGCCGATCGAGCAGTTCAAGGACGATTATCCGGCCGGCTACTCGGCGGCGCACGAGCGCACGTTCACGTTCAAGGAGATTTTCCTGAGCTATGTGCTCAACAACCGCTTTCTCTGGTGCATCGCGATCGCCAACGCGTTCGTCTACTTCGTGCGCTTCGGCGTCGTGAACTGGATACCCACCTACCTGCAGACGGCGAAGGGTTTCAACTTCAAGGAATCCGGGATGGCATGGACGGCCTTCGAGCTCGCGGGCATCCCGGGCACGATTCTGTGCGGCTGGCTCTCGGACAAGGTCTTCAAGGCGCTCCGCGCGCCGGCGACGATTCTCTTCATGGCCCTCACGCTCGACGGCCTGATTGTCTAATCGCTCAACGGCAAGGGCCCGCTCTGGATCGACGTGGCCTCGCTCATCGCGATCGGGTTTTTCATCTACGGCCCGATCATGATGATTGGCCTGCACGCGCTCGACCTCGTCCCGAAGAAGGCCGCCGGCACGGCGGCGGGCTTCACCGGGCTCTTCGGCTATTTCTTCGGCTCGGCGCCCTCGGGCGCGGGCGTGGGCTGGATCGCGGAAAAGTTCGGCTGGAGCGGCGTGTTTTCCACGATGGTCGTCTGCTGCGTGCTCACGATGGTGTTCAGCGCGTTGACGCTCGGGCACCGGTCGGAGAGCAATTCCGCCTCGAAATGAAAACCCTGATTCTCATTCTGAGCGCAG
>JANOCA010000048.1:0-8237 GCA_031411915.1 Opitutaceae bacterium
GCTTCAGCTTCGCGAGGAATTGCTGGATCGCGCCGCCAATCGCCGGGTTGAGCCCGGGCACGACTCCGTGGATCACGTCAAGTGTCTCGCCCAGTTTCTCCTG
Organism: Opitutaceae bacterium; assembly: GCA_031411915.1. GTDB lineage: Bacteria > Verrucomicrobiota > Verrucomicrobiia > Opitutales > Opitutaceae > ER46. Next base: position 104 of record JANOCA010000048.1, read on the forward strand.
CAGCGCCCAGCCGGTCGGGAAACACAGCGCACCGCCGCGCAGGCGGAAATGCCCGGCGGCGTCGGGCGAGAGCAGCAAAAAGTCCGGCTCCAACTCGCCACCCAACTCCATGACATTTTCTGCCGAGACGCCCCACTCCGCCGCTATCCCCGCAAGCTCGGACAGCAACGGCTCGCCCTCGGGCAATATCGCCGCATGACGCGCCGGCTCTGTTGTCAGCCATCTCCGCCGCTCGGCCAGCACCGCGCCGCTCCGATCCTGCGCGGCGAAAAAATCCCGCGGCTCCGCCCGCCGCAGGGAGAGATGAAAGCGGTAATCGCCCTCGGGGAAAAGCTCGGCGAGATCCATCACATCGCTCAGGGCCGCACCACGAGCTGCGTGCGCCGCGCGCGCGCGAGGCGGTGGGTCGCAAACGCCACGAGATCCGCGATCGTCACGGCCTCGACGTGCGCGTCGTAGTTTTTCCAGTCGTTGATCGGCTGGCCTTGGAGGGCGTTGAGGCCGGCCTGCATCGCGCGGGCGGAGTTGGTCTGCAACGCCTGGCGACGCGCCGCCTTGAGCCGCGCGAGGCACCTCGCCAGCTCCGCCGCCTCGATGTCGCCCCGCTGCACGCGCGCGACCTCGGCGTCGATCTCGGCGAGGACTTCGGCCTCGCGGCCCGGCTGGGTGCCGGCGATGAAGTAGAACATGCCCGCATCGAGCCCGGTGAGGCGCCCGGAGCGGACGAAATACGCGAGGCCCTTCTCCTCGCGCACGCGCTCGAAGAGCCGCGACGCCATGCCGCTGAACAGCTCGTCGAGCATTTCGCTCGCATAGAAATCGGATGAATTTACCCGCGAGCCGGGAAATGCCTGCAGCACCACCGCCTGCTCGCGCGGTTCCTGCGCCGTGAAGTCGCCCACCGTCGCGGGCAGAATCGCCGCCGTGTCCTTTTCCCACGCGCCCGCGGGCGCAGGTCCGTGCGGAATCTTGGCGAGAAGCGCCTTGAGTTTCGGCGCGAGCTTGCGCGGCTCAAAGTCGCCCGCGACCGCGAGCACGACATTCGGTCCGACGCACAATCGCCGGTGCAGCGCCGCGAGATCGGCCGGCGTAAGCGCCTTCACGCCCGCCTGGTCGCCATGCGGATCAAGGGCCATCGGGTGGCCGCCGAAGAATTTCTCGCGAAGTTTTTTCCGCGCCAGGGTCACCACGTCGTCATCGTCCTGCTGGAGCGCCGCCACCTGCGCATCACGCTCAATCGCGAAGGTCGCGGCCTTGAACGCCGGCGCCAGCAGCGCGTCGGCGAGGAGCGCGATCGCGCGGTCGGCGTCGGGCGGCAGCACCTCGGCGGCGAGGCCGAGGCTGTTGTTGCCGCAGAAAGGATAGAATGAGCCACCCACTTGCTCGATGAACTCGGCGACCACCGCGGCCGAGCGTCGCCGCGTGTCCTTGGTAAGCATGGTCGAGAGCAGCGCCGTCGCGCCGCGCTTGCCGGCCGCCTCGAACATCGGGCCTCCCTGCATGAGCACGCGCAGATGCAGGTTCGGCAGCCGCCGATCGGGCTGGAGCAGGAGACGCGCGCCGTTGGGCAGCGTGATCTCGGAGAAGTCCGGCTGGCCCGAACTCGTGGTCGTCGCGCTCGCCGACGCGGCTTTGCTGGCAGCCGGATTGGACGATACCGCGACGAGGCGCCCGGGCAGGAGGTAGCGGCGCAGCGCCTCCCGCACCCCGGCCGCCGTCACATCGCCCAAGCGGTCAAAATAAGTCCGGCTGTGATCGAGATCGCCGACGACGACCTCGGCGACCCCGAGCCGCGAGGCCTGGCCGCTCATCGTCTTGCGCGAATTGATCTCGCCGACGACGAGCTGACGCACCGATTTCTTCAACTGCGCCGCGGTGAAGCCACGCTTCGCGGCGCCCGCGATCGAGCGCAGGATCGCCCGCTCCGCGGCGGCGCGCTTGTCCCCATCGCAGGTGAACGACACGCAGAAGAGCCCGGTCGTCCCCGGATTCCACGCCGAGGCGTCGATGGAGTGAACCAATCCGGTCTTCTCCCGCACTTCCTGCCAGAGCAGCGAGCTGTCCCCATGGCCGAGTGCCATGCCGAGCAGATCGAGCACCGCCGAGTCCTCGTGCGCGAGGCCCGGGATCGGCCAGGCCAGCACCCCGCGCGAAACCTCCACATCCTCGAAGCGATGCTCCGCCCGCGGCGCGAGCTGCGCGGGCTCATCCGGCACGAGCACAGGTGCGAGCCGCACACGCGGCGCGACGCCAAAATGCTGCTCCACGCTCGCGCGCACCGCCGTCGGATCGACATCGCCCACGACGACGACCACGAGGTTGTTGGGCACGTAGCGTGCCTGGTAGTAGCCGAGCAGATCCTCGCGGGAGACGGCCGAGAAGACATCCCGGTGCCCGATGATCGGCTGGCGATACGGGTGCTCGCGAAACGCCGTCGAGAACACCGCGTCCCAGAGGCGGCTGTCCGCGTCGTCCTTGGTCATCGCGATCTCGCGCAGGATGACGTCCTTTTCCTTGGCCGCCTCCTCGGCGGGCAGCGTCGAGTGCAGCACCGCGTCCGCCAGCAGATCGATCGCGACGTCCGTGTGCTCACTCGGGAGGTCGATGTAGTAGACGGTGCGGTCGAAGGTTGTGTAGGCGTTGATGTAGCCGCCGTGGGCCTGCACGGGCGCGCTGATCTCGCGGCCCGCGCGGCGCGTGGTGCCCTTGAAGAGCATGTGCTCGAGATAGTGCGAAAGCCCGGCGCCGAGATGCGCGCCTTCGTGGAGGCTGCCGGTCTTGACCCACACCTGCACGGAGGCGAGCGCCGCCGAGGTGTCGCGCTTCACGATCAGCGTGAGACCGTTGGGCAGCACGGTGCGCTCGACCGGCTCGCGCCAGAAGGTCTCAAGCATTCGCAGATCGGTGGGGACGGAGGCGGGTTTGGGCATGGAGAGGGTTGGGCACCGATTAGCGGCGCCGAAAACAGAACCGGGCGCGAGCCCTCAGGCGGCGCCGAAGGCCTCGGTCGCGGATGTGCCGCGCGGACGTTTGGCCGGCTGGAACGGCTTCACGAACGCCTCGTCGAATTCGAACACATCGGCGAAATCCTCCGGCCGATCGTTGTCCGTCTTCGAGAAGACATGGTGCTCGATCAGGTTGAAGACGATGTCGCCGAAGTCGCGGCACCGCTTCACGCCCCAGGCGTTGAGGACGGTCTTGGCGAGCGGGCCGTATTGATCCAGCGCGTAGGCGCGCAGGCCGTCGAGCAGCTCAGGCCCGTTGACGTGGCGGTTTTTCTCGGCGCGCGTGGCGTCTTTGCGACGGATTTCCTTCACCGTGTGGTCGAGCCCGAGGCGCACGAAATCGTAGGCTCGGCGGTCGAAGCGCGAGTCTTCCTTGCAGATGAGGGCGACGATGTCGGCGAAGTCCGGAGTGGGCATGGTAGCAGGGTGCAGCGTGGCACAGCCGCGCGTCGCGCGCAATCCCACCGTTCGGGCCTACAATGAACGCAATCGCACGGCCTTAAGGGTTTCACTTGGAATCACCCCGGGATCGAAGTAACACTTCAGTTACAATGATCGCGTCGACGCAAACCCATCATCCTTTCGTGGGCCCCGGCGGCCAGCCTGCGGCCACGAAGGACCTGCTCGCGCAAGTGGCGGAGATGATTCACGCCGCCGGCGGTCGCGTCACGAAGCCGTGCATCGCGATGCTGACGGCCCTCGCGGCGCGCGGCCACCCGGTCACGATCGAGCAGATCCACCGCGATGTCGGGGTCGACCGCTGCGATTTGGTGACCATCTACCGGAGCATGGCGGCGTTTGAGGAACTCGGCGTGGTGCGCCGCTCCTTCTTCCATGACGGCACCGTGCTCTACGATATCAGCCTGAATCAGCCGACGCGCTTTCACGTGGTTTGCAAAGCCACCAACCGCGTCGATCAGCTCGACCCGGAGACCGCCAAGGACCTGCATCGTTCGATTGAGGCGGTCCAGCGAAAGCTGCGGGCCCGAGGTTACGACGGCGTCAGCCACCGCATTGAGTTCTTCGGCATAAGTCCGAACGCGACGGCGCCAAGCAAGTCGGCGAAAAAGTAAGGCCGCTTCTCGCGCCCTCGCGCGATGCTTTGATCGTCGCCTGCGCGCTTGCCAAAGCCCGCGCGCACCGGGAAGTTCGCGTCCTCCCCTCCCCATGCGCATCCCCATTTCCCGTCGCACTGCCCTTCGTAGTCTCGCTGGCGCCGCCGTCGTCGCTGGCTCATTTTCACGCTCCCGTGCCGCCGAAGCGGCCAAGGCCGCCGCTGCCGCGGCGATTCCCGCGGCCACCGGCCCGATCCGGCAGTCGGTGTGCAAATGGTGCTTCAAGGACATCGCCCTCGACCCGTTTGCCGCCGCGGCCAAGGAGATGGGCCTTCAATCCGTGGAGCTGCTCAACCCCGAGGATTTCGGCACGCTGAAAAAATACGGCCTGCACTGCGCGATGGTCAGCAATCCCACCGGCAAGACCCCGCAGGGCGTGACCGTCGGCGGCATCCCCAAGGCCTTCAACCGCGTCGAGCACCATGACACTCTCGTCGAGATCTACACGAAGCGCATCGGCGAGGTCGCCGACGGAGGCTTCGACCAGCTCATCTGCTTTTCCGGCAACCGCGAGAAGATGGACGACCAGCAGGGCCTGGAAAATTGCGCCGTCGGTCTCAAGCGCCTCGTCGCCCTCGCGGAGAAACGCGGGGTCACGCTCGTGATGGAGCTGCTCAACTCCAAGGTGAACCACAAGGACTACATGTGCGATCACACCGCTTGGGGCGTCGAGCTCTGCAAGCGTGTGGGCTCCGAGCGCTTCAAGCTCCTTTACGACATCTACCACATGCAGATCATGGAGGGCGACGTGATCGCCACCATCAAGGCGAACCACGCCTACATCGCGCACTACCACACGGCCGGCAACCCGGGCCGCGCCGAATTTGAGGCGCAGGATCAGCAGGAGCTCAACTACCCGCCGATCATGCGCACGATCAAGGCCACGGGCTTCAAGGGCTTCGTCGGGCAGGAGTTCATCCCGAAGCGTGATGCCCTGACCTCGCTGCGCGCGGCCGTGCAGTTGTGCAACGTGTGAGCGGGCGCCTTCGGCGCTGGCTGGGCCGTTTCGCGATCGACCTCTCGCCGCTGCGCGCGTCGCGCGACTATCGGCTGCTGTTCATCGGGCAGTTCATCTCCGCGTTTGGCTCGGCGATCAGCTTCGTCGTGCTGCCGTGGCAGATGTATCAGCTCACGAAGTCCACGCTCCACGTCGGCCTGCTCGGCCTCGCGGAGTTCGTGCCCATGCTCGCGCTCGCGTTTGCCGGCGGCGCGCTGGCCGACGCGCTCGATCGCCGAAAGCTCATCCTCGCCGCCGAGCTCGGCCTCGCCGCGTGCTGCGCGCTGCTGACGGCCAACGCCCTCTTGCCGGAGCCGCGCATCTGGATCCTCTACGTCGGCGCGGCGTGTTTCGCCGGCTGCAACGCGATCCATCGCCCGGCCATTGAATCGCTCGCGCCGCGACTTGTAGCCCCGGAGCACCTCACTGCGCTCTCGGCCCTGACGAGCCTGAAGAGCTTCATGTATGTCGCCGGCCCGGCCCTCGCCGGCGTGATAGCGGCGACGGCGGGGGCAGCGACGGCGTTCGCGATCGATCTGGGCACGTATCTCATCGCGATCGCGACGCTGCTGATGATGCGGTCGATCCCGGTGCCGACCAACGCCACGCGCCCGGGCTTCGCCGCGATTCGCGAGGGCCTGCGCTACGCGCGCACGCGTCCGGAGCTGATCGGCACCTACCTGATCGACATCAACGCGATGTTCTTCGCCATGCCGATCGCGCTCTTCCCGGCCATCGCGGAGCAGCACGGCGGCTCCTCGGTCGGGTTGCTCTACGCGACGTTCTCGCTCGGCCCTTTGCTCGTCTCACTTACCTCGGGCTGGACTGCGCGCGTGCGCCGGCACGGGCTCGCGATCATCCTCGCCGTCGCGGTTTGGGGATTGGCCATCGTGGGCTTCGGCAGCACCGCCAATTTCTGGCTCGCGCTCGCGTTTTTGCTCGTGGCCGGCGCGGCCGACGGCGTGAGCGGCATATTTCGAATGACAATCTGGAACGAGACGATCCCCGATCGGTTGCGCGGGCGCATGGCGAGCATCGAACTCATCAGCTACCTCACCGGGCCCTATCTCGGCAACGCGCAGGTCGGCTTCTCCGCGAGCCTGTTCGGTCTGCGCGCCGGCATCGCGTGCGGCGGCGCCGCGTGCCTCGTCGGCGCAGGCGTGATCGCGCTGCTGCTGCCGGCTTTCCTGCGCTACGACTCGGTCGCGGGCAAGGCGCGGAAGCTGGCCGAGGAAACCGCTCAGCCCGCGCAGCGATAGCCCACGCCATGCACCGTCACGATGACGGTCGGCGCCTCGGGGTCGGTCTCGATTTTCTTGCGCAGTTGCGCGACGTGCTGATCGAGCGTGCGCGTCGTGCCGAAGTAATCGACGCCCCAGACCGCGTTGAGCAACGCGTCGCGCGTGAGCACCTCGCCGGGATGCGCCGCAAACACCTCCGCGAGCTTCAACTCGCGCGCCGTGAGCGACTGCTCGCGCCCCGCCGCCGTGACGGTGAATTTCCGCCGATCGATCTCGGCCGCGCCGAGACGGAATAGCGCCGGCAACTCGGGCGCTTTGGTTTCGTTCCCGCTCCGCGCCCGGCGCAGCAAGGCCTCGACGCGCGCGAGCAGCTCGTGGACGCCAAACGGCTTCGTCACGTAGTCATCCGCGCCGAGCTTGAGGCCCACAACCTTGTCGATCTCCTCGCCCTTGGCGGTGAGGAAGAGAACCGGCGTCCGCGCGCCGCGAGCACGCAGCTCGCGGCACACATCGTAGCCGCTCGCCTTGGGCATCATCACATCGAGCATGACGAGATCGAATTTCTCCTGCGGAAACAGCTTCAGCGCCTGCGCGCCGTCGCTTGCCGCCGTGACCGCGTAGCCATCGCTCTCCAGGGTCGCGACAAGACCGAGACGGATATTGGCGTCGTCCTCGGCGAGGAGAATCTTGGCCTTCATGGTTTTTGGTAGGGCGCGACCGCTGGGCGCGCCGCCGCAAGCTGGAGGAATTCGCGGCGGGCCCAGCGGTCCCGCCCTACCCGTTTATTTCTCATCATGGCAGCGTGAGGATGAACTCCGCGCCACCGCCCGCGCGCGGCGCGCAGCGCAAGTCGCCGCCGAGGCCCCGCGCGAGTTGGCGCGCGATGCTCAGCCCCAGACCCGCGCCCGTCTTCTCAGCGGTGAGCGCATCATCGACGCGGTGAAATTTCTCGAAGATCCGTTCACGATGCTCCGCCGGCACACCGGGCCCGCGATCCGCCACGCGGACCTCTGCGCCACCACGGACGCCGGCCGTGGCGCTCACGGCAATCTCCCCGCCCTCCGCGGCGTATTTGCAGGCATTGTCGATCAAGTTGAGGACGATCTGCTCGAACGCGTCGCGGTCGGTGGTGATGGGCAGTGCCACGGGCAGATCGCGTTGCACCGCGAGGCCCGCCTCCGCGAGCCGTGGGCCCTGCGCATCGAGCACGCGCCTGAGTTCCTCCGCGAGATCGACGGATTCGCGGGCGTATTTTTTGTGACCCTGCTCGAGACGGCTGAAATCGAGGGCGTTGTTGACGAGCCGCGCGAGTCGCTGCGTCTCGCGGCCAATCGTGCGCAGGTAGTCGCCACCCTGCGCCGCGTCGCGCACGCGGCCTTGCTCAAGCAGCTCGGCATAGAGGCGGATGGTGGTGAGCGGCGTCTTGAACTCGTGCGAGACGTTGGCGACGAACGATGTCTTTTGCGCCGCCTCCTCCTCGCTCCGTCGCGCCTGCCAGAGCAGCAGCGAGCCGCCGGCCAGAATCGCCGCGACGAAAATCGCGATGAGCAGCACGCCGAGCCCGAAAAATCCCAGCGCCCCACCCGTGTCACGCGCCGTCGGGGTGAAATACGCGCTCACCTCCCAGCCCGGGAGCAGCGTCGCTGCGAGCGGCACGCGCAGCATCGGCTCGGCTCCGCTCGGAATCACGCCCGCCTGGTGCAGCACGCGGCCCAGTTCGTCGCGCAACGCATAGCCGTCCCCGCTCTCGATTTCCGCCGGCAGCGCCCCGGCCAG
>JANOCA010000049.1:0-7541 GCA_031411915.1 Opitutaceae bacterium
GAGCCGCCGTATTGGCTGATGAGGACGGTGTCGCCGACCTTGACTTCGAAGGCGATGACCTTGCCGTCTTCGCCTTTCTTGCCGGTGCCGAGGGCGATGACCTTGGCCTCCTGCGGCTTTTCTTTGGCGCTGTCCGGGATGATGATGCCGCCGCGGACCTGCTCTTTTTCTTCGATGTGCTCGACGAGGACACGGTCCCCGATCGGCTTGATTTTGACGTTAGCCATATGGATTTGGGTTTGGGTTGAAGGGTGAGTTTTCTGTTTTGTGCGGTGCGCAAAGCACGCCTGCCGCGAATGGAAACGCAGCGGGCGCGCAAAGAGTGAAGGTGAGGACTACTTCTTCTTTTCGTCGTCCACAACCTCGAAGTCGGCATCGACCACGTCGGCCTTCTTTTCGGTTTTCTTGGGCGCGCCCTCCGGCTTGGCCGAGGACGCTGCATCGCCTGCTGCGGCAGCATCAGGCGCAGGAGCGCCGGCAGCCTGCGCGGCCTTCTGCGCCTCCGCGTAAATTTCGCCACCGATGGCGGTGAGCTTCTCCAGCGCGGACTTCATGCGCGCAGGGTCGTTGCTCTCGAGATCCTTCTTGGCGTCGGCGAGGGCGGTCTCGGCCTTCGTTTTGATGTCGGAGGCGAGCTTGTCGCCCGCATCCTTCACGGCCTTCTCCATCTGATAGATGGAGGAATCGAGCTGGTTCTTGGTCTCGACCGCCTCCTTGCGCTTCTTGTCCTCGGCGGCGTGAAGCTCGGCCTCCTTGGTCATCTTCTCGACTTCCTCCTTGGAGAGGCCGGACGAACCTTGGATGGTAATTTTCTGATCCTTGCCGGTGCCGAGGTCCTTGGCGGAGACGTGGAGGATGCCGTTGGCATCGATGTCGAATGTCACCTCGATCTGTGGCACGCCGCGGGGCGCCGGCGGGATGCCGTCGAGCCGGAAGGTGCCGAGAATCTTGTTGTCGCGCGACATCGGGCGCTCGCCTTGGAGGACGACGATTTCGACCGAAGGCTGGCTGTCGCTGTAGGTGGAGAATGTCTGAGTTTTCTTCGCTGGGATGGTCGTGTTGCGCGGAATCATCGCGGTGGCGACCTGGCCGGCGGTCTCGATGCCGAGCGTGAGCGGCGTCACGTCCAGGAGGAGCACGTCGCGGACCTCACCCTTCAGCACGCCACCCTGCACGGCGGCGCCGATGGCGACGACCTCGTCGGGATTCACGCCTTGGTGCGGCGCTTTGCCGCCGAGCTTGTGCGCGATCTCGACGACCTTGGGCATGCGCGTCATGCCGCCGACGAGCACGAGCTCGTCGATCTTGTCCGCAGTGAGATCGGCGTCCTTGAGACAGTTCTTGAAGGGCGCGACGCAACGCTCGAAGAGCTGCTCGCAAATCTGCTCCATCTTGGAGCGCGTCAACTGGACGTTCAGATGTTTCGGCCCCGACGCATCGGCTGTGATAAACGGGAGATTGATGTCAACGGACTGGGCGGACGACAGCGCGATTTTCGCCTTCTCGGCCTCTTCCTTCAGGCGCTGGAGCGCCATCGGATCCTTGCGGAGGTCGATGCCGTTTTCCTTTTTGAAAGTATCGACGAGCCAGCCGATGAGCGACTCATCCCAGTTGTCACCGCCTAGGTGCGTGTCGCCGTTGGTGGCCTTCACCTCGAACACTCCGTCGCCGATCTCGAGCACGGACACGTCGAACGTGCCGCCGCCGAGGTCGAACACCGCGATTTTCTCGTCCTTCTTCTTGTCGAGGCCGTAGGCGAGCGAGGCGGCGGTGGGCTCGTTGATGATGCGGAGCACCTCAAGGCCGGCGATCTTGCCGGCGTCCTTGGTGGCCTGGCGCTGCGAGTCGTTGAAATACGCCGGCACCGTGATCACGGCCTGCGTGACTTTCTCGCCGAGGTAGGCTTCGGCGTCAGCCTTCAGCTTGCCGAGCACAAACGCCGCGATCTGCTGCGGGGCAAACTGCTCGGTCTTGTCGCCGACCTGCACCTCGATGTAGGCGTCGCCGTTCTTCCCCTCAACGGTCTTGAAGGGCATGTTCTTCGCCTCCTCGCGGACCTCGGTAAATTTGCGGCCGATGAAACGCTTCGCGGAGAAAACGGTGTTGCGCGGATTGGTCACCGCTTGGCGTTTTGCGGCTTGGCCGACGAGGCGCTCGCCCGACTTCGTGAACGCCACGACGGACGGCGTCGTGCGCGCGCCCTCGGCGTTGGGAATCACGACGGGCTCTCCGCCCTCCATGATCGCCATGCAGGAATTGGTGGTGCCAAGATCGATTCCGAGAATGCGGCTCATGTGTGCGGCATAGCAACGTCGGTGCCCCCACCGTGGGCCTTCTAGCTAACCACTGAACGACAACACTTAGAAATTTATACCCCTGCGAGATCTTGGATCGGAGGAGCACCCACCCACGCCATCGTGTCACAGTGGTGCGCCAGTATTCGCGACTGCACCGATCTTGCTGGCACAGTTGCTCAGTCTCGTCACCCCGCTAAGGTCGCAACGTGGACCTCGAAATCAGCTTACCAGACCAACTTCCCGTGATGACCCTGCCCAACGTCGCCTTTTTTCCGCAGGCGTTGATGCCGCTCCATATTTTCGAGCCGCGTTATCGCGAGATGTTGCGCGACACACTGGCGACGGACCGGTTGTTCGCCGTCGCCGGCCTCGATACGGACGAACGGGCGCCAAACGCTACGTTAACTGAACCTCCGCATCGCGTGGCCAGTGTGGGCATCATCCGCGCGTGCCAGAAAAATGACAACGGCACCTCAAATCTTCTCCTCCAAGGCCTCTGCCGCGTGGAGATTCTCGATATTGTCCGAGAGAATCCCTATCGCCTGATCCGTGTCCGCGCCTTGGCGAGCAGGCCGGGAGCTGCACCGGCGGATAACGAGTCTCGCCGCCGCGAACTCGCCCGCCTGATCACGATGAAAGAAAAACTGGCGCCGACCTCCTCGTCCGCCATCGCCGCATTCTTGAGAAACATCGAGGATCCGGAGGCGTTTGCCGACATCGCCGCCTTCAACCTATGCGATGATCCGGCACTGAAGCAGCGTCTCCTCGAGGTTCTCGACGTGAACCGCCGCATGTTCCTTTTCGCTGATTATCTCCGCTCGCAAATCGAAGCCATTAAGATGCAGCGCAAGCTGCAGGGCGACCTGCCCGATGCCAGCGTGGGCGAAAACTGAACGGTCGGTTCGGGTAAAATTCACAAGGTTTTAAAGCCCGGAAAGCACCTTCCGGCTGGTCGGGACCAGGGCTGCGCTTCAGCCTCCCTTCAACAAATGATGCCCGACGCCACAACCCCGCTCTCGATCCTCGTCGCCGACGACGAACCGGGCATTCGTGATTTGCTCGAACACTGGCTCACGACACACGGCCACCACGTTCAGACCGCTGAGGGCGGGCAGCAGGCGATGCGACTTTTGCTCCAAGAGCCTTTCGACGTCGTCGTGACGGATGTCGTGATGCCCGATGGCGACGGCTTTGAACTCATCCCTGCCATCCGAAAAATCCGACCCGACGCCCGGATCTTGGCTATTTCCGGCGGCGGACGCTACATCCCGGGCGGCGACTGCCTCACGCTCGCCCGCGGCCTCGGCGCCCATGCGAGCATCATCAAGCCGTTCGATTGCAGTGAAGTAATGCTCGGCTTGAACCGGGCGATGGCCGATCTCGCTGCGAAGAGCGCCTAAACGGCGACGGCGGCGTCCCGCCACTCGGCCGGGGAAAATGGTGCTTGCGCTTCCGGTCGTGCCGGTTTTTTTCCGCACTTCTCGCGCGCGCCAACATAGCTCAGCTGGTAGAGCAACGCTTTCGTAAAGCGTGGGTCATCGGTTCAAATCCGATTGTTGGCTCCAGCGCCCCTCGTGTGCGCCGCCCGGGAACCGCCACGTGCCTCCGCTCGCCGCCGAACTTTTCGATTATCACCTGCCGCCGCATCTCATCGCGCAGACGCCCGCCGCCCGGCGCGACGACTCGCGACTGCTGGTCGTGCATCGCGGCACGCGCTCGCTGGAGCATCGCACGTTTCGCGATCTGCCCGAGTTTCTCCGCGCCGGTGACACACTGATCCGCAACAACGCCGCGGTGCTGCCCGCGCGCCTGCACGCGCAACGCCCGACGGGCGGGCAGGTCGAGTGCTTTCTGCTGCGTCCACTCGCCGACGCTGTCACCTGGCGCTGCCTCATCAAACCCGGTCGCAAGCTCCCCGTCGGAGCCACCTTCGCCGATTCGACGGGCGCCTACTCGGCGACCGTCGTGGCCCGCGAGGAAGACGGCTCCGCCACCGTGCGCTTCGCCGTGCCCAGCGGCGAAACCATCCCCGCCCTCGCCAACCGTCTCGGCGCCGTGCCGCTGCCCCCCTACATCATGCGCGCCGGCGACACCTCCGCCGCCACCGCGGATCGTGAGCGCTACCAGACCGTCTATGCCGACCGGGCGCAGCAGGTGGCGGTCGCGGCGCCGACGGCCGGGCTCCATTTCACACCGGAGCTGCTCGCGACACTCTCGGCGCAGGGCGTGCGGTTCGCCGACGCGACGCTCCACGTCGGCCTCGGCACTTTCAAGCCCATCGCCACCGCGAGCGTCGAGGAGCACGCGATCCACCGCGAGACCTACGAGCTGGCCGCCGCAACGCAGCGCGTGCTTTTCCCTCCGCGCACGGGCCGGCGCATCGCCGTCGGCACCACCGCCGTGCGCACGATCGAGGATTTTCTGGCGCATCACGTCGCACCGCTGCCCGATGGGCAAACGTGCCGTGCGGAGGCGAGCCTATTTGTCTTTCCACCGCGCGAGTTCCGCGGGGTCGACGCGCTCATCACCAATTTCCACCAGCCGCGCTCCACCCTGCTCTGCCTTGTCGCGGCGTTTCTTGTGCCGGGCTCGGCCGAGGGCGTCGCGTGGTGGCGCAAGATTTATGCCGAGGCCATCGCGCGCAACTACCGCTTCTTCAGCTACGGAGACGCGATGCTGATCCTCTAACGGCCGGACCCGCGCAATCCTCGGGTGCCCGTTGCGTTTCCGAGGAGCCCGGGTCTCTTCCAACCTTTCTCCTCCATGAAACTGCCCCGTTCCCTCCTCCTCGTCCCCGTCACGCTTGCACTGGGCTTCGCTCCGGTGATTTCCGCCGCGGCCGAAACCTACATCATCGACGCCTCGCACTCGTCCGTCGGCTTCAGCATCCGTCACTTCGTCTCGAAAGTGCCCGGGAAATTCAACCGCTTCGAGGGCAAGATCACCTTCGACAAGGCGGACCCCGCCGCGAGCTCCGTCGAGGCGACGATCCAAATCGCGTCCATCGACACGGAGAATCAGAAGCGCGACGATCATCTGCGCAACCCGGACTTCTTTGACGCCGCCCAGTTTCCCACGATGACGTTCAAGAGCACCGCGTGGAAGAAGACCGGCGAAAACACCCACGAGGTCACCGGCCAGCTCACGCTCAAGGGCGTGACCAAGCCCGTGACCCTCAAGGTCACCGCGCTGGGCTTCGGCCCCGGCATGGGCGGCACGCAGCTGTCCGGCTGGGAAGCGACCACCACGATCGACAAGAAACAGTTCAACATGGCCGATCCCGCGATGCTCGACGCCGCGCTCGGCGACGACGTCACAATCACGATTAACATCGAGGCGGGGATGAAAAAGGCCTGACGCTCTCACCTCGCCTCCCCGCACTCCCAAAAAATTTTCCTAGGACGGCCCGCAAGGCCGTCCTTTCTTTTTGCCCCCGCCTGCGCACACTCCGCCCCGTGACCAGCGACGAACTCCAGACGCTCATCGAGGATGCCACCGCCGACTACGCGCTCGGTGAAAGCGATGCCGCGCTCGCCAAGCTCGCCCGCGCCACCGCCGCGGCACCTGATTCATTCGAGGCGTGGCACGCGCTCGCCGAGGTGAACTTCTCGCTGCGCCGCCTCGACGCCGCGCTCGCCGCCGCCGACCGCGCGCACGCGCTCAGCCCTGCCGATCTCTTCATCAACACCACGCTCTCGCGCATCTGGATGGAACGCGGCGACAAGGCCCGCGCCGAGCACTTCGGCGCGCAGGCCAAGATCGCCAGCTGGCGCGATCAGTTGAAGAATCCTGACGCCGCGCCCTCGCTCTGACTCATCCGTTGCTGCGCAGCATGGGGATCGCGCCGCGATTTTCTGCTAGAGGTGACAGGGATGATGGCGCAGGCTCACCCTACCCCTCCTCCCATGCACTCCACCCCGTCGCTTCGCGCGCGCACACTCGTGCTCGCCCTGCTCTCCGCCGCATGCGCGCACGCCCAAGCCCCCGCGCCCGCGTCGCCCACCGTGTCCGTCGCCCCGAAGGATCCCAACAACCCCGTCCAGCTCTCGCCCTTCGAGGTCAACACCGACAAGGACACCGGCTTCGTCGCCGCCAGCTCGCTCGCCGGCGGCCGCCTCGCCGGCGACCTGCGCGACACGCCCGTCGCCTACTCCGTCATCACGCGCGACTTCATCGACGCCCTCAACCTCACCGATCTCCAGAGCGCCGCGGAGTGGACGACCTCGAGCACCGTCGCCGTGGACAACGGCCAGCAGAATTTCTTCTTCAGCCCCATCCAATACACCGTGCGCGGCGCGGGCGCCGGCCGGCCGCAGCGGAATTTTTTCCCGCAGTTCAACAACGGCGACTCCTACAACCTCGAGCGCTACGACTTCGGCCGCGGCCCCAACGCCGTCCTCTTCGGCAACGGCTCGCTCGGCGGCATCAGTTCCTCCACCACCAAGCGCGCGCAGACCAACCGTCCCTCGCGCCAGGTCCAGTTCGCCGTCGGCTCGTGGCGCAATTACCGCGCGACCTTCGACATCAACCAGCCGCTCTCCGACAAGGTCGCGGTGCGCGCCGCCGGCGTCTGGGGCGACGCCTCGAGCTGGCGCATGAAGGACTACGACAAGCGCGACGCGATCTTTCTCACGACCACCGTGAAGCCCTGGCGCAACGCCGAGCTCCGCGTCGAGGGTGAATACGGGACCAGCTCCCGCCAGTCCGCCTCCACGTTCATCAACGACCGCTTCTCCGGCTGGGACGGCACGACCTACAACGCCCCCCGCGCCCTCGCCACCCTCCCCGCCACGGCCAACGCCCAAGGCATCAATCGTCGCGGGGCGAACTACTTCGTTTACCTCCCGTTCGCCGCGCCCAACACCATCTTCCACTACCAGAACGACCCCATCACCGTCGCCGGCGGCAACACCGCGCAGACGCCCATCGCCGGCTTCACCTACGGCACGAACCCCTCCTTCAACACCGCCGGCGCGAACCTCCTCCACGAAATCAACGTCCCCGCCGGCCGCTTCGCCAACGCCGAGCGCTTCTCCTCGTTCCGCACCCCTCCGGAAGAGTTCACGATGTCACCCGATCTCCCGATCCTTGCGCAGCGGTTCAAGGATCTGCAGCTCACCTTCAACCAGCACTGGGGCAACCTCCACTTCGAGATCGCCGGCGACATCAACCGCACCGCCGCCATGACCAACGGTGAACCCAACCGCGACCTCCCCAATATCTTCATCGACATCAACCGCGTCC
>JANOCA010000050.1:0-2015 GCA_031411915.1 Opitutaceae bacterium
CCGCCGTGTCAGGACGTTCGCGCAAGCCTCGGCGGGCAGGGACGCCCGCCGCTACCCGAGCCAACGTCCATTTTCTACGCTCTCTCATGCGCCCGCGTTTCACTCCGTCAGGATCACGGCATCCTCGGGCTCCACGCGGGCAAACACCTCGCCGCGCGTCGCCTGATCGATGAACCGGGGGTTGAGCTCGATGATCTTCAGGTGCAGTCCGCCCGCGAGCAGATCATACTGCGCAAACTCGCCGAGGTAAATCGCCGCACCGATGGTCCCGCGCACGAAGTTGCCCGCCGGGGCCTCGCGGCTCAGCACCCAGCATTCGGGCCGGATGGAGAGCGTCACGGCCGCGCCCACCGCCGGCGCCGCGGCCTGGTGGCCGAGCACCCCTTCAAAGCGCCCCACCGCCGTCTCGACGATCGCGCGGTCGCCCGCGACGCTCACGAGCTTGCCCGGGATGAAGTCCGTCTCGCCGATGAAGTCGGCCACGACCTTGCACGTCGGCCGCCGATACACCTCACGCGGCGATCCGACCTGCAGAATCTTTCCGCGATCCAGGATCGCCATGCGATCCGAGATGGAGAGCGCCTCCTTCTGATCGTGCGTCACATAGACGGTCGTGAGCTTGAACTCCTTGCAGACGCGCCGGATTTCCGCGCGCATCTCGAGGCGCAGCTTCGCGTCGAGGTTGGAGAGCGGTTCGTCCAGCAGGAGGCAGCGCGGCCGGATCACGAGCGCGCGCGCGAGCGCCACGCGCTGCTGCTGGCCGCCGGAGAGCTGGTTGGGCCGGCGCTCGGCGTAGCTGCCCATCCGCACCGACTCGAGCGCCTCGCCGACGCGCCGCTTGATTTCGTCCTTCGCGACCTTCCGCTCCTCGAGGCCGAACGCGACATTCTGCGCCACGGTCATGTGCGGCCAGAGCGCATAGCTTTGAAACATCATCCCGGTGTTCCGCTTGTGCGGGGCGAGACGCGTCACCTCCTCGTCGCCGAAGAAAATTTTCCCTTCCTCGGGAATGTAGAAGCCCGCGATGCTGCGCAGGAGCGTCGTCTTGCCGCAGCCGCTCGGGCCGAGGAGGAAGAACAGCTCGCCGGGTGCGATCTCGAGATCGAGGCCCTGCAGCGCCGTCGTCGCGCCAAAGCGTTTCGTGAGTTGCTGGATGCGGATGGAAATCATGCGGCGCGCGATTCCTTTCCACACGGCGTCGGCGGGAAGCGCAAGCGACGAAGCGCTCGGCAGTGGATCAGTTTGGTTGTGGGAGGGGCTTTATGCCCCGACTCATCGCGGGATAAACCCGCTCCCACAGTTCCGATCAGCAGCAAACTGGTTCCTCGCTGTTTTCAGTGGGTAGCTGCCGGTGAGGAGCCCCGAAGGGGCGAAAAATTGAAAGCCCAGGGCAACGCCCTGGGAAATGTGCAAAAAAAAACAAGCCCTGAAGGGGCGAAACTACCCGCCGGTGTCGCCCCTTCAGGGCGAAGGAATCTCCTCAATCCGATTCCCAGGGCGTTGCCCTGGGCTATCGAATATCGCCCCTGCGGGGCTTCCGACCACGCCACCATCGATCCACTGAAAAAACAGCGAGCAACCAGCAAACCGATCCACGACCATCGCGCCGATGCTGCGTCAAGGAACAGATTGCTTCCCGCGGCGCGCTTTGTCTGGCTCGCGTTTCCGCCATGCCCGCCAAGAAAAAGCCCGCCCTGCTCCACCCCGATCTGGCCGAAGTGCTCCTCACCGATGCGCAGATCAAGCGCCGCGTGAAGTCCATCGCCCGTGAGATCAAGGCGGTCTACGGCGATGGCGAGTTCACCATCATCGCGCTCATCAACGGCGCCGTCATGTTCACCGCCGATCTCATGCGCGAGATCGACAACCCCGTGCGCCTCGACTGCATCCGCGTGTCGAGCTACGGCACCAAGACCAAGTCGATCGGCACGCCGCAGATCATCCACAGTCTCACGATCGACATCGCCCAGCGCCACGTGCTGCTCATCGACGACATCCTCGACACAGGCAAGACG
>JANOCA010000051.1:0-2972 GCA_031411915.1 Opitutaceae bacterium
AGCCGGAAATGCACGAGCGCGCGGCGGGTGATGGGCGCGGGGAAAAGAAACGCGATCTCGGCCTCGGAGAAGCCGAGCGCGGCCCGCTGCGCCGGCACGATCCAGATGAACGCGAGCAGCACGAGGAGCCCAAGGGCGCCGAGGGCGGTCGTGGCCGGCTGCCAGTCGATCGGGAGCTGCGCCCGCGCGATCTCCAGGGCCCGGGCCGCGTTGGGGTCCAGTGGCATCGGTGTCCGCGGACCGGAGACGCTGTGGACGAAGAAAAAATAGAAATACGCGCAGCCCACGACGGCGCCGATGAGGTATTTCGGCTGCCGCAGCCGGCGCACGCGCGCGACCAGCCAGTTCCGCGCGGACATCGCACGGAGGTAGAGCAGGGCGCGGAGCAGGCCGGGGAACACAGGGTTGTCGCGCATCAATTCTCGCTGCCGCCCGTCGCGCGGATGAAGACCTCCTCGAGGTCCACGCTGCCGTCGACGGAACCAAAGCGCGCCGCGACCTCGGCCAGCGAGCCGTCGGCGATCTTCTCCCCGCGTTTCAGGATGAGCACGTGCGTGCAGACCTCCTCGAGCAGGTGGAGCAGATGCGAGCTCAACACGATCGCGGTGCCGGCACGGGCGCGCGCCATGATGGAGTTCTTCATCCGGCGGATGCCGAGCGGATCGAGGCCGGTGAGCGGCTCGTCGAAGAACATCACGGCCGGCCCGTGCAGCAGGCCGCACGCGATCGCGAGTTTCTGCTTCATCCCGCGGGAGAGTTCGCCGGGGAGCTGGTCGGCCTTGTCCGCGATCTCGAATTCCTCGAGCAAGGGCTGGGCGATCGCCTCGTGGTCGCGCACGCCGTAGATGCGGGCGACAAAGGCCAGATGCTGGCGCACGGTGAGATAGTCGAAGAGCCGTGGCTCATCCGGGAAGAACGCGAGCGCGCGCTTGGCCGCCACGGGATCAGTGGCGAGGTCGTGGCCGGCGATGCGGATCTGGCCGCCGGTCGCCGGGATGATCCCGGCGAGGCAACGGAGCGTGCTGGTCTTGCCGGCGCCGTTGGGGCCTACGAGCCCAAGCACTTCGCCGGGTCGCACCGTCAGCGATAAGTCCTTCACGGCGGCAAAGGTGCCGTAGTTTTTGCGGAGCTGGCTCACCTCGATCATGGGCGCACGGTGCGGGGCGGGGGAGTGTGCCGCAAGCCTCGTGAAAATTGTGTAACCCTTCCGGGGAGGGGGCGTCTTGCCCGCAGTCCGGTTCTACCGGGCCCACCCCCCTAAACCCTCATCCTCAGTAACCAAAAATAACTTCCCATGAAGTCCCTCAAGATTCTTATCTCACTCATCACGCTCGGCCTCCTGGCCTCCGCGTCTATCGCCCAAGCGGCTGATGGCGGCGGCAAGGGCAAGGGCCAGCAGACCCCTGATCAGCAGGTTGCCGCGCTCGAGCAGGCCGTCGGCTCCCTCAGCGCCGATCAAAAGACGAAGATCACCGCGATCTATTCCAAGGCTCAGGAGGCGCAGCGCGCCATTCCGAAGGAAGAGCGCAAGGAAAAGGGCGCGGCCCTCATGCAAAAGACCCGCGGCGAAGTCCGTGCGGTCCTCACGGCCGAGCAGCAGGCCAAGTTCGACGCCATGGGCGCCGGCGGCAAAAAGAAGAACTAATCGGTTTTCCCACCGCCAAATTTCCCCATTTGTCAGGGGTTGGTGTTAGTGCCGCCGCGGATCGCAGCCCGCGGCGGCTTTTTTATGCCCTGAATTCGGCGAGGTAAAACTTGCGACGGCTGCCTTCGCCCGCGCAACGTCCGCGCATGGCGGACAACGTGAGCGTGATGATCGTGGGCGGGGGAGCCGCGGGCTTCTTCGCGGCGATCACGTGCGCGGAGTCGCTGGGCGCGCGGGGCGAGGTCGTGCTCTACGAGGCCACGGCGCACCCGCTGGCCAAGGTCCGCGTGTCGGGTGGCGGGCGCTGCAATGTCACGCATGCCTGCTTCGAGCCGCGCGAGCTCGTGAAGAAATATCCGCGCGGCGGCCGCGAATTGATCGGGGCCTTCCATCGCTGGCAGCCGCGCGACATGGTCGCTTGGCTTGCGGAACGCGGGGTGGAGACGAAAACGGAGGAGGACGGCCGGATGTTTCCGACGACCGACAACTCCGCGACCATCGTCGAGTGCCTGCAACGCGCGGCCGAGAAAGCCGGCGTGCGCATCGTGACGAGCCTGGGCGTGCGCACCGCGGAGCGCGCCGGCGCGGGCTTCTGGGTCACGCTCACCGACGGCACGGGCCAGCGCTGCGATCGGCTGCTGCTGGCGACCGGCGGCAACCGCTCCTCGGCGGGTTTCACCATCGCGGAGAAACTCGGCCACACGATCGAGCCGCTGCTGCCCTCGCTCTTCACGTTTCACCTCGACGACCCCCGGCTCATCGGGCTCTCCGGCGTCTCCATCGAGAACGCCGCGGTCAGCGTGCCCGGCACGAAGCTTCGCACCGACGGCCCCATGCTCATCACCCACTGGGGCCTGAGCGGCCCGGCGATCCTGAAGCTGTCCGCGTGGGGTGCGCGCGAACTGGCGGCGCGCAACTACGAGTTTCTGATCACGCTCAACTGGACGGGCACGCATACGCGCGACACGCTCGTGCGCGAACTCACCGCTGTGCGGGAGAAAAATCCGAAGAAGCAGATCACCACCTGGAGCCCGCTAGCGATGCCCCAGCGGCTGTGGGAGCGGCTCGTGGTGTCCGCGGGCATCGCCGCCACGGCGCCGTGGGCGCAGGTGGGCAACGCCGCGCTGGGGACGCTCGCGACGCAGCTCACCGCCGCGGAGATGAAGGTCGTCGGCAAGAGCACGTTCAAGGAGGAGTTCGTCACGTGCGGCGGCGTGCGGCTGGCGGAGGTGGATTTTCGCACGATGGAGAGCCGCCTTTGCCCGGGCCTGCATTTTGCCGGCGAGGTGCTCGACATCGACGGCGTGACGGGCGGCTTCAATTTCCA
>JANOCA010000052.1:0-2189 GCA_031411915.1 Opitutaceae bacterium
GAAGAAGCTCGTCGTAGTCGGTGTAGCCCTTCGGAATGCCAAACGCGTCCTGGATGGCCTTCAGCTTCTTCGGGTCGCGCTGGCAGACGGCGACGAGGTTGGCGTTGGGATGCGCCTGAAAGATCGGGATAAATTCGGCGCCGAAGCCGAGGCCGATGATGGCGAGGTTGATTTTCTTTTCGGACATGGGGAGCGGAAGACGGAGAGAGAGGGAGATGGAGAGACGAGGAGAGTGGGAGACAAAAAACGGCGCCAGCGAGCGGCAACGTTATTTGAGGGTTTGGAGGAAGGCCTCGATGTCGGAGATTTCCTGCGGGCTGAAGATGTCGGCCATCGGGGGCATCGGTGAGATTTTTCCGAACTGCTCGAAGCCTTTGGCGATGACCTTGCTCGGCTCGAGCAGGCTCTCGCGGATGTAGGCGGGCGTGGAGCGCGTGGCGAGGCCGTCGAGCGCGGGGCCGACGGTGCTGCCCTGACCCTTGACCGCGTGGCAGAGCACGCAGGCGGCGGGGTGCTTGGTGAAGAGTTGTTCGCCGCGCTTGGCGTCGCCGGGCTGGAGCTGCGTGGAATCGTCGATGAGGGTGAGTTCGACCAGCCGCACGTCGTCGAAGAACGACTCGCCGCGCGCGACGTGGAGGACGTTGACGCTCGCGGTCGTGTTTGCGCCGCTGTTGAACTCTACCTCGACCTGCGTCCAGTCGGCGTCGCGCCGGATGATATCGGTCTCGGCGCGGATGTTGTGCACGTTGAGGCTCGCCCGGCCGAAGATTCCGCGGGTGCGGATCCAGCCGGCGAGGCGGTATTGAGTGTTGGGTTTCACGGGCACGTCGGCGTGGAAGCTCGTGTCGGCGCTGCCGGTGGTGATGACGCGCCAAGCGAACTTGCCGCCGTGAAATTCCCGCTCGGTGCCGGCCTTGGACCAGGCGGCGGTGGTGTTGGCCTCGCGGTCGCCGTAGTCGCGGCGTTTCCAGCCGACGGGCAAATCGTCGGCGCCGAAGGTCTCGAAACCGGGATTCGGAAGGAGGTTTGGTCCCTCGCGATAGAGGCCGGCGCCGTGGACGCGACCGAGGATGCGGCTGGCCTCGCGGAGCCATTCGTCCTGCTGGTTGGCGGGATTGCGCATGAGTGCGGAGACGACGGTCTTGATCTGGGGCGTGGTGGAAAACTCGGCGAGCTTGGCGAGCGCGGCGAGTTTCGTGAGCGCGTCGGCGTCGCTGACGACGGCTGAGGCGAAGAAGAGCGCGACGGCGGACTCGCCGCGGCCGAGTGCGCGCGTGGCGTTGCGGCGGACGGCGGCATCGGCGTGCGTGAGGCCGGCGCGATGCGTCGGCTCGTCGAGCAGGCCGAGACCATGCAGAGACCAGAGGGCGTGGAGCGCCTTGAGCGGCGCGCTGCCGGCGACGGCCTGCTTGAGCGCGGGCGCGGCGTCGTTGCGCTTGCCCTCGACGAGCAGGCGCTGCGCGGTGAGGCGCCAGAATGGATTGCCGTCGCCAAGCGCGGCGACGAGCTGCGCGGTCGTGGCGCCCTTGAGCGACTTGATCGGAGCGGGCTTGGCCTGATCCCAGACGACACGGTAGATGCGGCCGCGCGAATTGTCGCGCAGCGGGTTCTCGTGCGCGCCGCCGACGCCGGTCTTGGAGTCGTAGCCGCCGCGCGCGACGCTGGGCGTGGGGTTGTGCTGGATGATGTAGTTCTGCCAGTCGGAGAACCACACGGCGCCATCGGGGCCGACTTCGGCGAAGACGGGCGACATCCACTCGTCGGAACTCGCGACAAGGTTGAAGCCGTCGTGCGCGGTGTAGCCGGCGCCATCGCGCTGCACGTCGAAGATCGCGATGTTCTTCATCGTGGGTTCGCAGATCATGGCCTTGCCTTGGAGGCGCGGCGGGAGCTGGTCCGAGTAGATGAAGGCGCTGCCGGCGGCAGCGGTGTAGCCGCCCATGACGTCCACCTGGCGGAAGTTGGGCGTGATCGTGTGGGTCTTGTCCTCGGTGTTGATGCGCTTGGCGGTCATGGCGCGCACCCCTTTTGGGACGATGGTGGCGGGGATGCCGCCGAAGAAGATGGGGGCGTTGTTGGCGGTGCCGCCGAACTGGTCGCCGTATTGGTTGATGCTCTGGCCCCACGTGTTGTTGGTGAACTGGTGGAGAAATTCGAGGGCGGAGCCGTCGGCTTTGAAACGGTAGGTG
>JANOCA010000053.1:0-1988 GCA_031411915.1 Opitutaceae bacterium
CTGCAGGCGATGGAAGGGCTGGCGCTACCCTTTTCACAAGAGGGCCAGCCTCGAACGCCGGCGATTCCGCCCGGTGCCGTCTCCGGTACCCTCGCCCTTCGTTGATCCGGATGCGCCGGCCGTTACAATCACTGAAGGATCTGACCGGGGAGCGGCTGGACGATCTGACCCGGCAGGGACCGGACGATCTGGCCGGGCAGTGGCTGGATCATCTGGCCGGGCAGCGATCGAACGATCTGACGCGGCAGCGGGCGCGTGAGCTCACGGGGCAGCGGCGCAACGATCTCGCCGGGGAGCACTGGAACGATTTGGTTGGGCCGAGGCGACACCACCGCCTGCGGCTTGGCCGTAGTCTTGCCCGGGGTGGTGGCGACAACTTGATTCGTCGAGTTGGCGCGCCCCGAAAGCGACTGGCCGCGAGCGAGGACGGGGGCGGCAGCGAGAGCGACGATGAGTATCGCTAACTGTGGAGTCTCAACAGGTTGATCATGTCGCTGCGGAGTCGTGAGACGGGAGCTTGGAGTTTGAGGGCGTGGTGAGGGCGGTGGCAGTTGTAGTTGTGGAGGAAGGAGGCGAGGCGTTCGGAGCGTTGGTCGGAGTGGACGGAGGCGTGAGCGTAGGCCCACTCACGCAGCGAGGTTTGGATGAAGCGCTCGGCCTTGCCGTTGGTTTTGGGAGTGTAGGGCCTGGTGAAGCGATGCTTGAGACCCAGGGCGGCGGCGGCCGCGCGCATGGCACGGGCGCGGTAGCAGGAGCCGTTGTCGGAGTAGATGCGCTGGGCGTGGACGGCGTGCTTTTGGAAGAAGCCGAGAGCGGCGTGGAGGAAGGCGATGGCGCTACGGGCTGTTTCGTCCGGGAGGAGCTGGGCGAAGGCGAGCCGGGAATGATCGTCGATGGCGATGTGGAGGTATTCCCAGCCCGCGCCGCGGGTGTGATCGCGCTGACGATCGCCGGTGACGCGATGGCCGGGGCGCACGATGCGGGCGAGCTTCTTGATGTCGAAATGAATGCGTTCGCCCGGCTGCGCGCGCTCATAGCGGCAAATGGGCGGCGGCGGTTCCAGCGCCGCGAGCCGGCCCGCGTGGCGGCGCAAAAAGCGGGAGACCGAAGCGCGCGAGATTTGGGCGGCGCGAGCGATCTGGAAGCCAGGCAGCTTGCGGCGGCGCAGCGCCAGGACGCGAGCGACCCGCAGCGGGTGGGTGGTTCGCGGGGAACTCTTCGGACGCGAAGTGCGGTCGCGCAGGCCGGCGAGGCCCTCGGCACGGAAGCGTGCGAGCCACTTGTAGGCGCAGCGTTCCGAAAGGCCAAAGTCCGCGGCGACTTTGGCCACGGGTTGATGGAGATCGACGATGCGTTTGATCATCTCGGCTCGACTGCGCGGGGTGAGCTTGGCCTTACTGTGCACGTTCATACGGCGGTTCCTGGCTGGTGGTTGGTGTGACAACCCCACCTCACCAAGTCCTCGCCGCATGAACAACCTATTGGAACGTCACAGCTAGGGGAGGGTCGCGGGCGCTTAGGTGAGGCTCTCGGCCGTCTAGGCGGGCGCTTTTTCAGAGGAGGGGATGGGCTGGTTTGACCGTGTGGCAAAAAAAGGCCAAAAAGAGGCTTGCTCCCGACTCGCGGGTTGGCGGAAGGCGGGAGAGCAGGGATGCGCGGGCGCACGTCCCTCCGGCGTTGTCATGGAAATACCAGGCGCTGCATGCCTGGGTCATCGCGGGGAGCTGAGCGCCATAAATCCCGCTGTTCCGGGTTGATGGATCGGGAATCGCGGCGAAAGTCGCGCACCATGCTCCTTCCCCCCATGCGCTGCCTCGTCGCTGCCCTCGCCCTGTCGTGCCTGCTCGCCGTTTCTGCACGGTCGGAGCAGGTGGTGTTCAGCGAGATCCACTACCACCCGGCGGGAACGAAACCGGAGTTCATCGAGGTGTGGAACATCACCATGACGCCGCTGGACATGGCGAAGTGGGCGTTCACGAACGGCATCG
>JANOCA010000054.1:0-10869 GCA_031411915.1 Opitutaceae bacterium
CCGTCCGTCCAGATCGCAAGCAGCGCATACGCGCCGACGCCCCACGCGAGCATCACCGTGTCGCCCGTCGTGATCGGGCCCTTGATGATCAGTGTCGCGAGCCAGACGAACGCCGGCAACTGCGCCGCGCGCACGAGGCTCGTGACGCTGAGCGCGGTGAGCTTGGCCTTCACCGGCGCCGTGTAGTCGAAGAGCCGCCGGATGAGCGACCACTCCAGCGGCTTTTGGATGATCTCCTCGTCATCGTCGTCCCGCACGCGGCGCACGAGGCCGACCTCGGGCACCCCGGGTTTCGGTTGGACGGGCGCACTCATGCGGCGGCCTCGGGACCTATTTTGTCATTCTGAGCGCAGCGAAGAATCCAGTTGGACAAACGCACCCGGTGCATGGGTTCGCTCCTCCTGCTGGATTCTTCGCTGCGCTCAGAATGACAAACGAAGAAAGTGCGCGCGATGCTCATGCCGCACCCTCCCCGCGCGTGAGTTCGCTGCCGTCCACGAGCTGCAGGCTCGCGACCCGCAGATACGGGCCGCTCTCGCGCATCAGTTGCTCGTGCGTGCCGCGCTGCACGATGCGGCCGTTTTCCATCACGAGGATGAAATCCGCGCGCCGCAGCGTGCTCAGCCGGTGCGCCACGATGAACGTCGTGCGCCCCGCGATCGCGCGATCGAGCGCGTCGAAGATCTCCCGCTCCGTCTCGCTGTCGATCGCCGCGGTCGGATCGTCGAGCAAAAGGATCGCGGGCTCGAGCAGCACGGCGCGCGCGATCGCGAGGCGCTGGCGCTGGCCGCCGCTGAGGCTGTTGCCGCTCTCGCCGAGGACGGTGTCGTAGCCGAAAGGCAACGCCGCGATGAAGTCGTGCGCGGCGGCGATCTTCGCGGCCTGCTCGATCTGCGCGCGCGTGGCCCCGGGATGGCCGAACGCGATGTTGGCCGCGACGGTGTTCGAGAACAGAAAGCTCTCCTGGAAGACGATGCCGATGTTGCGC
The DNA here is from genome assembly GCA_031411915.1 of Opitutaceae bacterium. GTDB lineage: Bacteria > Verrucomicrobiota > Verrucomicrobiia > Opitutales > Opitutaceae > ER46. The sequence goes on from JANOCA010000054.1 coordinate 989, forward strand.
CGCAGGTCGTCGAGCTCGAGGCGGCGCGCATCGATCCCGTCGATCAGCACGCGGCCCGCGGTCGGATCGAAGAAGCGCGGCACGAGGCTCATCAGCACGCTCTTGCCCGCGCCCGTGGCGCCTAGGATCGCGACGCACTGGCCCCGAGCCACGCGCAGGTCGATGTCGCGCAGCACCGGCTCCGCGCCGCCGTAACCGAACGACACGCCCTCGAACGCCACGTCGCCCGTCAGCCGCGGCCGGCGCACGGCATCGGGCGCGCTCTTCACCTCGATCGGCGCATCGAGGATCTCGAAGACGCGGCGCGCGCCGATGAGCGACTGCTGCACCGAGTTCACGATCGCGGCGACGTTGTTCACCTGACCGGAGAACTGCTCGAGCAGGCCGGCGAAGACCACGAGCCCCGCGCCGAGCGGGAGCTGGCCCTGGATCACAAGCCAGCCGCCATAACCGAGGAGCACCATCATGTTGATGCGCGTGAGGAATCCGATCGCCGGCGAGAAGAGGCTCACGCGCCAGAAGATGATCTGCTGCTGATCGAGCACGGCGCGGTTGGCGGCCTCGAAGCGCGCGCGATCCTCGGGCTCGCGGCCGAAGGCCTTGGTCACCGCGATCCCCTGCAGGCTCTCGACGAAGACCTGCACCATCCTTTCCACGAGCGTGCGGTTCTGCGCGTATTCCGGCTGCGTGCGACGCGTGTGCCACGCGGTCAGCAACCACAGCAGCGGCGTCGTCGCGAGGCACGCGAGCGTAAGCCCCGGGCTCAGGCTCGCCATGTAGATGAGGTAAACCGTGAGCGAGATCACCATGATCACGCTCTGGATGAGCACTTGGTCGACGAACATGCGCACGCTCTGCACATCGCTCGTCACGCGCGTGATGATCGAGCTGGTGTTGTTGGCGTCGAAGAACCGGAAGCTCAGGCGCTGGAGCTTGTCGTAGACCTCGCCGCGCAGGTCGACGACGAGGCGCTGCTGCACGAGGCGGTTCACCGAGACGGCGTAGGTGTAGTTGAGAAACGCGCGCCCGATCGCGAGCACGAGGATGAGTCCCGCCAGGAGACCGAGCACATGCCAGTAGGGCCATTCGTCGGGCAGCGTGAGATGCAGCGGGTTGCCGGTCAGCGGGGTGCCGTCGACCTTGTGCTTGATGTAGTCGATGCCGACACCCGTGAGGCTCAGCCCGCCGATGCCCATCGTCAGCAGCACGAGCTGGATCGCGAGGACTTGCAGGCAGTGCAGCCGGTAGCGCCAGGCGAGCGCGAAGAGCCGCCGGACGAGCGCCGTGTTGGACAACACGGGCGCGGCGGTCGTCATGGGCGATGCGTCGGGCATGGAGATAGCCAACCTAGGCGCACGCCACGGAGGCGCACGAAACTTTTCCACCGCCGCACCGGCTCAGCGGGGCTGCATCGTCGGCGGCACAGGCCCAGGCATAGGCAAAGGAAACGGGGCCGGAGGCGGGGCCGCCGGGGACGCTTGATTGACCGTCTGCTCCGCCTGCGTGCGCAGCGCCCGTCGCCGGGCAATTTCGGAGGCGACGGCGTCCAACCGCCTCGCCTCGTCGGCGGGCGTGGGATTGACCACCACGGACTGCGTGACGGCCGGCATCACATTGGCTTGGACCGGCACCGGCGGAGGCATCGCCTGCGCGACGGGGCCGCCGGAGATGACCTTCGCTTTGCGAATCGGCAGGGTGTGCACCGCGCCGCGGTGCTCGACCGTCAGAGTGTCGTTGTCGGGATCGAACTGCTTCACGAGCACCTCGAAATCGGAGTTGCGCTCATTGAGCCCCACCCAAGCCGAGACTTTCTTCGCGGGGTCGAACAACCGATACTGCGGGCCCTGGCCCAGCTCGAAATAACCGAGAAATTCCAGCGGCGCATTCGAAGTCGGTGCCGCTGCACCTGCGGCCGTCGAGGGCAGGAAAGGCGATTTCGAGGCGAGCTGAGCCTGCGCCGTCAGGGCCCCGCCGAGCGCAAAGCCCGCGACAAGCAGGTGGCGAAAGATCGGTCGGCGCGAGGACATGACAACGGGTATGACCATTAGAAGCGCCGCGGGATACGTCAAGTGACGCAACATTCCGAAAAATCAGCACCCCTTGCACCTGATTTTCCCCCTTGGAGCAGTCGCGCGGCGGTGGCATGAGGGAATCATGCGATTTCTCGCGCTCCTTCTCGTCGCCGCGCTGGCAATCTCGCTTTCCGGTTGCCGCGAGCGCGCCGCTTCCGGCTGGCAAGGCTACCTAGAGGGCGAGTTCGTCCATGTCGCCGCGCCGATTGGGGGCCGCCTCGATCGCCTGGCGGTGCAGCGGGGCGCGCGGGTGGAGCGCGGCGCGGAACTCTTCACGCTTGAGCGCGCCAGCGAGCTGGCGGCGCAGCGCGAGTCCGCGGAGCGGCTGCGTTCCGCGCAGGCGCGGCTGGAGGATTTGAAAAAAGGCTCCCGCCCCAGCGAACTCGCCGCCCTCGAGGCCCGCGTCGAGCAGTCGCGCGCCGCCGCCGATCTCTCCCAGCGCGAACTCGACCGGCTCGCCGCGCTCTTCCGCAGCGGCACGATCGCCGCGAGCGAGTTCGATCGCGCGCGGCTCACGCACGAGCGCAACGCCCGCGCCCTCGAGGAGCCCGCCGCCCAGCTCGCCACGGCCCGCCTCGGCGGCCGCTCCGATGCCATCACCGCGGCGGCGGCCGAGGTGGCCGCCGCGGCCGCCGCGCGCGAGCGCGCCGACTGGGCCGTCGCGCAAAAGACGCAGTCGGCTGCGCAGCCCGCGTTGGTGCACGACACGTTGTTTCGCGAGGGTGAGTTCGTGCCGGTCGGCACGCCGGTCGTCTCGCTGCTGCCGCCGGAAAACCTGAAGGTGCGGTTCTTCGTGCCCGAGGCGGAGCTGGCCGCGATCAAGGCCGGCGACCGCGTGCGCGTCGCGATCACGGGTCGCGCCGAGGCAATCGAGGCGCGCGTGAGTTATCTTTCGCCCCGGCCGGAGTTCACCCCGCCCATCCTCTACAATCGCGACAACCGCGCGAAGCTCGTCTTCATGATCGAGGCCGCGATCGATCCCGCCGTCGCGCGCGATCTGCACCCGGGCCAGCCCGTGGATGTCAGCCGCAGCCGCTAGGCGCGGCGAAATCACAAACGCCAAAACTCAAACGCCAAAAAAATCCCAAATGCCAAAACCCCATCGTGAGCTTTCTAAACTGGGATTTTTTTTGGGATTTGGCGGTTTGGCGTTTGGGATTTTTCGATGAGTGACTTCGCCATCGACGTCGCCGGCGTCACCAAGCGCTTCGGCGACAAGACCGTCGTCAACGCCATCGATCTCCAGGTGCGCCGCGGCGAGATCTACGGCTTCCTCGGCCCCAACGGTTCGGGCAAGACGACGTTCATCCGCATGCTCTGCGGCCTGCTGACGCCCGACGCCGGGCGCGGCTCGTGCCTCGGCTTCGACGTGCTCCGCCAGCAGTCCGAGATCAAACGCCACGTGGGCTACATGACGCAGCGCTTCAGCTACTACGAGGACCTCACCATCCGCGAGAACCTCGATTTCATCGCACGCGTCTACGACGTGCCGGATCGAGCCGCCGCTGTGCAACGGAGCCTTGAGCGCCTGCGCCTCGCCAATCGCAGCCATCAGCTCGCGGGCCAGCTCTCCGGCGGTTGGAAACAACGTCTCGCGCTCGCCGCGTGCCTCATCCACTCGCCGCAACTCCTCCTGCTCGACGAGCCGACCGCTGGTGTCGACCCCAAGGCTCGCCGCGATTTCTGGGACGAGATTCACCAGCTCGCCGCCGACGGCCTGACCGTGCTCATCACCACGCACTACATGGACGAGGCCGAGCGTTGCCACCGCCTCGCCTACCTCGCCTACGGCCAGCTCCTCGCGCGCGGCACCGTCGCCGAAGTGATCGCCTCCGCGAGACTCACCACCTGGATCGTCACGGGCCCGCGGTTGCGCGCGATTGCGGAGGCGCTGCGCGGACGCGCGGGCGTCGAGCAAGTCGTGGCCTTCGGCAACACGCTCCACGTGAGCGGGCGCGACGCCGCCCAGCTCGACGCCGCGGTCGCCGGGGTGCGCGATGCCGCGCATACGTGGACCCGCGCCGCCGCCAGCCTCGAGGATGTGTTCATCGGCCTGATGGACACGGCGCGGGATAATTTCGCATGAAGGCGCCTTTGCACTCGCTGGCTCGGCGTAGCGACGGGCGTCCCTGCCCGCCGGTTCAGGACGCTCGGCAAACCTCCGCGGGCAGGGATGCCCGCGGCCACGAAATCGCCTGCAAGCGGGCTCTCGCATAATGAGCCGCTTCACGTTTCACCGCCTCTGGGCGATCGTGCTGAAGGAGTTCATCCAGATGCGGCGCGACCGCGTGACCTTCGGCATGATGGTCGGCATCCCGCTGATGCAGCTCATGCTCTTCGGCTTCGCCATCAACTCGGACCCGCGCCACCTGCCGACCGCCCTGCGCCTCGCCGACCAGGGCCCCTACGCCCGCGCCCTCGTCGCGGCGCTGCGCCAGAGCGAGTATTTCGCAATCGTGCGCGAGGCGGAGACGGAGGCCGAGGCCGCGGCGCTGCTCCAGCGCGGCGAGGTGCAATTTGTCGTCAACATCCCCGAGGATTTCACCCGCCGCCTCCTGCGCGGCGAACGGCCGACGGTCCTGCTCGAGGCCGACGCCTCCGATCCCGCGGCCACCGGCCCGGCCGTCGCCGCGGCGCGCACGCTCGCCGCCAACATCTTCGATCGCGATCTTGACGGGCCGCTCGCGCGGCTGCGCGCGAAGCCCGGCCCGGTCGATTTCCAAGTCCACGCACACTACAACCCGGAGAACATCACCCAATACAACGTCGTGCCCGGCCTCATGGGGGTCGTGCTCACGATGACCATGGTCGTCATCACCGCGCTCGCCATCACGCGCGAGCGCGAGCGCGGCACGATGGAGAACCTCCTCGCCACGCCCGTGCGCCCGGCGGAGGTGATGGTCGGAAAAATCATCCCCTACATCGTCGTGGGCTACATCCAGATGACGCTGATCCTGATTGCGGCGCGGTTCCTTTTCCGGGTGCCGCTGGAGGGCAGCCTCGTGCTCGTCTACGGGGTTTCGTTCCTCTTCATCGCGGCGAATCTCGCGGTGGGCATCACGTTCTCGACGCTCGCGAGAAACCAGCTCCAAGCCGTGCAGATGGCGTTCTTCTTTTTCCTGCCATCGATTCTGCTCTCGGGGTTCATGTTTCCGTTTCGCGGCATGCCCGATTGGGCGCAGTGGATCGGCTCCGTGCTGCCGCTGACGCACTACCTTCGCATCGTGCGCGGCGTGCTGCTCAAGGGCAGCGGCCTCGCCGACATCGCGCCCGAGCTATGGCCGCTGCTCGCATTCCTGGTGATCGCGATGGCGGTCGGCGTGAAACGCTACCGGCAGACGCTCGACTAGCCCGCACGCACCGCCCAACGTTTTCCCGCCATGACCCTCCGCCCCTTCGCCCGCGTCTTCGCCCTCCTCGCCGCCGCTGCCGTCTGCTTTCTTCCCGCCGCTGCACCCGCGGCGCAGGCGGCCCGGCCCAACATCCTCATCTTCCTTGCCGACGACGCCGGCTGGGGCGACTACGGCTTCTCCGGCAACCAGCAGGTCGCCACGCCCAACATCGACCGCATCGCGCGCGGCGGCGCCTCGCTCGATCGCTTCTACGTCCAGCCGGTCTGCGCGCCCACGCGCGCGGAATTCCTCACCGGCCGCTACCACGCGCGCGGCGGCGTGCGCGGCGTCTCCACCGGGCAGGAGCGCCTCAACCTTTCCGAGAAGACGATGGCCGACGCCTTCAAGGCCGCGGGCTACGCCACGGGCGCCTTTGGCAAATGGCACAACGGCACGCAGTGGCCCTACCATCCGCGCGCCCGCGGCTTCGACGAATACCTCGGCCACACCTCCGGCCACTGGGGCGAATATTTCGACGCGCCCCTCGACGACAACGGCCGCATGATCCGCACCTCCGGCTACATCGTCGATGTCTGCACCGACCGCGCGCTTCAGTTCATCACCAAGAACAAGGACCAGCCCTTTCTCTGCTACGTCCCCTTCACCACGCCGCATTCGCCGTGGGCCGTGCCCGACTCCTATTGGCAGCGCTTCAAAAACAAAACCCTCACCCAACGCGCCACCATCCCCGAACAGGAGGGCCTCGACGAAACCCGCTGCGCCCTCGCGATGATCGAGAACCAGGACTGGAACGTCGGCCGCATCCTTGCGCGCCTCGACGAGCTCAAGCTCGCCGACAACACCATCGTTTTCTATTTCTCCGACAACGGCCCCAATTCCTTCCGCTGGAACGGCGGCATGAAAAACCGCAAGGGCAGCACCGACGAGGGCGGCGTCCGCTCCGTCGGCTACATCCGCTGGCCCGCGAAAATCCCCGCCGGCCAGCGCATCCCGCAAATCTCCGGCGCGATCGATCTGCTGCCCACGCTCACCTCGCTCGCCGGCGTGGCGCGTGCCGGCACCGCGCCGCTCGATGGCCGCGATCTTTCGCCGCTCCTCCTCGGGCAGAAGACCGACTGGCCGGACCGACTCATCTTCAACAGTTGGAACGGCAACGTCAGTGCCCGCTCCCAGACGCACCGCCTCGACGCCACCGGCAAGCTCTACGACATGGTCGCGGACTTTGGCCAGCAGCGCGACATCGCCGCCGAGCAGCCCGAGGTCGCGAAAAAGCTTTCCGAGTCCGTAGCCGCCTGGCGAAAGGACGTGTATGGCCCCACGCTCGCCTCCGTCACCCCCGACACCGAGGTAAAGAACGCCAAGGGCAAGAAAAGGGGCGGCGCCGGAGGAGCGCTCCTGCCGGCCGACGACCGCGCGTATCCGGTCGGCTATGCCGCTTTCCCCGCGACCTTCCTGCCCGCGCGCGACGGCGTCGCGCACGGCACGGTGCGCCGCAGCTCCAACGCGCCCAACAGCTCCTACTTCGTCAACTGGACCAATCTCTCCGACAAAATCACGTGGGACATCGCCGTCGCGACGACTGGTGACTACGAGGTCGTGATCGACTACACCTGCCCCGTGCCCGACGCCGGCTCGACGATCGAACTGAGCTTCAACGGCGCCAAGATCGCCGGCAAAGTCGCCCCCGGCTGGGACCCGCCGCTCTACACCAACCAGGACACGCTCTCCCGCCCCGCCGGCGAATCCAAGATGAAGCCCTTCCGCCCGCTGAGCCTCGGCACCGTGCGCCTAGAAAAAGGCCGCGGCCTCCTCACCCTGCGCGCCCTCGCGATCCCCGGCGCGAGCGTGATGGACGTGCGGCAGGTGACGCTGACGTTGAAACAATGACCTCGCGCGCGATCATCGCGCAGCTGCTCCTCGTGGGTATGATCGTCGTAGCGCCATCGTGCGCCGCCGATCAGACGCTGTCCTTTGCTTCGTCTGAAAAATGGGCCGTCGAGCAGATGCCCGGCGGCACCGTGAAGTTCCGTGACGGCGCACTCGAGATCGAGGATGTCGCGGGCTGCACGGTGTGGTGGCGCGAAAAACTCACCGCGCCCGTCGCCATCAGCTACACCGTCACCGTGATCAATCGCGGCGGGCCGCACGACCGCCTGTCGGATGTGAATTGCTTCTGGATGGCGGTCGATCCGCGATCGGCGGCGGCGCCGTTCGCTAGGGAACACGCGCGCAGCGGCAAGTTTTCCGACTACGACTCGCTGCTTACCTACTACGTCGGCTACGGCGGAAACAACAACTCGACGACCCGCTTCCGCCGCTACGATGGCACCGTCGCGCGCCCCTTGCTGCCGGAGCACGATCTGTCCGCGAGAGAATTCCTGCTCGAGCCCAACCGTCCCTACCGCATCCGGCTCGTGGCGCGCGACGCCCGCGCGGAGTTCTGGCGCGATGGCAAGCTCGTGTTCACGTTTGCCGATCCCGCGCCGCTCACAGGCGGCTGGTTCGCCTTGCGCACGGTGAGGAGCCACCTCCGCTTGGAGGATTTCCGGATCGAGAAGCTAGTGCCGTGAAGGCGTTTTGTAGGGCCTCAGCTTGCTGAGGCCGAAGTCGCGCCAAATGCAAAGGCCTCAACAAGCTGAGGCCCTACTTCAGCGCCTGCGCGAGAAACGCCCGGATCTTCGCCTTCACCTCGTCGCTCGAAAATTCCCGTCCGCCGTGCCCGGCGCCGGGGAGCACGACGAGTTCTGAAGCAACGCCCGCCTCACGCAGTTTCGCGTGCAGGCGCTCACTCTGCTCGAGCGGGACCTGCGGGTCCTTGCCGCCGTGCAGAATCAGAAACGGCGAATCGTCGCGTGACACGAGGTGCAGCGAGCTCGCCTGCTTCGCGAGTTCGGGGCGGTCGCGCACGATGCCGCCCAGGAGTTGCGCCCCGTTGGCCTTCGCCAGATCGGCGTCGGTCTTGCCGGGCCCGGGCACATTGGGCGGCATCGTCAGCAGATCGCTGGGCCCATAAAGATCGAGCACGGCTTGGACGCGGCTGGAGACGGCCTCTCCGGCCGGCGCGGGCGCGGTGCCGAGCACGGCGGCGATATGCCCGCCCGCCGATCCGCCGGCGCCGGCGATGCGCGCCGGATCAAGCTGGTAGCGGGCCGCGTGGGTGCGAAGCCAGCGGACCGCCGCCCGCGCGTCGTCAATCTGCGCCGGCCACGCGGCGACGGGCGTGAGTCGGTAGCTGATGCTCGCCACGGCGTAGCCATCCGCCGCGAGCCAAGTGAGCGGGCAGTTGTCCTTGCTCCCCTTGTTCCAACCGCCGCCGTGAATCCAAACGACCACTGGCCACGGTTTCGCCGCGGCCGCGTCCGGCAGGTAGAGATCGAGCCTCAGCGTGCCGCTCGGGGGCGCACTGTATTCAAGGTCAGCGACGCGCTTCACGCCAGCGGGCAGAGCCGCGGCGCCGAGTCCAGCGATCGTGGCGAGGAGCACGGCGGCCGCACGGCTCAGGGTGAACAGGGGTAAGCTCATGCGCGTCAGTCTGGACTTGCCCCCACCGCTGGCGAGCGGCGAGTGCGCTCGCGAGTTGCCATTCGCCACCCGTCGTCCGACATTCGCGCCCTTTTCCATGTCCGGCGATCTCTCCGAACTCTACCAGCAGGTCATCCTTGATCACAACAAGCGCCCCCGCAATCGCGGCAAGCTGCCCACGGCCAACCGCGTCGCGCACGGCGACAACCCGTCCTGCGGCGACCAATGCAGCGTTTACCTCCGCCTCGACGGCGATCGCATCGCGGACATCTCGTTCGACGGCTCCGGCTGCGCCATCTCGCAGGCGAGCGCCTCCCTCATGACCACGCAGGTGAAGGGCAAGACCGCCGCCGAGGTCGAGGCGCTCTACGGGCAGTTCCACCACATCGTGACGACCGGCGAGACGCCCGAGGAGATCAGCGACCTCGCGGCCTTCGCGGGCGTCCACACTTTCCCCGCCCGCATCAAGTGCGCCACGCTCGGCTGGCACGCCACGCGCAACGCCCTCAAGGGCGACGACACGCCCGCGACCACGGAGAAGCACACCGACTGACCATCGTTCTCGTTCTCGTAATCTTTTTCGTTCTCCAAAGAACAGGAGAACTATTACGATTACGAGAATGAGAACGAGAACGATACACGACGATGTTTGACCCGCTCAAAATCCGCGCCGATTTCCCAATCCTGCACCAGCAGGTCCACGGCAAGCCGCTCGTCTACCTCGACAACGCCGCCACCGCACAGAAGCCCCGCGCCGTGATCGACGCCCTCGTGCGCTTCTACGAGCGCGACAACAGCAACGTCCACCGCGGCCTCCACGCGCTCTCCATGCGCGCGACCGATGCCTACGAGGGCGCGCGCGCGCGCGTCGCGAAATTCATCAACGCCGCCGATCCCGCCGAGGTCATCTTCACGCGCGGCACGACGGAGAGCA
>JANOCA010000055.1:0-17383 GCA_031411915.1 Opitutaceae bacterium
GGCGCCAGCGCGCCGTGCGGGAGCGTGAGGCCGAGGGCTTCGGCGACGACCTGGCTCGTGGCCGCCGTGCCCATGAACTGGCAGCCGCCGCCGGGCGAGCCGCAGGCCTTGCAGCCCATCTCGGCGGCGTGTTCGAGGGTGATTTCCTCGCGGGCGAAACGCGTTGCGAGCGTCTGGACCTTGCCGGTGTCTTCGGCTTCCTCGGCGAGGAGTGTGACGCCGCCGGGCACAAGGATGGTCGGCAAGTCGAGCGAGCCGGCAAGGGCCATGAGCATCGCGGGGAGGCCCTTGTCGCAGGTGGCGACGCCGAGCACGCCGCGGCGCGTGGGGAGGGAGCGGATGAGGCGGCGGAAAACGATGGCGGCGTCGTTGCGGTAGGCGAGGGAGTCGAGCATGCCGGCGGTGCCGTTGGTGCGGCCGTCGCACGGATCGCTCACGTAGCCGGCGAAGGGAATCGCGCCGTGTGCGGTGAACGTGCGCGCGGCCTCCTCCATGAGCAGGCCGACTTCCCAGTGGCCGGTGTGATAGCCGAGCGCGACGGGCGAGCCATCGGGCGCGCGGATGCCGCCCTGCGTGCTGAGGATGAGAAACTGTTTCCCCAGCATCGCGGCGGGCGACCACCCCATGCCGGCGTTCTGCGTCATCCCGAAAAGATCGCCGCTGGCCATGGCGCGTAGCTGATTGGGCTCGAGCGGGAGCGAGCCCGCAGGCCCCTTGGCGGTGGTGCGCAGGGTGTAGATGGAGTCGGGGGAGGTGAAGAGAGAAGCTGACATGGAACAGAATTGTATGCCGGCTGCGGCAGGTTACGGGCTACCTGTTCGACAAACAAAATGCTCTTTTCCGTCCTTTGGACGAACAGAATGCCAATGCATTCCTTCATGAGTTAACTTCTGCGGCGGTGTTTCGGGAGAAGCTTTTGTTCGGACCGAGGGATCGTTGAAATACGACTCAGCGAATTCCACGCGGACATACGTGTGGAGAAAATAATCAAATTGCTCGGGCTCGAACTTTAAGCCCAGCAACTCCGAGAACCGAAAAACAGAATCAGGACGGAGTTCTTGCGGAGAGCACAGTGAATCAGGATCATTCAATCCGCAGGCTGACAATAAATCTGCGAGTTCGACGCCGCTTAGATCCATTGACGCGTCACTTGCCTCCGCTCCCTTGCGGTAACGTTTGAGCAAGCGCTTTAGCCGGGGATCGTTAATCACGTATCGCTTGGTCAGACATTATCTCTCGTCGGTTTGCCCTCCACCAACCGCAGCAACCCGAGCGGGTTCGCGTTCTTCAGCGCGTCGGGCAGCAGCTCCTCGGGGAGGCTTTGGTAGCACACGGGACGGGCGAAGCGGAGGATCGCGGCGGTGCCGACAGAGGTGAAGCGCACCTCGCTCGTCGCGGGGAAGGGGCCGCCGTGGTTCATCGCGGGGCTGACCTCCACGCCAGTGGGGAAGGCGTTGACGACGACGCGGCCGGCGATCTGCTCGAGAGCGGCGAGCAACGGGCGCGCGCCGGCGAGATCGGCGGCGTTGCCGTGAATCGTGGCGGTGAGCTGGCCCTCGAGCTTGGCGGCGCACGTGGCGAGTTCAGCCGCGTTGTCCGCCAGGACGAGGAGCGTGAACGGCCCGAAGGCCTCGGTCATCAGTTCCGTGTGCTCGAGGAATTTGTGCGCCGTCACCGTCGCGACCATCGGCCGCGCGGCCTGGCCGAGGTCCTCGATGTCCTCGACGGGCTGCGAGGCGGCGAGGACGGAGACGCCGTCGATGCCGGTGATGGCGTCACGGTTGGTGTGGAAGCCCTCGCGGATGCCGGCGGTGAGCATGATCCCGGGCGACGCGGGACGCACGAGTTCGGCGAGTTTTTCGGCGAACGCGTCCGTGTCGGGGCTGCGCACGGCGAAGACGAGGCCGGGCTTGCTGCAGAACTGGCCGACGCCGAGCGTGAACGACGCGAACAGGCCCTGAGCGATCGCGGCGCCGCGCTCCTTGAGCGCGCCGGGCAGGACGAAGAGCGGGTTGAGGCTGCTCATCTCGGCGAAGACCGGGATCGGGTGCGGGCGCGACGCGGCGGCTGCCATGAGCGCGCGGCCGGCGGCCTGCGAGCCGGTGAAGCCGACGGAAGCGGTCTCCGGGTGTTTCACCAGCGCGATGCCCGCGGTGGCGCCGCCGCCGTGGATGAGCGAGAACACTCCGCCGGGCAGGCCACAGGCGGCGGCAGCGCGCTTGACGGCGCGACCGACCATCTCGGCGGTGCCGGGGTGGGCGCGGTGGGCCTTGACGATGACGGGGCAGCCGGCCGCAAAGGCCGAGGCCGTGTCGCCACCCGCGACGGAGAACGCGAGCGGGAAATTGGACGAGCCGAACACCACGACCGGGCCGACCGGAATCAACATGCGGCGGAGATCGGGGCGCGGCTGCGGCTGGCGATCCGGCAGCGCGGGATCGATGCGGGCATCGACCCACGAGCCCTCGCGGGCGACGGCCGCGAAGAGCCGGAGCTGGCCGCAGGTGCGGGCGCGCTCGCCGGCGAGGCGCGGGAGCGGAAGGCGCGTTTCGTCATGGGCGCGCTTGAGGAGGAGATCGCCGATGGTCTCGATCTCGGTGGCGATGGCCTCGAGGAATTTCGCGCGGTCCGCCCCGGAACGGGCGCGAAACGTCTGGAAAGCGTCGGCCGCCAAGTGCACCGCCTGATCGATCTCAGTCTCGGAAGCTTCGTGGAATTCGGGGTCGAGCTTGGCGTTGGACGCCGGATCGACGGCGCGGAAGGTGTTGTCGCTGTGCCGGCCGGGGGTGCCGGCGATGAGGGAGAGGCCGTGGAGGATCATGGGAGGATGGAGTGAAGGTTGAAGCAGGAGGAGGGACTGGAAACGTAAGCAGGGACCGGCCCGCGGTCAGGCAACAGAATTCACGAGCGTGCCGACGGGCTCGAGGGTGATCCGGATTTCGTCGCCGGAGCGGAGGGTGAAGCTGTCGGGCGGCACGGTGCCGGTGCCGGTCATGAGGTAGGCGCCGCGCGGGAAACTGTTCTCGCGGAAAAGCCACTCGGCGAGCGAGGGCAGCGGGCGCTTGATCTGGCCGACGGTGGTCTTGCCCGCGAAGGCTTTTTTCCCCCGGCGGCGAATCTCGATCGCGATCACGGTGTCGGCGGTGGGGAGCTTTTCGGTCACGACCAGGCAGGGGCCGAGCGCGGCGCTGCGGTCGTAGACCTTGGCCTGGGGCAGGTAGAGCGGGTTCTCCCCCTCGATGTCGCGCGAGCTCATGTCGTTGCCAATCGTGTAGCCGAAGATCCAGCCGGCGGCGTTGATGGCGAGCGTGAGCTCGGGCTCGGGAACGTTCCACTTGGAGTCGGCGCGGATGCGCACGGGCGTGCCGGGCGCGGCGACGCGGTGCGGCGTGGCCTTGAAGAACAACTCGGGGCGATCGGCGTCGTAAACCTTGTCGTAGAACGTGCCGCCGCCGGAGTCCTTCGACTCCGCCATGCGCGCGGCTTTGCTGCGGAGGTAGGTGACGCCCGCGGCCCAGACTTCCTGCGAGCCGAGCGGCGCGTGGAGCGAGGCCGCGGCCGGGGCGGGCACGCGCTTGGCGGCGGCGAGCGCTTCGCGCGCGAGCGTGTGCGGATGCGCGGAAGTGAAGAGCGCGTCGAACGTGAACGACGTGGGCGCGGCGAAGTGCGCGCCGTTTTTCTCGATGACGATGCCGGTGGGGGTGGCGTAGAGGCGGAGCATAAGGGGGAAGAGGGAGAGATAGAGAGACGGAGAGAAGGGGAGACGGAGTGAGTGGACGCGGAAGGTCGAGGCGGCGCGGCTACTTGTTTTTCTTGGCGGCCTTCTCGACGTTGCTGGCGGGGACCATGCCTTGCACGGTCCAGCCGCCGTCGACGTAGAGCGTCTGGCCGGTGACGTAGCTGGAGGCATCGCTCGCAAGGAAGAGCGCGGGCCCAACCATCTCCTCGGGCTCGGCGGTGCGGCCAAGCGGAATCATCGCACCCCAGACGCGGCGGTAGTCGGGATCATCGCGGAGGTTGCGCTCCACGTTCACGGGGCCGGGCGCAAACGTGTTCACGCGGATGCCGAGCGAGGCGAGCTCGACGGCGAGCTGCTTGGTGAGGCCGTGGATGCCGGCCTTGCTCGTGCCGTAGGCGACGAGGTTCTTCACGGCGAGCTGGGCGCACTGCGTGGAGACGTTGACGATGCTGCCGGCGGTCTTCGTGTCGCGCATCCAACGGGCGGCGGCCAGCGAGCAGAAAAACGTGCCCTTCAGATTCGTGTCGAGGACGACGTCCCATTTCTTCTCAGTGGTGTCGAAGAAGCCCGCCCAGCCGGTGAGCCCGGCATTGTTGATGAGCACGTCGAGTCGGGGAAATTGCTTTCGCGCGGTGGCGAACATCCGGTCGATCTGCGCCACACGGCGCAGGTCGGCGCGGACGACGAGGGCGCGGCGGCCCAGCGCGCGGATCTCGGCGGCGGCGGAATCGGCGCCAGGGCGATCGGTGTGGCAGTTGAGGATCACGTCGGCGCCGGCGCGGGCGCAGCCGAGGGCGAGCGTGCGCCCGATGCCAGTGCTCGCACCAGTGACGAGGACGGTTTTGCCGGAGAGACGCATGAAAGGGGCGCGAGACGGGGAAGAGGGGAAGACGGAGCCGGAAAGTCACGACGAAATCCGCGCGGGGGACGAGAAAGAACCGGGAGAAATTTCGGGCTAGGTTGAAAGGGTTATTTCAGGAGCGACTTCAAATCCGCGAGCGAGAGCTTGGCCGCGACGGCGTCGCTGGCCTCGAACACGCCGGCGAGCAGCGCGCGCTTCTCGTCCTGCAACGCGAGGACCTTCTCCTCGACGGTGCCGGAGGCGATGAGCTTGTAGCTCGTGACCACACGGGTCTGGCCGATGCGGTGCGCGCGGTCGGTGGCCTGCGCCTCGGCCGCTGGATTCCACCACGGATCGAAATGCACGACCGTGTCGGCGCCGGTGAGGTTGAGGCCGGTGCCGCCGGCCTTGAGCGAGAGGAGGAAAACCGGGATGTCGGCGGAGGCTTGGAAACGATCGACCTCGGCTTGGCGGGCGCGCGTGGGCATCGAGCCGTCGAGGTAGCAATGCGCGATCTCCTGCGCGTCGAGTTCCGTGCGGAGCAACGCGAGGAGGGAGGTGAATTGCGAGAACACGAGCACGCGGTGGCCGTCGTCCACGGCCTCGGCGAGCAGCTCGCTGAAGTTGTCGAGTTTGGCGGACATGGCGGCCGGCGAATCCGGCGCGACCAACCGCGGGTCGCAGCAGATCTGGCGGAGGCGGAGGAGCTGCGTGAGCGCGGCGAACTGCAGTTTGCCTTCGCTGGCGCCGCCGGCCTCGAGATCGAACAGCTCGCGCTCGGAGCGCTCCTGCGTGTCGCGGTAGAGCTTGGCCTGCGCGGGCGTAAGCTCGCACCAGATGACGTGCTCGAGCTTGGCGGGCAGCTCGGGCGCGACGGCCTGCTTGGTGCGGCGCAGGATGTAGGGCGCCGTCTGCGCGCGGAGGCGGTCGTCATACCACGCGCGTTCGTCGCCGCGGAGGCCGGCCGGGACTTTTTGCAGGTAGCCGGGCAGGAGGAACTCGAAGAGCGAGCGCAGATCGTCGAGGGAGTTTTCGAGCGGCGTGCCGGTGAGCAGGAAACGCGCGTGGGCGCGCAGGGCGCGGAGCGCGGCGGCGTTTTGAGAGCGGCGATTCTTGATGTGCTGCGCCTCGTCGGCGATGACCGCCGCGAAATCCACGGAGACGAACAGCGCCTGATCGCGCGCGAGCGTGCCGTAGCTGGTGATCACGAGATCGTGGGCGGCGAAATCGGCGGACGACGCGAGCCGGCGGTCGGCGTGATGGACAAAGACGCGGAGCTGCGGCGCGAAGCGGACCGCTTCGCGGCGCCAGTTCTCGAGGAGCGAAGCGGGGCAGACAACGAGGCTGACGCCTCGTGAGTGGAAAGTTGAAGGTTGAAAGTTGAAAGCCGGAGAGGCGCGGGCGGACTCGGCTCGGTCTTTCAACCTGTCACTTTCAACTTTCAACTGCGCTTGGATTGCAGAGAGCAATCCAAGCGCTTGGAGGGTTTTGCCGAGACCCATTTCGTCGGCGAGGATGGCCCCGAGCTGATGGCGGTGGAGGTGCCAGAGCCACGCGGCACCGAGGCGCTGGTAGGGGCGCAGGAGCGAGTCGAGGCTCTGGGGAATAGGAGCGGGCGCGAGCGCACTGAGATTGCGGAGCGCCGCGCTGCGGGTGCGCCAGGACTCGGGCGGCTGGAAACCCGGGGACAACTCCTCGAGGATCTCCTGCGCTTCGGCGGCGTGGGCGGCCGAGATGCGCTGCGTGCGCCGCGGGGTCAGGCCGGCCACGGGATCGCCAGCGAGCGTGCGCTGGGCGGCGGTGAGTTTCGCGAGCTTGGCGGCGTCGAGCAGGAACACCTTGCCGTCCGCTTCCAGGTAGCCGCGGTTGGTGGCGACGGCGGCGCGCACGGCGGCCTCGTCGGCCGAGCCGGCTTGGAGCGCGAGCGTGACGGAAAAGTCGTCGCCCGCCGGCGCGATCGTGGTCGTGATCTCGGCGGCGCGGAGGTGCGCGGTGTTGCGCTCGAAATTGGGCGTGAACTGCGCGCCGAGTTCCTCGCGGAGCCGGGAGCTGTGCGCAGCGAGGAAGTTCAACGTGCGGTGACGATCGCGCAGCCACCATTTGCGGTTGGAGGGCTCGAGGATGAAGCCGTGCTCCTTCACGAGCGCGAGCGCGTCGGTGTAGCGGGGGTGCTCGCGCGAGGGCAGGGTGAGCGCGAGGAAGTGCTCGGAACCGTCGACGGTGAGCGGGGGGAGGCTGGATTTTCGATTCTCGATTTTCGATTCTCGATTGAAAACCGCGCTGCCCGGCGCCGTGGCGGGCGCCGCGACGAGCGCGGCGTGGCGCCATGCGCCGGCCTGGCCGTTCTCGACGAAGATCGGCTGCGCGGCGGCGGCGGCGGCGAGCTCGCGGAGCTGGGCGCGGGAGAGTTGCAGGAAAGCCGGGGGCGTGGCGCCGGCGCACCAACGCTGGAGCAGCGCCAGCACGGGGAGAAGCTCCGCGCGGGGAGCCGCCGCGAGGTCCAGCTCGACGCGCACCGGCACCGCATCGCGCACGACCGCGGCGGCGAAATTGGGTGGCAGGTGGAGGCGGAGCATCGGTGAGCGTGGTGCGGAGCGCGCGAGCCAAGGGGCAATCCACGGGCCGGCAACAGGGATTACGGCCATCTTCGCCCGGATGTTCCCGGCCCGCGGACAGATTTTCCGGCGATTTCTGCGATCCACTTCCGCGTATCCGGGTCGAATGGGGCATGAACCCCAACCCCGTGGTCATGGCGCGCCGAGTGATTCTAGCTGTGTCGGTGGGATGGACAGGCCTTGTGGCGACGAGCGGAACGGAAACCGCGCCGCGCTGGGCTACGCTCGAGGCCATTCATCAGCTGGAGAATCCGCGGGAGCTTTTGCGTCCAGGTTCGTTTGGTGAACTCGGAGCCTACCAATTTCGGCGGACGACGTGGGAGATGCACACGAACCTGCCGTTTGGCGCCGCCGTCCATCGCGCGACGTCCGATCAAGTCGCCGTGCGCCACTATGAATGGCTGAAACGCGAGTTGGAGAAAGCCGGCCGCCCAGCGACGGTCTACAACATCGCCTTGGCTTGGAATGGAGGCCTGCGCGCCGTGACTCCGGGCCGGGCTCCACGTGTGGCGCTCGATTACGCGCAGCGTGCGGTGAATCTTGCCGACGCGTTGGTCAAGGATCAGGCGGTTGTGACCACAAAAATGCAGTAAGGTCGGGAGCCGCGAGATTCGCCTTGGTCGTGCGCCTCGGGCCGCGCAAGCTGCCGGGCACGCATGACTCCCCGCCCGGCGTTCTTTCGCCAACAGCTCGTTCCCGCGCTGATTTTCCTCGGGCTTGCGCTGGCCCTTGCGCAATCCCACTGGCTGCAGCGC
This sequence comes from Opitutaceae bacterium, assembly GCA_031411915.1. Taxonomy (GTDB): domain Bacteria; phylum Verrucomicrobiota; class Verrucomicrobiia; order Opitutales; family Opitutaceae; genus ER46. The sequence continues at coordinate 7,951 of JANOCA010000055.1, forward strand.
ATCGAGGATGTGACCTTGGATTTCCGCACGCGCTACCGGGCCGCGCATCAAACCCCGCCCGATCCACGGGTGGCGGTCATCGGCGTCGATGACGACAGCCTGCAGCGTTTCGGCCGATGGCAGGACTGGCCGCGACGCAACCACGGGCTCCTGATGCGATCACTGGCGGCGGCGCCGGAGAAGCCGGCCGTTGTGGGCTGGGATGTGCTGTTCCCTGAACAGTCGGCGGACGACGATCATCTCGTCGATGGTGCGCTGGCGCTGCCAGGCCGGGTGATTTTCGCAGCATATGCCTCGGACGATGCGCCGTTGGGCGGCGCCGTGCCGGACGAACTGGCGCCGGATATCTCGCAACCGATCACGCGTATCGAGGGCGATGCCTCGACGATCTTTTCCGCACCGTATGCGCTGCTGCCGGTGGCGCCGCTGCGCTCGGTCGCGCTCACCGCGTTTGTCGACACGCCCGCGGGGACGGATGGCATGCGCCGCACGGTGCCGCTCCTCGTGCGCGTGAAGGATCGGGTTTATCCCAGCCTCGCGTTGCAGAGCGTGCTGCGCTTCTGGAACCTGACGGTGGCCGATGTCCGCGTGCGCGTGGGCGAGGCGATTTTCATCGAGGGCAAGCACGTGCAACGACGGATCCCGATCGATGAGACGGGGCGGTTCCTCGTGAACTACCGACACGTCATCGCGGACTATCTTGCCCGCGGCCAGGCTCCGGGGCATGCGCAGGTCGCGATTGGTTTCCGCCAAAAATATGTGGACCGCACCGACCCGACGATGACGGTGCCCGATCTCGGCGGGAAGATTGTGCTGGTGGGATTGGTGGCGCCGGGGCTCTCCGACAACGGGCCGACGCCGCTCTCGCCGGAGACGCCGCTGGTCTTTGTCCACGCCAACATCGTCGGCAACATCCTGGGCGAGGACTACGCGCGCGTGGCGAACTTGTGGTGGGTCTGGGGCGTGGCGCTGGTGGTGTGCATCGCGGGCTTGCGGTGGCTGGCGGACAAGCGGCTGCGCGCGTATGGCACATTCTCGATCGGCGTGCCGTTGATCTTCACGGCGATCACGTTCATCGCGTGGCAGGAGGCGAGCCTCGCGATCCCGCTCGTGGCGCCGCTGCTCGGATTTGGATCGCTCCAAGCGTTTGTCGTCGGGCGGCGCATCCTCGCGGAGCAGCGCAAGCGGGAGGCGGTCCAGGGAATGTTCGGCGCGTATGTCTCCCCGACGGTCGTGGATCAGCTCGTTAAGTCAGGCCAGCCGCCGCGCCTTGGCGGTTACGAGGAGGAGATCACCGCCTACTTTAGCGACATCCAGAGCTTCTCCCGTTTTTCCGAGCTGATGCCGCCCGATCGTTTGGTCGAGCTGATGAACGAATATCTCACGGCCTGCACCGATGTCGTGACGGAGGAGGGCGGCACGCTCGACAAATACATCGGCGACGCGGTGGTCGCGATGTTCGGCGCCCCGGTCGGACTGCGCGATCATGGGTATCGGGCGTGCCTCGTGGCGGTGCGCGTGCAGGAGCGGCTCGCCGAGCTGCGGAAAAAATGGCGCGCCGAGGGCGATCGCTGGCCCGCGATCGTGACCGAGATGCGGACGCGCATCGGCCTCAACTCCGGGAAATGCGTGATCGGCAACATGGGCAGCCGCACGCGTTTCAACTACACGATGATGGGCGACAACGTGAACCTCGCGGCGCGCATGGAGTCGGGGGCGAAGAGCTGGGGCGTCTACACGCTTTGCACCGAGGCCACGAAAGCGGCCTGCGAGCTTTACTCCCTCGACCGTGTGGTGTTCCGGGCGCTGGGCACGATCCGCGTGCTCGGCCGAGGGAAGCCGGTCGCGATCTTCGAGGTCATGGGCTTGAGGTCGGGGCTTCCGGCGACGGCGCAGGAGTGCGTGGCCAAATTTCAGGCGGCGCTAGTCCACTACCATGCGCGCGAATGGTCCGCGGCGATCGCGGGCTTTGAGGCGAGCGCCCTGCTCGAACCGCACCAGCCGGGCCGCGATGCGGGCGTGGCGACCAATCCCTCGTTGGTGTTCGCGGGCCTGGCGCGGAATTTAGCGGGGAGCCCGCCCGCGGCCGATTGGGATGGCACGCGGGAGATGACGGAGAAGTGAGGCGCGCGGGCTGCGTGGTTTGGTAGCCCTGCTCGTGAGAGCAGGGACGGTCGTGAGTTTAAGCGGCGGGACATCCCGCCTCTTCCGAGGCGGGCTACCGATCCGAAGGCGCAGTTCGCGTCAGCACCGGCGGTCGCAGAAAATCGAAATCACAGCCCTGGTCGGCCTGCGTGACGGATTCCCGGAAGAGTTTGGCGTAGCCGCGCTCGGGCCCGGGTGCCGTGGTGTGCTGCGCCAGGCGCGCCGCGATCTCGGTGTCCGGCACGAGCAGCGTGAGTTCGCGGCGCGCGACGCTGAGCCGGATGCGATCGCCGGTGCGCACGGCGGCGAGCGGGCCGCCGAGGGCGCTCTCCGGTGTGACGTGCAGCACGATGGTGCCGGCGGCGGTGCCGCTCATGCGGCCATCGGAGATGCGGACCATGTCCTTCACGCCTTGGCGCGCGAGCTTGCGGGGGATGGGCAGGTAGCCGGCCTCGGGCAGTCCGGGCGCGCCGACCGGGCCGATGTTTTGCAAGACGAGGATGTCGTCCGCCGAAACGTCCAGCGCGGGATCGTCGATGCGGCGCGCCAGTTCCTCGGCATTGGCGAACACCACGGCGCGGCCCTCGTGCTCAAGCAGCGCGGGCGTGGCGGCGGCGTGCTTGATGATCGCGCCGCCGGGCGCGAGGTTGCCGCGGAGGAAAGCCATGCCGCCTTCGGCGAAAACAGGTGAAGACCGCGGGCGCACGACCTCCTGAGGAAAACCCGGCCCCGCGGCGTCGAGCTCCTCGCCGAGCGTGCGCCCGGTGATCGTGAGCGCATCGAGGTGGAGCAAGGGCCGCAGCTCGCGCAGCACGGCGGCGAGACCGCCCGCCCGGTGGAAATCCTCCATGTAGCCGCGGCCGGCGGGCTTGAGATCGACGAGCACGGGCGTCTCGCGGCCGATCGCATCGAACGCGGCGAAGTCGATCGCGATGCCGGCGCGGCCGGCGATGGCCGTGAGGTGGATGAGGCCGTTGGTCGAGCCGCCGATGGCGAGGAGGACGCGGAGGGCGTTCTCGACCGATTTGGGCGAGATGATTTTTTCCGGCGTCAGGTTCTTCGCGATCATGGCGACGGCCGTGGCGCCGGTTTTCTCCGCGACTCGCTGGCGGTCGGCGGTCACGGCGGGTGGCGACGCGCTGCCCGGCAACGCGAGGCCCAGCGCCTCGGCGAGGCACGCCATCGTGCTCGCCGTGCCCATGACCGAGCAGGTGCCGACGCTGGCGACGAGCTGGTCGTTGATCGCGGCGATCTCGGTGGCGTCGATTTCGCCGCCGCGGTGGGCGCCCCAGAATCGGCGGCAATCGGTGCAGGCGCCGACGCGTTCGCCGCGATGCGAACCGGTGAGCATGGAGCCGGTGACGAGCTGGATGGCGGGCACGCCGGCGGAGATGGCGCCCATGAGCTGGGCGGGGACGGTCTTGTCGCAACCGCCGATGAGCACGACGGCATCCATGGGTTGCGCGCGGATCATTTCCTCCGTGTCCATCGCCATGAGGTTCCGCAGATACATGCTGGTGGGATGCGCGAAGCTCTCGTGGATCGAGATGGTGGGAAACTCGACGGGGAGGCCGCCGGCGAGCATCACGCCCCGGCGCACCGCGGCGATGAGATCGGCGGCGTTGCCGTGGCAGGGGTTGAAGCCGCTCGCGGTGTTGACGATGCCGACGATGGGACGGGACAGCGCGTCGTCGCTGTAGCCGGCGCCCTTGATGAAGGCGGAGCGCAGGAAGAGGGAGAACGCGGGATCGCCGTAGCTCGTGAGGTTTTTGCGGAATCCGGAGGGGGCGGGGGAACTCATGGGCGAGGGTGGGCGGCGGCCGCTTTGCGCGACCGGCATGGCGGGACAAGAGCTTTATTTGGGGCGCGCACGCAAGGTTGTGTTGACGCGCCCGCGTCGCGCCGCGCAATCGGCGCACGACCCTTGCGCCTCCCCCTGAAATTCCTGCGTTGGATGCACCGGCAGAAGCTGTCGCGCACCCAATTGCGCGGCGGGCGGTTCCACCGCTGGTTTGGCGACGGCGTGGTGAGCAAGTCGCTCTGGCTGCCCACTCGCGGCTCGCTGGCCCGGGCGTGGCTGGTGGGTTTTCCCGTCACCGTGGTGCCGTTCCTGCCCGGCCAGTCGCTGCTCGCAGTGATCGCGGCGCTGCTGGTGCGGGGCAATCTCCTGCTTTGCATCGCGCTGCAGTTCCTCTCCAACCCGCTCACGGCACCGGTGCATCTGCCGGTGTGCTACATGGCGGGCGAACTCGTGCGCGGGCGGATGCCGGGCGAAACGTGGAAACTCATCGCGGAGGACACCAAGCACCTCTGGACGGCCGACACCGTGATCTCGCTCTACGTGGGTGCGGTGGTGATTGGCATCATCGGTGGCGTGCTGGGTTATGCCGTGATCCTCGCCACGTGGCGCGACCGGCCGAAGCGCAAGAGAGCGACAGATCGCGGCGACGAGTCGCTGCCGCCTTTTCCGATGAAATAGCCGCGGACGCGGTCGGCCCAACGCGGCGCGGGGGCGGTTTCCCCATCCGCCCGGGGAATTGAGATGCCCCGGCGTTATTAACAGGTTTGCCGATTCGCACTCGTCGTCGGACGCGGGCCGTTGCTAGCGTGGCGCTCGTTTCTCATCCGATGAGCCGATGTCGCCACCACCTCTCGCTCGCCGCCGGCCTTGGGCTGGGCGCATTCGCGGCCGGGGCCGCAGAGGGCAAGGTGGTCGCGTTGCCACCTTTTCTCGTGGAGGAAAAGGCGAGCGCCTTGCCTTGGCGTTACGCCGAGGTGGCGGGAGTGGAGGTGCTGTCGTCCTGCTCAGATCGGCTCACACGCGAACTCATCGCGAACCATCACCGGCTGCACGTCTTGCTGGGCGAGCTGCTGCCGCCGGCGCTCCAGTTGCAGATGACCGAGAAGCAGACGCTGCTGTTCATTGACAGTGCGCATCAGCCGGCCACCTCGCCGGAAGTCGTCGCGCAGCTCGCCCTGACATCGGCCGAGCAGGACCGCCTCGTCGACCCCGCGGTGCCGCTCGACGATGGGCGCCTGCGGCGCCGTCCGCCGCCGCCGCGCTACACCTTCCTGCCAAACCTGCGGCTGTGGGATCGCGATTCCGGGACGCTGTTTGCCGTCGTGCGCGAGAAGGAGTTCGACGCCAAGCGCGTGGCGCTCGCGCCCGACCATGTCGCCTACCTGCTGCGGAACCGCCTGCCCGCGCTGCCACCGTGGTTCATCAGCGGCGTCCTCACGTTGCAGGCGCGGGCCGAGTTCACGGCGGACACCCTCACGCTCGAGCGGCTGGACTGGCCCTTGGCCTCGGGTGCCGCGGCCCTGAAAACAGGCGCGGAGGCGCGGCGCGCGTTGCTGCCGCTCGGGGAGTTTTTCGCGGGCGATCTTTCGTCGGGCGATCCGGCGCCGGGCGAGGCGCTGTCGCTGTGGCAGGCGCAGGCCGCCTTGGTGGTGCATTGGGGGCTCGGCGGTCGCGGCGCGCCGCGGCGGGCGGCGCTCTGGCAATTCGTGGCGCGCGCGGCGACTGAGCCGGTCACGGCGGCGCTCTTTCAAGAGTGCTTCGGCTTCGATTTCGCGCCCGCGCAGCAGCAGCTCACGGCCTATCTGCCGGAGGCCATTGGAGAGAAACTCGTGCTCCGCCCGTCGCAACGTCCGCGTCTGCCCGACTACGCGCTGCGCCCCGCCAGCGAAGGCGAAATTGCGCGCCTCAAAGGCGACTGGGAACGGGTCGAGATCGGCTACGTCAAGGCGCATTTTCCGACGCTTGCACCCAAATACATCGAGCAAGCCCGCCGCACGTTGATGCGCGCCTACGACCGCGGCAATCGCGAGCCGCGCTTACTCGCGGTGATCGGCCTGTGCGAGGTCGACGCAGGCAACGACAGCGCCGCGCGCGAATTTCTCGAGGCCGCCGCCGCGGCCAGCAGGAGCCTCCGGCCGCGCGCGTGGTTCGAACTCGCGCGCCTACGCTTCGCCGCGCTGCGGGCCGCACGCGCCGGCGTCGGTGGCGATCTCCGACTCACGCCCGCGCAGGGCGACGAGGTCTTCGCGCCGCTCGCCGCGGCGCGCGAGGAAGAGCCGCCGTTGCCCGAAGTCTACGAGTTGATCGCGGAGGTTTGGGTGACCTGCGCACAGGCGCCAACGCGCGCCCAGCTCGCCGCGCTCGAAGAGGGCGTCCGGATTTTTCCGCGCCGCACCGAACTTGTCCATCGCACCGCCGAGCTCAACCTCCGCCACGGCTTCACCGACACCGCCCGCTGGCTGATTACCCTGGGCCTGACCTTGGCGCCTGACGCCGCTTCGCGCACGCGATTCGAGGCGCTGCAAGCGCGGCTGAGCACGACTAAGTGATGACGAGATGACTTCAGGGTAGGAGCGCGCTTGCGTGCGATGGGACGGAGACCGTTTCGGCTGGTTGGCGCTTGTCGCTACGAATCGCCCGCAAGCTGGCTCCTTCTTTGGTTGAGCGTCTTTTTGGAATCCTTCCTGGAACTCACAGTCGCGCCAAGCGGGAGTCCGCATCGCCGAAGCGGGGGAGCTCCACGCCCATGCGGTCCATGAGCGAGAGGTGCAGGCTGCAGAGTTTGCGGTTGGCGTCGCCGTCGGCGTTGTAGTCGAGCACGCGGCCGGTAGCGAGGGTGCCGCCGAGGCCGCCGAGGGTGAGGAGCGGGAGCTTCGTGTTGTCGTGCTGGCTGCCGGACCACATGTTGGAGAGGTAGAGGAGGCAGGTGTTGTCGAGCACGGTGCCTTCGCCCTCGGGCATCGCGTCGAGGCGCGTGGCGAGGTAGGCGAGCTGGGAGACGTAGTAGCGGGCGATGCTTTCGTAGTCGTCGGAGAGGTCGTCGTGCGAGGCGGAGTGGTGGGTCTTGCGCACGCCGAGGAAGGGGTAGAACAGCCCGGACAAATCGCGGCATAGCACGAGCGTGGCGAAGCGGGTCTTGTCGGTCTGGAAACCGAGCGCGACCATGTCGCACATGAGGCGCATGTGATCGCGGATGTCCTCGGGCAGGCCGTTGTCGGGGCGGTTCATCGCGACGAGGGGGCGGCCGCGATCCTTGGCGTTTTCCTCGGCCTTGGACTGATCGGTGCGCATGCGGTCGACGCGTTTCTCCACCTCGCGGACGCTCGTGAGGTATTCATCGAGCTTGCGGTGGTCCTCGGCGCTGATCTTGCGGGCGAGGCTCGTGGCGTCGTCCTTCACGCGATCGAGGATGCTCTGCGTGCGGCGGTTGCCGCGGTTCTCGAAGAGGCTGTCGAACGCGAGCGAGGGGTAGACCTCCATCGGCACGGGCGAATCGGCGCTCTGCCACGAGATGTGCGAGCTGTAGGCCATCGAGAAATTGGTCTCGTGGTAGCCGGTGATGGGCTGCTCGCAGCCGAGGACGAGGCTCGGCTGCATCGTGTCCTGGCCGATGCGATTCGCGAGGATCTGATCCATGCTGATGCCGCCGCGGAGCACGGCGCCCTTCATGAGCGGCATGCCGGAAAGGATGTTGCCCGTCTGGCCCGGGTGGATGCCGACGCCGACGGCGGGCTTGTTGAAGAGGCCGCTGATGACATTGAGCTTGGTGCGGAGCGGCGCGAGGGGCTGGAGGGTCTTGCCGAGCTCCATGTCGGCGCCGGCGCCTTTGGCCCACCAGTGATGGCTGTTGATGCCGTTGCCTTGGAAGATCGCGGCGAAGCGCTGCGGATAGCGGCGGGGCGGCGTCGGCGAGGAGGAATCCGTTTTCTCGGCGGCGAAGACGGGGAGCGAGTCGAGAAACGGCAGCGCCATGAGCACGCCGGTGCCGCGGAGGAAGCGACGGCGCGAGAGGGCATCGGGGGTCCGCGGCGGGGAGAACGGGCGGAGCGGGCGGTTGAGCGGCAGCGCATGCTCGTCGTCGGAATGTTCGTGCTCGGGGTGCATGGGAAAATGGAGGTGAGAGGTGTGTGGCCTAGTTGTTGCCAGTTTGGGTCACCAATGTGGCTGGCGCGCGCTTGGTGAGGAATTGCGGGCTTGTGACGATGGCTTCGACCAGGGCGGCGAAACGATGCCGATCGGCGGAGAGTTTCGTGCGCATGGCGGCGACTAGCTCGTCGTCGGAGGGTTGGAGCGAGCGACCCAACGCGTAGGCGAGGAGCTTGCGGCAGAGGTTGTCGACGAAGTCGGCTTCGCGGTGGGCGCGGATGTAGTCACGCAGCCCGGTGAGCCCGTCGCCGCTGCGGCCGCCGGGAAAATCCGCGCGAGTCTCGACGGGGCGCCCGCCAAAATCTTTTTCCCGCCGCTCGCCCGTCGCGCCGTAGCCCTCGAACACGAGGCCGAACGAATCGAAGCGCGCGTGGCAGCTCGCGCACGCGACGTTTTCGCGATGCTGCGCGAGCGTCTGGGCGAGGGTGAGAGTGCCGAGGTTCTTTTCGTCGGCGGGCAAGATGGGCACATCGGCGGGCGGGGGCGGGATGCGCTCGCCTAGGACGCGGCGCACGACCCAGTAGCCGCGTTTTACCGGGCTCGTGCGCAGGCCGGGTGAATTGGCCGTGAGAAAAACCGCCATCGGCAGCAGGCCGCCGCGCCCGACCGTGCTGGCGTGATCGACGCGCACCCAATCGGTGGCGGTCGCGCCGGGGGCCGCGAGGCCGTAGTGCCGGGCGAGCGGGGCGTTGACGAACGCGTGGTCGCCGTAGAGGCACTCGAGCACCGAGCGGTTCTGGCCGACGAGATCGGTGAGGAAACGGACGGGCTCCTCGAACATCGCCTCGCGCAGCGCATGGTCGAAGGCCGGGAAACGCTCGCGATCGACGGCGTTGTGCTCCTCGAAGCGGCGGAAATCGAGCCAGTTGCCGCCGAACTCGACGGCGAGGTTCCGGATGCGCGCGTCCTTCATCATGCGGCGTGCCTGCGCGGCGAGCACCGCGGGACGATGCAGGTCGCCGGCGGCGGCCCGCGCCAGCAGCTCCGCATCGGGCATGCTGGACCAGAGAAAATAGCTGAGGCGGCTGGCGAGCGCGTAATCGGAGAGCGGCAGGGCGCGCGGCCCGGCGGTCTTCCCGCCGCCCGCCAGCTCGACAAGATCGATGCGGTAACCGAAATGCGGCGACATGAGGACGCGCGCGATGCAGTCGCGCATCGCGTCCTCGTGCTCGAGGCCGTTGTCGATGCGCGCGGCGCGGTAGAATGCGCGGAGGCCGTCGCGCTCCGCCGTGGTGAGCGGACGGCGGTAGGCGCGCGCGGCGAAATCCTCCAGGGCGCGCGCGTGCGAGGGTTCGGCGGCGAGCCGCTCTCGATCGACGCGGGCGATGTTGTCGGCACTGG
>JANOCA010000056.1:0-8827 GCA_031411915.1 Opitutaceae bacterium
GGCTTCCGTGATCTCGGCGGCGCTGAACTGCCGCGCGGCGCGGCCGGCCGGCGCGCCTTTGCCGATGACATCGCTCGCCGCGGCTTGCCCGACGATGGCGGAATCCTTGAGCCGAATCGCGGTCGCCTGGATGTCGGGCACGGCGACGGTCGCGTCGCCCGCGACTTCGGGCAGATCGAGGTTGCGACTGGAGATGAGGATTTCAATCGCGAGGTCCGCGATGTCGGCGAGCGCCTTGCGCTCCTTGGCGGCGCCCTCACCGGTGAGTGGCGCGCCGGGCGTGTCGGGCAGAAGCGAGGCCGCGATTTTTTGATCGGCGAGCTGCGCGCCGCCGTGGCGGAACACCCGGCCGAAGAGCCGCTCGATTTCGCGCACAGTCTGCTGGTCGGCGAGCGTGGGCGCGGCGGTGGGGGATGCGGCGCGATAAGTGTGCGTGCCCGTGGTCTTCAGCGCGGCTCCGGCCTGCTCAAACTGCTCGGTGCGGCCTGTGACCTTGAGGCCCTGCGCGATGTCGACGAGCGCGCGGTTAACATAGATGACGACGCGCGGCGCGCCGTCCTTGACGTAGACCTTCCTGAAGCCCTCGAGCACGCCGTCGGCCGTCTGGCGGGAGACCAGCGTGTCAGCGCCCGGGCCGTAGCTGCGCTGGCCGAAGCTGGGTCCGATGTTCGGATTTGCGGGCGTCGCACGCGGCGGGGCTTGCACGACGGGTGGCGGATTCGGCGGCGTTTGCTCCGGCGACTGCGCGAGCACGAGCGGCACGATGAGGACGGTGAATGGAGCGAGGAGCGGAAGACGGTTCATGGCGGGGAGCGGTGATTCGGAAATTGTGGGCCGGGGTTTATCCCCGACATGTCGGGCATAAAGCCCGACCCACACCAGGGATCAGCGCGCCTGGCGGACGCGCACGGTGTATTTGCGGGCCTGGGTGTTCATCGCGGTGAAGCGCACGGCCTCGGTGGCGTTTTCCGAGAGGATGAGGGTCTGCCACGGCGTTTCGTCGCCGGTGGAGAAACCCTGCTCGTCCTTGAACACGCAGTTGATCTGGACCTGGATGCGGCGGCCCTCGCGGTTCTTCACGTTGGCGACGACTTCAAGGCGGCCGTCGGCGAGCGGGCGCTCCTGCAGGCCGGTGCAGGTGACGGAGTATTGTGCAGGCTGATCGAGCAGCACGAAGCGGTCGGTGTTCTCGAGGGTGAATTTCGTCGTGTCGAGCGGGGCGAAGGGACCGGGCTCGGTCGCGCAGCCGGCGGAGAAGGCAAGGACGACGACGGAAACGACGAGGGCAAGAGGCCCAATCGACGGGCTCAGGACGGTCTTGGTTTTCATGGGACGTGGCGGGAAGCCGGAGGGGTAAGACTGCGCGTCATGGTTTATGTTCGCTGAAAATCAGGACAGTGTCGCGCTCCCCGGACCCGACCGTGAACTTCACCGGCCGCGAGCGCTGCACCAACACATTGCCCTCGCGATCGAGGAATTCAAGGCGACCGAGATAGTCTCCCGGGCGGAGGGTGAGCGCGGCAAAACTCAGGCGTTGCGGCAGGTTGTCCCATTGGCGGGTATCGGCCTCGGCATGGGTGGCCGCCGAGGCGACTTTCCCGATGACGCCCAGGATACCAAGGCCGATCGCGGCCACCTCGGAGTCGTTGTCGTCCTTGCCCCGGCGCTCGCGACGGCGCGCGTTGTCATTGGCCACGGCGGATCCGACCAAAGCCAGGTCGCCGGCGACATTGGCGGCGGTCTTGAACTGCGCCTTGTTGCCGAGGATGTGATCCATCACGCGGCCACCGCGCGTCATCGCCTGGAACCCAAGGTCGTCGTAGGCGGGCAACGGCACGATGCGGCGGCCGCCCTCGAGCACGAGGCGGGCGGAGCGGGTCGGCGAATCCTCGACGTGGAAACGCAGCTGCTCGCCATACTGGCCGCCGGCGAACTTGCGGGGACCGTAGCCATATTCGGCGAAGATGAGCACGTTGGCGGCGGGGTTGTAGTCGGGCAGCGCGAGCTTCGGGCCGGCGTGCGCACGCGCGCGCGCGAGGGCATCGCTCCCGTCGGCAAGGAGCTTGGCGGACGCGAGGCCGTCGAGGTAATCGAGCAGAACGTAATCGGAGGAGTAGTTGTCGGGCGTCGGGCCGGGGTTGCTGTCGATGACCTGCCCCGAGCGGAAACACGCGCGGGCATTGTCACGCTCGCCGTCGCGCCAATAAAGTATGCCGCGATAGAAGTAGGCCATCACGCGCTCGTAGGGCTCGCCGATGAAGGTCTTGGTGCGCTCGGCGGAAAACAGGCCGCGGGCTCGAGCGGCGTCGGCGTCGTTGGCGATGATGCCGCCGATGCGCGCGATGGCGTCGTCGAGGCGGGCCTTGGCCTCGTCGTAGTCGCCCGCCCGCAGCGCCGTGGCCGCGGTGCGGTAATCGTAAAGCACCCGATCGCGCTCGCCCACCGGCAGGCGCCGATCGGCGGCGCTGGCGGTCGGCGAGGCGTCGCGCGCGAGGGGGCGGGTTTCCTCAGGCAGCGTCTCGCAGCCGGCGAGCAGGGCCAGAGAGACGGAAAAAATACCGAGTGCGCGACTGCGTGTCATTCTGAGCGGAGCGAAGAATCCAGCAGGATCTGCGCATCCTGAAAGCGAGTCGCGAATCAAAGTGGATTCTTCGCTTCGCTCAGAATGACAAAGAGGGGCTGCTGCGTTTTTTTTTCAGCTTTCTGTTCACCGATAGGCGGCGTCCTCGAGGCCCTGTTTCTTAATCTCCGCGACATCCTCCCACACGATGCGGCTCGTGCGCGCATCGGTGAGACGGAAGCTGTAGAGCACGTAGTCGCTCGTGCCGGCCGAGGTGCGCGTGGTCATGCCGTCGAGCTTGCCCGTGAGGAAATAATCCGCGCCGCCAAACTCGCTCGCGCCGCGCGGGTCGGCGCTGGCCGTCACTTGCCCGCTGCGCTTGAGCTCACGCTCGCGCTCGAGGGTCTTCATCATCTCGCGATCGAGGAAGCTCACCTGGCCGGCGGCCTTCGAGTTGAGCGAGGTGCGGATGCGCGTGAGGAAGATGTCCTTGTTGATCGGGAAGCGCGTGTTGTTCACCACCGGATCGAGCACGATGCTCGGCGGCACCGGCGCGCGCGCGATCTGCGGGATGGCAAGGATGCTGCGCGCCATCTTGTCGGTCACGGCGACCATGTCCTGCGACTCGATGCCGGTGCCGGCGACGGCGCCGCGTTCATCGGGGCGCATCTCGACTACGGGTGCGCCGGCCGGTTGGCTGACGCCCGCGCTGGTGGCGCAACCGGCGAGAAAGGCCGGGATCGCCGCGACGCTGGCGAGGAGGAAACGGGACGTGGTGCTCATGGTGTCTGGTAGCGGGGACGCGAAGTAAGGTGGAAAGTGAAAGAAAAAAAGGCCAAGCCGGCCGCCGTGGACGAAGGCCACGCGGAAAATATTCAATCCCGCCGCGCCTCAGCGCCCGAACAAGGCGTTGGCTCCGCTCATCGGCGCCGCCGTGCCGTAGTAGTTGTTGATGATCGTGACGGGCTGCGCGGGCGCGACGGCCGGAGCAGGGGCGATCGCGGCGGGTTGCGCCACGACGGGCGCGCTCGGGTAGGAATAGGCGGCCGGGCGGCGGTTCGCATCGACCACGGAGCCGAGCAGCCAGCCGAGGCCCGCGCCCCAGGCGGCGCCACGCCAGCCGTTGTGGCGGAAATCCCCGCTGTTGTGGCCAATGATCCCGCCGGCGAGCGCCCCGAGGAGCAGGCCGTTCGACGCCGCGCGGCCACCCGCAGGATAACCGTAGCCGACCGATCCGTAGTTGGGATAATCGTAGCCCGAGTAGCCGTCGTAGTAGCCATAGACCGGCGAGGAATAATAGCGGCTGTAGCCGTAGCCCCGATAAGGCACCGCGACATAGTGCGAACGGTGGTAATGGGAATGACCATGGCCATGGCCGACACTGACGCGCACCGCCGGTCCGCGCCGATGATCGTGGCCACCGGAAACATGGGGCCGAAAGACTTGCGCCTGGGCCGTCGCCGACACGGCGAGGATCAAACCGAGTGAGAGAAGGAGTTTCATGGCTGGGAAAGGGAGACCGGGTTCGACACCGGTCTCGCCCCAAAGTTTCACCGCGGGGCCAGGGCCTTCAGCTCCACCCCATGCGGGCATGCCTGCCGCCCCGCCACAAACTGATCCCCGCAGCGCGGGCAGTAGGTGCAGCTCGCCGGGTTGTCAGGTTTCGGCGCCGCCAACAGTTCCTCGGGCGCAAGCCCTGCGGCGCGCAGCCGTGGTTCGATTTCCGCCCGCAGCGCCTCGCGAAACCACGCCGCGATCTCGCGCGCGAGCGGCGAATCCTCCGCGCCCCCAATCGGCCAGCGCAGATCGGAGAGCGCGCTGAACGCCGCCTCGCGCTGCGCGCTTTTACTGCCGAAGGTCAGGAGCATGGCCAGCGGATGCTGCGCCGGAAAAAAACCCTCGCCCACCAGCGCGCGCAGCCGCATCGCCTGCGGCGGCATGAGCAGCGCGGTGAACAGATTCATGCCGCGCTTATGCGCCGCCACCGGCCGCAGCCGCCGCATCGCACGCCACGCCGCAATCACCGCGGCGAAGTGCAACCCCACCAACCCCAGCAGCACCCAAGGCAGGATTTCGATAATCACCACTCCGCTCCGCTCTGGGATCGCCGCCGCCGCGTCCGCCACCATGTAAATCGAAACCGCGGCGTAACCAAGCAACGAGGCGGCATTGAGCCCGGCGACTCCTCGTGTGCGCGCCACGATCACGCGTGCCCGCCGCCGCAAATGCGCCGGCCGCAGCCATCGGCGCATCACGGCGCGCACGCGCGCCTCGCGCTGCGTCGGCGCAGACCGCGCGATCGCAATCAGCTCGGCTGCGCTCACGTGGCCCGTGTCGGCGCAAAACCGCGCGCCGTTGACCCTGAGCCAGCCGTCCGCTCCGGCCACTTCGCGCAGCTCCTCCCAACTCCACGCCTGCGCCTCGTGCGGCGCCTGCGCGGGCCGGCCCGCCGAACCGGCGGGGCGATTGCAGATTCCGCGCGGCGAGATCGCCAACGGCACATCGTCCGCCACCACCCGCACACTGGCAGGCAGGAGCCCCGGCAGGCTCAGGCGTGAAAACGACGCGCGCCACCGCCGCCCCCATCCCGCCAAAGTGAAGACCGCGCGCCGCGCGATCTTCACGCCGTCGATTGCCCACAGCAGCCAGAAGACGGCGATGAATGAGGCCCACTCGGACATCGGCCCGCGCTCAGGCCATCGGCGGCCGCGTGTCGTCGGACCTCGCGCCCGTCACCTTGCCGAAAAATTTCTTGATGCCCACGCCGATCGCAATGAGGCCCGCGACGACCACCTTCCATGCTTTGCCGAGCCACACGCCAAACGCGCCCAGCCAGCCCAGCTTCGCCGCGGCGATGCCTGCGCCACCCAGCACGAGCGCCGAGAGGCCGTAGGCCGCGACCTTGTCGCCGGACTTGAACTCCGAATACTTCTGCCCGTCGACGTAGGCAAAGTTCGAGGTGAGGAGCTTCTCCGCCTCCGCCTCGGCCGCCTTGAAGCCCTTCGCGTCGGTCACGAGCGTGACGTTCATCACGCCACCGCGGCCGAGCAGGCGGATGCTCTCGTTGAGGAAGATCTCCTGGAACTTGTCCTGCGACGACGAGAGGTTGATGGCCCACTTGAGGTTGTTGGTCTTCTCGTCGTAGTGCGGCTTCGTGGCCCAGCCCTTCAGCTTGATCTCGTCCCAGCCTCGGCGCTTGCGCTCCTCGTTGGCCGCTTCCTCGTTCTCCGTCATCGCCTTCATGAGCTTGTCGGCGTCGAGCTCCTTCTTGTCGTCGTCCTTCACGTAGCCGGAGGCGTCGTAGTCGAAGTAGAGGGAGTAGCCTTTCGCGAGCAGCACGCCCACTTCCTTGCCGCTCGGCTGGTTTTGCGTGAGCTGGTAGTAGAGCTTGATCGAGTCGGGACCGACGAAGTGCGCGCCTTCCGGGAGCTTCAGCTCGGCGACACTGCCGAGCGGGACGGTCTTGGGCCCGGCCGTCAGCTTCACGCCGGCACGGGTGAGTGCCTCCTCGCGGGTCTTCGGGCGATCCGGCGCGGCCGGCTCATCGGCCGCCCGGGCAACACCAGCCAACCCCAACGCCAAAACCGCGAGCACACGCAGCATTTTCATCGGCGCAGGTTCTCGCGGCCCGCGACGGATCGGTCAAGCGCCGCGTGCCGCGCCGCGATCACCTTCGCACGCAATCGCGCTCACGGCGCTTTTTTTGCGTCAGCCGGCGGCGCGGCTTTCTTTTTCTTGGCCGCGGGATCGGGCGCCTTTGGCGTTCCGACCTTTTGCCACGTGGGCGCATCGGGCGTCGGCGGCATTTCCTGGATGCGAATGTCCTTCGCCTGCACGGTGGCGATCCCGCCGCTGTGAATCTGCACGGCGATATGTCCGTCGAGGGCGACGTTGGGATCCGCCTCGGTGTAGTCGAGCGTCGGCGTGCCGTTGATCCAGGCGCGGATGCGGGGACCTTCGGCGCGGATGCGGTATTCGTTCCAATCGCCCTTCTTCACGGCGGCGTTGACGGCAGCCTCGTCAGCCGGCGTGGCGATCACGCGGCGGCGGCGCGATTCGTCGTAGAGCTTGCCCCACCAGCCGTCGCCGGCGTCGACCTGATAGCCGGCCATCTCGGTGTCCTGCGGCACGCGCACGCTGCGGATCTGCACGCCGCTGTTGATCATGCCGGTGTTGGGCACGCCGGTGAGCTTGAGCTTCAGGGTGAGCTCGAAGTTCTGGTAGGACTTGGTCGTCGCGAGGAAGAAATTGCGCGGCACCTTCTCCGTCGTGGAGCCGCCGGTGATCGCGCCATCCTGCACGCGCCACCACTTGGAGTCGCCCTCCCAGCCGTTGAGCGTGCGGCCATCAAAAAGATCGGCGGCGGGCAGCGCGAGAGGTGAGGCGAGGCAGGCAACAATCGCTAGGACGGACGGGATTCTCATGGGGGTTGCCCAAAAAGCTGGCGCGCCCCGGACAATTTCCAAGCGCGATGTGCGGGCCGTGCCTGCAAGATCGTTGCAGATTTTTGTGGCGCTCCCCATTTGCGCGGCCTCAACTGCCACAACTACATGACGTTTGCCCGTCTTGCGCTGTCCGCAGCTGCAATCGCACCCCCACCGCTGATCGCGGCTCCCGCGGAATCCAAATCCGTGCCCCTCCCTGTCGCCGAAATCGACGGCCTTTTTTCCGCCGCCTCATGAAGTTCGCCCGTCTGGCGCTCCTCACCGCGGCCGCCGTGCCGCCACCGCTCCTCGCAGCGGACGCGACGCCGCCCGCTGCCACCACCGAGAAAACCACTCCCGATCGCGCCGTCGCCATCGCGCACTACAACCTCGGGCTCGCCTACGCGCAGGGCCGTCAGAGCGCGCCGGATGCCCTCGTCGAGGCGCACGTGTGGCTCGCGCTCGCCGCCGAGGCCGGCGCCGATCGCGCGGCGCTCGATGGGGTCGCCAAGGTCATCTCGCCCGAGCAGCTCGCGGCGGCGCAGCGGCGCCTCGGGGCGTTGCGCGCGGTAAGCCCGTATTTCCGCCCGACGATCAATCCGCCCGGCGCTCGCACCGAAGCCCCGGCACCGACCCCCACTCCCGCCGGCAACGAGGCCCGTGAGCTCCGCGATCAACTGGCCAGTCTTGAGCGCGAGAAATCCCAGGTCGCCGCCGATCTCGCCACGGCCGCGAAGTCCCTGGAGGATCTCAAGACGCAGTTGGCCAACCGCCCCGACGTCCGCGAGGAGCTGACCCGCGCGTTGTCGGAGCTGCGGCAAACCCAGGCGACCCTGGCGCTGCAGTCCACCGAACTCGCCGCCTCCCGCGTCGCCGCCACGCAGGCCCAAGCGGAGCTGACCACCGCGCGGGAAACCCTCGCGACCCACGGCGTCGCGCTGAAGGCCGCCGCCGATTCCGCCCGCCGTGGCACCGAGGAAGATCTGCGCAAGGCCGCGACCCGCGGCCTCGAGCTGACCGCGAAGATCGACGGCCTGACCCGCGAGCTGACCGCCACCGGCATCGAGCGCGACTCCGCGCGATCCGAACTTTCCTCCGTCCAAGCCAAGCTCGCCGCCCACGCCGAGTCAGCCGCGCGCCAGCTTGGCGCCCTCGAGGAACGTCTCGCCGCCTCCCGCGCCGATCTCACGCAAGCCCGCACGGCGCTCGAGGCCGCCACCACCGCGACGGCGCAGGCCGCCGCAGCCGCGGTCGAGGGCAAGACCCAGGCCGAGGCCCAGCTCGGCGGGCTCCGCACGCAACTCGCCCTCGCCGAGCGCGAGGCCCAGACCGCCGGGGCCACCGCCACGCGCCTCACCGCCGAGCGCACCCGCACGGAGGCCGCGCTCGCCGCCGCCAACGAAAAACTCGCCGCCGTCGAAACCGAAACCGCCAAGCTCCGCGCCGCGCACGCCGCCACGGACGCAGCCCAGCGCGAGGCCGCGCAGGTGCAGCGCGATCAGCTCGCCGCCTCGGTCCAGGAACTCGCGACGCTCCGCGTGCACGTCGCCGCCACCCAGCGCGATTTTGCCGCGGCCCGCGACGAGGCCAGCCAAGCCCGCGCCGCCCTCGCGGCCCGCAACGAGGAGCTTTCCGCCGTCAGCGCGCGCACCGCCGCCGAGATCGAGGCCCGCACCCGCGATCTCGCGGCGCTGCGCGATCAGGTCGCCGCGCGCGAGAATGATCTCCGGGCCGCCCAGGCCGCGGCGGAGAAGGCTCTCTCAATCCATGGCGAGGAAGTCACCCGGCTCAGCGCCACTTACGCCGCCGCCGAGACCGCGGCGCGCAGCCAGCTCGCCGCCGC
>JANOCA010000057.1:0-5011 GCA_031411915.1 Opitutaceae bacterium
GGGGGGGGGGGCCCCCCCCCCCGCCTCCCGGGGGGGGGGGGCCCCCCCCCCCCCCCTACAACAACTGCACCGCTCCGCAGATTCAGCCGCGTGCCGTGGCACTCCGGGCACTCGCCGCTGATCATGAAAGTCGTGAGCCGCGCGCGGAAGCCGTCGCTCGCGGTGTGGCGGAAGCTCTCCTCGAGATCCGCGATCACGCCGGGAAACAGCATGGCCTTGGCCTCGCGCATGCGGCGGAGCTTGAAGGCAAACTCCCGCTCGCCGGCGCCGAAGAGAATCGCCTTGCGCGTCTGCTCGGGGAGTTTTTTCCACGGCACGTCGGCGTCGAAGGGCAGCTGCTCGGCGAGCTGCTTCAGCAGGGCGTTGTGCTTGATGATGAGATTTTTTCCGCCGATCCGCCACGGCTTCAGCGCGCCCTCGCGCACGCTCTTGTCGGGGTCGGCGACGATCAGTTCCTGGTCGAAGCGCAGCTTGCGGCCGATGCCGTCGCACGTCGGGCAGGCGCCCTCGCGATGCGAGAACGAGAAATGCCGCGGCGCGAGTTTCTCAAAGATGTCGCCGCACACCTCGCACGCGCGCGACTGGCTGAGCGAAATCTCCCGCCACGGCGCCTCGGCGTTTTTCTGCGCGAGCACGATCGCGCGGTCCTTGCCCTCGCGAAACGCCAGCTCGAGCGAGTCGGCGAGCCGGCTGCGTTGATCGACGGTTGCCACGAGGCGATCGAGCACGAGATCGACCGTGATTGCCTTTGTGCCAGCTCCCGCCGGCAGGAGCTGCGGATCATCGAGGGTCTTGACCTCGCCGTTGAGCCGCACGCGCTGAAAGCCCCGCTGCCGCAGGCGCGGCAGTTCGTCGCGCAGCACACTGGGCTTCGCGGCCATGAAGGGCGCGAGCAGCATCACGCGCTCGCCCGCGCACTCGGCGAGCACGCGCGCGACGTTATCGTCGAGGGAGCGCTGGACGACGTGGCCGCCGTCCTTCGGGCAGAACTGCTCGCCCGCGAGCGCCCAGAGGAGCTGCGCGTAGTCGGCGATCTCCGTCGCGGTCGCGATGGTGCTGCGCGGGCCGCCGCCGCCCGTGCGCTGCTCGATGGCGAGGACGGGCGAGAGGCCGTGGATGAAATCGACGTCAGGCCGCTTGAGCTGATCGAGCACGGCGCGGGCGGAGGCGCTGAGCGACTCGATGTATTTGCGGTAGCCCTCCGCATAAATGGTGTCGAAGGCGAGCGACGACTTGCCGGAGCCGCTCGGCCCGGTGATCACGACGAGCTTCCCGCGCGGGAGGCGCAACTCGAGGTTCTTCAAGTTGTGCTCGCGGGCGCCTTTGACGTGGATGTGGGTCGCGACCTGCATGAAATGGACCCGCACCGTTGCGGAAATTGGCGGCGCGTCAAAGCCGCAGACCAGTCTGGCAGACCAGCCTGCTCGGGCCGGTTCACACTTGCGGCGCGGAGGGCCTCGCCGTTTGCTCTCCGCCCACCCTCCCTCTGTCCGCCGCGTCGCCGCCGCGGACTTTTTTCCAACCCCTCATGAACGCTCATCCGTCCCCTCGCGTCGCCATCCGTCCGGGTCGCGGCAGCGCGGCCGCGCTGGCTGCGCTCGCCCTGCTCGCCTCCCCCGTCGGCGCCGTCCCTTTCACCTTTGGCGAACTCAAGGGCAGCTTCGACTCCACCCTCTCGCTCGGCGGCCTCCATCGCCTGAAGGATCCCGACCCGGATCTCTACGGCACGACGGCGCTCTTCAACGGCATCCCCGGCCGGCAGAACTCCGTCAACACCGACGACGGCAACCTCAACTACGGCAAGGGCTGGGCCTCGCAGGTGCTCAAGGGCAACCACGACCTCGAGCTCAAGTGGCGCGACTTCGGCGCGCTTGCGCGCGGCTACTGGTTCAAGGACTGGAAAGCCGATGACACCCGCCGCACCCCGCTCTCCGAGCAGGCCAAGGACCGCGTCGCCAGCGGCGCGGAGCTGCTCGATCTCTACGCCCGCGCGAAGTTCACGGTGGGCGCCAGCATGCCGCTCGAGGTGCGCGTGGGCCGCCAGGTGCTGAGCCTCGGCGAAAGCACGTTCATCCCCAACGGCATCAACGTCGTGAATTCCGCGGATCTCTCCAAGCTCCGCACACCGGGCGCCGAGCTGAAGGAGGCGCTCCTCCCGGTGAACATGATCAAGGCCTCCCTCGGCGTGACACCCAACGTCACGGTCGAGCCGTTCGCGCTGCTGGAGTTTCGCCGCAACGAACTCGAGCCCGCCGGCTCGTATTTCTCGACGAACGATTTCGCCACGCGCGGCGGCAGCAATGTCTGGCTCGGCTTCGGCAGCATCGCCGATCAGGGCAGCGCCATCGGCGCCATCACGCGCACCCAGGACCGCGACGCGGGGAACTTCGGCCAATACGGCGTCGCCACGCGTTTCCTCGCCGCGGGGCTGAACAACACCGAGTTCGGCCTCTACTACGCGCGCTACCACAGCCGCTCGCCCGTCATCAGCGCCCGCACCCCCACGGTCGCAATCGACACCAACCTCACCGGGCCCCTCACGGCGGCGTTCATCCGCGGCGGCATCCCCGCCGCGCAGGCCGGCCCGCAGGCCGCGGCGATTTTCCAGATCATCGTGAAATCCTCGCTGGCACCGACGACGCTCACGCCCGTCGAGATCGCCACGCTCCAGAGCGCGCCCGTGCAGGCCGCCATCGCCGGCGCCCGCCAGATCGCGCTGCTCACCGCGGCCGCCAGCGGCCGCTACTTCACGGAATACGCGGAGGGCCTCAACCTCTACGGCATCAGCTTCAACACCTCGCTCGGCAAGACCGGCATCTCGTGGCAAGGCGAGATCGGGCTGAAGAACGACGTGCCGCTCCAGGTCGACGACGTCGAGCTGCTCTTCGCCGCCCTCTCCGCGCTCGCGCCCCAGTTCGGCGCCAACAACCAAGTCGGCAACTATCTCGGCCAATACGGCCGCGAGATCCCCGGCTACCGCCGGCACCGCGTGTGGACCGCGCAATCGACGATCACCAAGGTCTTCGGGCCCACGCTCGGCTCGCAGCAGTTCACCTTTGTCGGCGAGGTCGGCGCCGTATTGGCCAACCTGCCTTCCAAGTCCGCGCTGCGCTACGACGGCCCCGCCACCTTCACCGCCGGCACGCAGGCTGCGATGAACGGCGCGGGCTTCCCGCAATTCCCCGCCACGCCCTCCGGCGCGTTCGCCGACAAATTCTCGTGGGGCTACCAAGTCCTCGGCCGCCTCGACTACAACAACATCTTCCCCAACGTGAACATGCAGCCGAGCCTCGCGTTCTCGCACGACGTGAAGGGCACCACGCCGCTCCCGCTCGGCAACTACATCCGCGAACGCCGCAGCGTGAACCTCGCCGTCGAGTTCACCTACCGCAACGCGTGGTCCTTCGAGGCGCGCTACGTGAATTTCTTCGGCGCCGGCCGCTACAACCTCCTCGGCGATCGCGACTACTTCGCGACCACGGTCAAATTCTCCTTCTGACGCCACCCCGATGAACACTCTCCGTTTCCTCCCCGCCCTTTGCCTTCTGTCGTCCACGGCGTTCGCCGCCGTCTCGGAAAGCGACGCCGCCCGCCTCGGCAAGGATCTCACGCCCCTCGGCGCCGAGACCAAGGGCAACCCCGATGGCTCCATCCCCGCGTGGGACGGCGGCCTCAAGTCCGCGCCCGTCGGCTACAAGACCGGCATGCACCACCCGGATCCGTTCGCGGGCGACCAGCCGCTCTACACCGTCACGGGCGCCAACGCCGCACAATACGCCGCCAAGCTCACCGCCGGCCAGCAGGCCGTGCTCAAGGCCTACCCGAGCTACAAGCTCGTCGTCTACCCCACGCGCCGCAGCGCCTCCGCGCCCCAGGCGATCTACGACGCCACGCGCCAGAACGCGACGAGCGCCAAGCTCATCGCGGATGGCAACGGCATCAGCGGCGCAATCCGCGGCGCGCCGTTTCCCATTCCGCAGAATGGCCTCGAGGTGCTGTGGAATTTCCTCACGCGCTTCCGCGGCGTCGCCGCCGTGCGCCACATCGATCAGGCCGCCGTCGAGCGCGGCGGCGGCTACCAACTCGTGAAGTTCGAGGACGAGTTTCTCTTCAACTACCACCGGCCCGACATCTCGGCCAAGGAACTCGAGCAGTCCAACACGCTCATCTACTACAAGCAGGCGGTCACCGCCCCCGCCCGCCTCGCCGGCTCGATCCTGCTCGCGCAGGAGACGATGGATCAGGTCAAGGAGCCGCGCCGCGCTTGGGTCTACAACGCCGGCCGCCGCCGCGTGACCCGCGCCCCCAACGTCGCCTACGACAATCCCGGCACCGCCGCCGACGGCCAGCGCACGAGCGACCAGTTCGACATGTATAACGGCGCGCCCGATCGCTACGAGTGGACGCTCGTCGGCAAGAAGGAGCTGATCGTCCCTTACAACTCCTACCGCCTCCACAGCGACAAGGTGAAGAACTCCGAGATCCTCAAGCCGCTGCACCCGAACCCCGATCTCGCGCGCTACGAGCTGCACCGCGTGTGGGTCGTCGAGGCCAAGCTCAAGTCCGGCACCTCGCACCTCTACGGCCGCCGCACGTTCTATATCGACGAGGATTCCTGGCAGATGCTCGCCGCCGACCAATACGACGGTCGTGGCCAGATGTGGCGCGTCTCCGAGGCGCACTGCATCAATTACTACGACGCCCAGACTTTCTGGAGCACGCTCGAGGTCCACCTCGATCTCCAGAACGGCCGCTACCTCGCCGTCGGCCTCGACAACGAGAACGCGATGTATGACTTCGGCGTGAAGCGCACGCCGGCCGACTACACGCCCGACACCCTGCGCCGCGACGGCGTGCGGTAAACAAAGTCAACGGGGCGGGTCTCTGACCCGCCCTTTTTTGTGCCCGTGCGCGCACCCGATTCAACGAACCTGCCCCGCGTAGCGGCGGGCGTCCCTGCCCGCCGAGGTTGGACGAGCGCCCTTCGAGGTGGGGCTCGCTATCCGAGCGG
>JANOCA010000058.1:0-14707 GCA_031411915.1 Opitutaceae bacterium
TTCGCCGATGCCGCGGACGTCGCACGCGAACACTGCCGACGCCGGCTCGGCCGCCATCACCTCCGCGATCAGCGGCTCGCTGCGCAGCTCGGCGTCGGCCGAGTGGTGCGCCACGTAGAGGATCGCGCGCTTCGCGTCGCGCGCCGGGCGCGAGACGAGATCGACGTCGCTCAGGCGGCAGACGAGCGCGTGGACGCCGGGCTCGGTCTCGACGGCGTAGGTGCCGGCGAAACGCTTCGGGTAGCGGCGCCCGGCGCTCGGGCGCAAGATGCGATAGTCGGGCGGCGTCGCGGCGTCGCGCGCCGGGAGTTTCAGCGCGTCGGCGACCGCACGCTGCAACGCCGCGCCTTCGGGCCGCCCGCGTTTCGCCGCGAGCGAGCGCGCGAGATCGCGCGTGACGGTGAACACGGTTGCCGGCGAGGCCTCGCCGACCTGGCCGCGCGCCGTGCACTGCAGCGTCTCGTCCTTCTCGATCGTGAGCGCGGGCTCGATGGAGGTCGTGGAGATTTTCGTCTGGCGGTTGAACCAGCCATACATCGCCTCGCGGTTCACCTGCGTGTAGCCGTGCGGGTTGGGGCCGATGAAGAGCTGCACGTTTTCCTCGGCGCCGAGGAGCCGGTAGAGGTTTTTCAGCCGGCCAAAAGCCTCCTCGAGCCCGCGCGCGTCGAAATAGTCGCGCTCACCGCCGAGCAGAATCACCGGGCGCGGCGCCATGGCGGCGATGAAATCCGAGTGATCGAGGCCGAGGGCGAGCGCACGCGGCGGGCACTGCTCGGTGTCGGCGGGCAGCTCGTTCTCGAGGTTCCGGCGGAAGGTCGTCACGAAGCAGCTCGGCGCCGCCATCGTCCAGCGCGGGTCGGCGGCGCAGAGCCACGTCGTCTGCGTGCCGCCGCCGGAGTTGCCCGTCACGCCGACGTGCTTGGGGTCCACCTCCGGGCGCGAGAGCAAGTAGTCGAGCGCGCGGATGCCGTCCCACGCCATCCACGAGCCGACAAACTCGCCGACAAGGAACTGCTGGTTGCCCACGTGCAGGTGCTCGGCGACGCCGATGCCGTGCCGCGGCTTGAGGTCCGGCCCCACGCACTGGAGCCGTTCCCCCTGCCCGATCGGATCGTAGATCAGGCAGATGTAGCCGAGGCGCGCGAGGCCCTGTGCGAATGACTGGTAGGTCTCGCCGGCCTTGCCGTTGGCCGAATGACCGCAGGTCCCGACGACGCCGGGGAGTCTTCCGCTCCGGCCCTTCGGCACGTAGAGATTCGCCGTCACCGGGAAGTTCGGACGGCTGTCGAAGATCACTTTCTCGATCCGGTAGGTGTCGCGCTCGACGATGCCGGTGACGCGCGCGTTGAGCGGCGTCTTCTCCGGCCACGGTCCGAAGCACTGCTGCGCCTTCTGCCGCACCTCGCGCACGTAGGCCTCGGCGTCGGCCCGCGTGCGCAGCGCGGCGCGGCGGGCGTTGGCGGCGCGCTCCACCTCGCGCACGCGCGCGACGTAGTGCTCCTGCATCATGCGGCCGAAGCGGTTGAGCGGCGCGAGGCCGCCGGGCGGCACCGCCGGGGCAGGAGCCTTCGCGGCGGGTGCCTTCGCCTTGGCTCCCGCCTCGGCGGCCGACAACGCCGGCGCCAATCCGGCCAAGCCGATCGCGGTGAGCCCGGCCTGCTGCAACAACGTGCGGCGCGTCAGGGCCGCAGAGGACGACGTGAGATTCGAGGACATGGGGTGCCGGAATACCCGCGCCGCGCCCGCGCGGTCGCGAGCCTTTTTTGGAGCGGCGAGTGGTTTCGTCCCACGTGCCGCACCACGGGCCGCGACGTTGATCGGGCACGGCGAGCGAACCCGCCGCCGCCGGTTTAGCGCAACCGTAACGGCGCGGCAACGGCATCGACACATTTGGCGGGCACCATGCGCACGGTCAGTTCGTTCGCGTTCATCAACCGCCCAGAGAATCAAGTCATGCTCCATATTGCCGTTCCCATCGCCCTCGTCCCCGCTGCGCGCACTTCCCTGCGCGCTTTCGGCATCGGTTTCGCCCTTGTGGCGACCGGCTGCCTCCACGCCGCCGATTACACCAAAATCAAATCCTACCTCGTGCCGGTCACCACCGACTACGTGATCCAACCGCTCCTGAGCGTCGGTGATCAGGTGCCGAATACGAGCAGCCCGGGCAAGGCCTACCAGATGATCGGCATCCCCGACGGCCTCGGCGCGCACAAGACGACCGGCGGCCGCACCGTGCTCTACATGAACCACGAGCTCGGCAACACCGTCATGTCGGAGCCGAACGTCGGCGGCGTGCTCAATCGCGGCGCGTTCGTTTCCCGCTTCATCCTCGATCGCGACGGCAAGGTGCTCTCCGGCGAGCGCGCCTACGATTTCGTGCACGACGAGGAGGCGAAGACCGTGCTCCCGGCGCCCCAGGCCAACAACGCCACCCGCGGCTTCGGCCGCTTCTGCTCCGGCTCGCTGGCGTGGAAAGAAGCCGGCTTTGATCGCCCGATCTTCATCTCGGGCGAGGAGAGCGGCGGCGCCGCGACGTTCGACGGCAGGGGCGGCCTCGCCGTCGCGATCTTTGATCGCGAGCTGCACACGCTCGTCAAGATGGGCCGCTTCGCCTGGGAAAACACCCTCGTGCGCCCCGACGACGGCGAGTGGACCGTCGCCATGTGCATGGAGGATGGCCCGACCACTCCCGACAACCAGCTCTACCTCTACGTCGGGAAAAAGAACCGCAGCGCCGGCGCCAGCGTGCTCAGCCGCAACGGCCTCGACACCGGCAAGCTCTACGCGTTCGTCAGCACCACGCCGGGCAAGACCAGCGAGCTGAACTTCACCACCGGCTCGATCGCCGGCAAATGGGTCGAGCTGCCCGATCAGACGAGCCGCGGCGAGACGCAGCTGGAGGCGGACGCGGACGCGGTCGGCGCCTTCGGCTTCATCCGCATCGAGGACGGTGCGTGGAGCAAGACCGACAAGAACACGTTCTACTTCGTCACCACCGGCAACGGCCCCGGCAACCGCCTCGGCCGCACCTACGAGGTGAAATTCGATGCCGCCAACATCCTAGGCACGACGACGATCAAGACGATCTACAACAACGACACGGTTGCCGCCATGGGCGGGGACATGGCCTTCGCGCCCGACAACATCGACGTGAGCAAAGACTACTTGATGATTCAGGAAGACGGCACCAGCGACAGCCGCCCGGAATATGCCAAGCGCGCCCGCGAAGGCAGCATCTGGCGCCTCGACCTCAAGAACAACTTCGCCGCCAAGCGCGTGGCCGAGCTCAATCCCAACGGCGCGGTTGCCCCCGCCGGCGGCGTGCCGCCCGTCGTAGGACCCGGCATCTGGGAGACGAGCGGCATCATCGACGCCTCGGACTTCTTCGGCCACGACTCGTGGATCACTGTCGTGCAGGCCCACGGCCCCTCGCTCGCCCCCGCGCCCAACACCGTCGAGGACGGCCAGCTCCTGCTCATGCTCCCCGCCCGCGCGAAGATCGGCTCGAAGGACGACGACGACGACAACTGAGAAAGCGCCACGTTCGCCGTCAGCCAAGAATCCCCGGGGCCGGGTCGCATCGCGACCCGGCTCTGTTTTTCTGACGCCGCTGATCGACGCTCTGAGCCTCGAGCGTCGGTCACCCTCCTTCTACGGAAGCTCAACCTAAACCGCGGGCGCAACGGCACTCGCTTTCTTTTCCGAGTCCGCTGGCCCATCGGCCGCGGGCGCAAGGCGATCGCGGAGTTTGAGCACGCGCTGCGGCTGAAGCGCCCTACGCCGACGCCTGCGACAACCTTGCGCTGGCGCGCCGGGCCGCGCGGTAGGCTCCCGGTAGCGCCAATCTCAGAACCGATACTCGATCCCGAAGGTATATTTCCGGCCCGAGTAACTCACATCCTCGGGGAAGACCTTCTGCCCAGTGTAGGACACCTGCGGGCGGTGCGTGAGGTTGGTGCCCGACGCGAAGAAGTTCAGGCCCTTGCGGAGACGGAAGGTGATCTCCGCATCGACTTGCTCGCGCGCGGAGAACCATTCGTCCGTGTCGGTATCGGTGTCGAGACCCTCGATGTAGGCGTCGCGGTAGCGGTAGTCGGCGCGCGCGCTGAAGCGTCCCCAGACATAGGAGAGCGAGGTCGTCAGGAGGTATTTCGAGAAACCCTCGAGCGGGATGTCGTCCTTCTCGCGGCCGGGCAGCACGGCCTTGCTCTTGGTGAACGTGGCGCTCACGTCGGCGCTCAAGCCCTTGAGCGGGCCGGGGAGAAAGTAGAGCCGCTGGCGCGCGATGAGCTCGATGCCGCGATTCTTCGCGCCGGGGCCGTTCTGCGGCTGCGTGTAGGTGTTGAAGCCGCTCACGGCCGGCACCGGCCGCCCGTTGGCGTCGAGGACGTCGAAGCGGGT
Organism: Opitutaceae bacterium; assembly: GCA_031411915.1. Lineage (GTDB taxonomy): Bacteria > Verrucomicrobiota > Verrucomicrobiia > Opitutales > Opitutaceae > ER46. The sequence goes on from JANOCA010000058.1 coordinate 4,402, forward strand.
GATCTGGTTGTAGGCGAAATTCTTGATGTCCTTTTGGAACAACGCGACGGAGTAGAGCCCGCCCTTGTCGTTATACCACTCGAGCTGGATGTCGAAATTGTCCGACTCCATCGCCTTCAGGTCGGGATTGCCCTCGCTGATGGTGATCGCGCCGTTGACCGCGGTGTTCTCGTTGCGGCCGCGCGTGACGTCGCCGAGCCTCGGCCGGCCGTAGCTCTTGTTAAAGCTCTCGCGCAGGATGAGGTTGCGCGCGAGTTCGTGGCGGAGGTGCACGCCGGGCAGCCACATATCGAGTTTCCCGCGGCCGCGCACTTCCTCCGCCACCAGCACCGGGCCGGGCAACGTCACGCGCACCCGTTTTCCGGTGCGCTCGAATTCCGTCTGTTCCCAGCGCAGGCCGGCGATGAGCGAGTGCCGGCCCATCTTCATCGTGTCCATCACGTAGGCGGCGGTCGTGGTCTGCTTCGCGGTGTAGTCGCTGTTGTTGCTGTTATTGAACGAGCCCGGCTGCACGGCCGTCCAGATGTTCGGGTTTTCGAAAAACACCTTCGCCGCCTCCACCTCGTCGGCGTATTGGTAGCGCTCGTTGCCCCACAGCGAGTCGGTCGTGGGGCGCAGCACGCGTTGGAAAGGAAAGTTCGCCTGCGCCGGCGCATTGGCCGCGATCTGGTAGCTGGTGCTCTGCTGATCGTAGCTCAGCCGGCTCTCGCGATGCTTCACGCCGGTCTTGAGCGCGTGCGAGATTTTCTCGCCGGGAATCTTCTTCTCGATGTCCGCGCGTCCGCTGGTGTTTTCCTCCTCCCGGCTGCGCGGGATGAAGATCAAGTTCACCGGGCCTTGGCGCGTGTAGGCGAAATCGGTCGGGCTGAGGCCGTTCAGGATCGTGAAACGGGGGCGGAGCCGGCTCGTCGCGTCATACTCCACGAGGTAATAGCCGGCTGTCGCGGGCTGGTTGACGACGTTGAATTCCGTGAAATTCGGCCGCACGTAGGTGGTCGTCGAATAGAACAGATCGTAGGTGATCGTCAGCGTGTCGCGCTCGTGCTTGGCGCCGGCCGCCCAGTTCCACGTGTCGTTGTGCTCGTTGGCCGTGGTGCCGATGTAGCCGAGGGAGGCCTGGCTGCCGGCGGCTCCGGTCGTGCCGCGGCCGCGCGAGCCGTCAGGCGCCAGGAAACCGTAGGTCTTGCGGCCGCCCGCCGTATCCTGGAAGCGCTTGTCGACATCCCAGTCGGTCTCATAGGTGCGCGAGTTCGCGTCGTAGTGGCTCCAATAGGGCCGGAAATAAAACGTGTTGTGCTGATCCGTGCGGAAATCGATCGAGGCGCTGATGCCGTGGGTGTAGGCGGTGCGGAAACTGCGCTCGAAGTGCGAGGCTTCGAGGAACTTCGTCGGAGCCGGCAGATTCAACGCGGGAAAGAGCGACGGAGTTACCCGCTCCCAGTCGATGTCGTAGTTCTCCGAATAACGGTCCGTGGTATATTTCGAAAGCGTGAGGCTGAGGCCGAGGTTTTTTTCCTTCCCGGCCACGCTGAATATGTCGGAGTAGGTCGCGCGGGTGTTGTAGCCCCAGCGCCCCGACTGGTCGTTGAACGAGGCGGTGCCGACCAGCCGCAGCTCGCGGGCGTCGCGCTGAAATGCCGTGCGCGACACCACGTTGATGATGCCGCCGATGGCATCGCCATCCCGGTCGGGCGTCGCCGCCTTGATCACCTCGATGTTGGTGATGCCGTCCGCCATGAGATCGCGCATGTTCGCGGCGCGGCTCGTGCCGCTTCCGCCCGAAAGCCGGTTGCCGTCGAGCTGCACGGAGTTGAATTCGCCGGGCACGCCGCGGAGGTTCACCTCGGTGGGCGTGCCATCCTGATCCTCGTCCACGCTGATGCCGGGCAAGCGCTGAAGCGCATAGCCCGGGTTGCCGGAGATCATGCTGCCGAAGATCTCCTCGGACACGATGTTCACGATGCCCGCCGCGGTCTTCTGCTGGTTGATCGCGAGCGCCTGGCCGCGTGCGGCCTCCTTCACCTCGAAGGTCGCCATCTGCAGCACGGCGCTCCTCAGGCCGATGTCGACCGTCGCCGTGGCGCCGGCCGTGACCGTGACCGACTGCGTCGCGGCATCGAGGCCGACATACTCAAACTCGACGACCGCCGGCCCCGACCGCACGGCCGGGATCGAGAAGCGCCCCTCGGCATCGGTGAACGCGGAGGCGTTGGTGCCGCCGATGCGGACCACCGCGCCCTGGAGCGAGCGACCGCTCGCTTGATCGTAGACGCGGCCACTCACCGTGCCGGTCGAGGCGGTTTGGGCGGCGAGCCCGAGCAACGAGAATGGCAGGAGCAAGGCTCCGAGGGCGAGGCGGCGAAGATGATTCGCGAGGGGCGGGATCGAGTGCATGGGGTGAATGCGGGCTAGGGTTGTCTGACCAAACAAGCATCAGGCCTGCCGATCTCCGGATGGGGCGCAGGCAGCAAGCTCCGACAATTGTTTGTCCACACGGACGCCAAAGCAACGCTTCATGCGTCGGTCGCTTCGCAGGCGGCCTTTCGCTTGCCGCTGACACCGCTTGCGGATTCGCTGCCACCACCCCAACCCCACCCCGCCATGACTACGACCGTCCTTTGCCGCGCCCGCTTACTTCTCGCCACACTCGCGCTCACCACCGCCGCCTTCGCGCAATCCACCGGCACGCTCAGCGGCACTGTCACCAACGCCGCCACCAGCCACCACCTCGACGGCGCCGAGATCACGCTCGCGCCCGGCGGCGCCTCCGCGTTCACCACGCGCGACGGCCGCTACCTCCTCACCGGCCTCGCCCCCGGCGACTACACCGCCACGATCCGCTACACGGGCCTCGATCCGAAAATCCTGCCCGTGCGCGTCGCCGCCGGCGCCACCGCCACGCTCGACGCCGGGCTCACCTCGGCCGTTTACCAGCTCGACAAGTTCGTCGTCGAGGGCGAGCGCGAGGGCAACGCGCTCGCCATCACCCAGCGCCGCAACGCCGGCAACGTGAAGGACGTGATCTCCTCCGACGCCTTCGGCAACGTCGCCGACCTCAATCTCGGCAATTTCCTCCAGCGCATGCCGGGCGTGAGCAAGGAGGAGTCCGAGGGCGAGATCCTCCTCATCCGCATCCGCGGCGTGGATTCCAACATGAACGCCGTCAGCATCGACGGCACGCGCGGCTCCAACGGCAGCACGCGCAGCCTCAACCGCGGCTTCGAGATCGACAAGGTCCCGGCCGACTTCATCGAGACCATCGAGATCACCAAGGCCGCCACGCCCGACATGGACGCCGACTCGATCGGCGGCAGCGTGAACCTGAAGACGAAGAGCGCCCTCGACCGCAAGGGCCGCCGCGCGACCTACAATTTCGGCAACTCGTTCAACATGGATCAGAAATCGTTCCGGCCCCTCGCGAGCATCAGCTACTCCGACATCCTGCGCGAGAAGGTCGGCTTCCTTTTCACCGCGAGCTACAACGAAAGCCACAAGCCCCGCGACCGGAGCAACCTCGTCTATGAGCAGACCACCGCGACGGACCGGCCCGTGTTCTTCGGCGCCGCCAACTGGGGCCAGGATCAGCTGAAGCACAAGCGCTCCGGCCTCGGCCTCCGGCTCGACTACAAGCTCGGCGCCGACACCAAACTCTACCTCAACACCACCTATTCCATCTACGAGGACCAGCTCAACCGCCGCCAGCCCACCGCCAGCACGCCGGCCGCGGCGAACATCGTGTCCCTCACCCAAAACGTCACCGAGACGCGCAACCAGACCTTCACGTTCAACCAGAACCGCCGCGCCCGCGACGTGCGCACGCTGAACACCACGCTCGGCGGCGAGCGCGCCAACGTCTGGGGCGGCCGGCTCGACTTCACGACCAACTTCTCGCCCTCCAAGGGCACGGAGGAGCGCTTCATCCCCGCGCGCGCCGTCGCTGGCGTCGGCTTCCGCTTCGATCGCTCGGCCACCCACAAATATTTCACCGTCGCGCAAATCAGCGGCCCCGACATCCTTGACCCGCGCAACTCCACCATGAGCTCCGTGGACCTGCCCGAGATCGAGAGCCGCGATCAAATCTTCGGCGCGCAGATCAATTACCGGAAGGCCTTCGCCACCGAGCGGCCCCTCGCGATCAAGACCGGCGCGCGTTTCCGCGACCAGGTCCGCCGCCGCGATCAGGACCGCAACGTCTACAGCTACGTCGGCCCCAACGGCGTCGCCGGCCCGGTGGGCGCCGCCAACGACGACGACCTCGGCCGCTTCTTCGATCCGCGCTACACGCACGTCGCGTTCAGCTATCCGCGCGGGCTGCAGTTCCTGAAACTGCCGGAGCTGCGCGAGACGCTGCGGAGCCAGCCGCAGCTCTTCCGCCGCGACGTCGCGCTGAGCACGCAGGACTCCATCCGCCTCGATTCGCGCGCGGAGGAAAGCGTCGCCGCCGCCTACGTGCAGGGCGAGACGCGCTTCGGCCCGCTCTTCGTCGTCGCCGGCGTGCGCATGGAGGAGACGGCGTTCAGCGGGCAGGGCTTTCGCCGCGAAATCACCGCCGCCGAGCGTGCCCGCCGCGCCGCGATCACCGGCACGCTCTCCGAGGCCGAGATCGTCCGGCGCAACCTCGCCGAATACGGCAACCGCTCCGAGGCCAGCGGCGACTACCGGAACTATTTTCCGAGCGTGCATTTCAAATACAACGCCACCCGCAACCTCGTCGGCCGCCTCAGCTACTCGACCGGCATCGGCCGCCCCAACTTCGGCCAGATCGTGCCCGACATGACGGTGAACAACGACAACCTCACGATCACTTCCAACAACCCCGACCTCCAGCCGCAGCGCTCGAAGAACATCGACGCCGCGCTCGAATACTACTTCGAGCCCGCGGGCCTCGTGTCGCTCGGCGTCTTCGAGAAGAAACTCTCGAACTTCATCTACCGCGCCAACGTCGGCCGCGTGGATGGCAGCAACAACATCTTCGGCGCCGAATACGAGGGCTACACCCTCACCACCGATCGCAACGGCGGCTCCGCGACGATCCGCGGGCTCGAGTTTTCCTACAGCCAGCAGTTCAGCCACCTCGGCGGAATCTGGCGCGGCTTCGGCGTCTTTGCCAACATGACGTGGCTGCGCACCGCGGGAAACTATGGCAACGCCGGCGACAACCGCACCGGCCGCTCGCTCCCGCTCTTCACGCCGCGCACCGGCAACGTCGGCGTCTCCTACATCGCCCGCGGCTGGACTGTGCGCGTGAAGATGAACTACGCCGACGACCGCCTGGAATCCTACAACGCCGACCCGTCGCGCCGCGTGTATGACAAGGGCAGCACGCCGGTGGACTTCAACCTCGCCTACGCGCTGAGCCGCCGGCTCAGCGTCTACGCCGACGTGATCAACGTGTTCAACACCGGCACCAACCACCAATACACCTACATCCCCGACCGGATGACGCGAAACGATCTCTACACGACTGTGATCAAGTTCGGCGTGAGCGGGAATTTTTAGTCGCATTGACAGCGTCGCGGCGGGGGCGGAGACCGCTGGCTGTCTCATCCACCCCTCGCGCCCATGCCTACCCTGCGCCTCCTGCTCACCTGTCTGCTCGCCTCGCTCGCGCCCGGCGCCTTTGCCCAGTCCGTCGCCGGCACCGGCACGGTTTCGGGGCGCGTGTTCGAGGGCGCCACCGGCCGCTCGCTCCAAGGCGCCACGGTGCGCGTCGTCGGCACGCCCCTGTCCGACGTCACCGATCCCGACGGCCGTTACACCATCGCCGGCGTGCCCGCCGGCACGCTGTCACTTGAGGTCGAATACGTCGGCCTCGACCTCCTTCGCCAGCCCGTGGCCGTCGCGGCCGGCGGCTCCGCTGTCGTCAACGCCGAGCTCAGGAGCGAGGTGCTGAAGATGGCCGCGTTCGAGGTGGCCGAGGCCGCCCGCGGCCAGGCCCTCGCCATCAACCAGCAGAAGACCGCGCGCGGCATCGTGAACATCGTCTCCGAGGAGACCTTCGGCGCGATGAACGACGGCAACATCGGCTACGCCCTCCAGCGCCTGCCCGGCCTCACCGTCAACGAGGGCGAGGATGGCACGCCCGAGGGCGTCAACATCCGCGGGCTGGGCGGCGACTTCAACTCGTTCACCGTCGACGGCAATCGCATCGGCACCCGCGGCTTCAGCACGAGCAATCTCGTGGCCGACGGCATCGCCAACATCGAGGTGATCAAGGCCAACACCCCGGATCGCGACGGCGACGCGCTCGGCGGCACGATCAACGTGGTGTCGCGGACGGCGTTCCAGCGCGATGGCCGCGAAATCCGCTTCGGCGCCAGCATGAACTACCTCGGCCTGGCCGAAAAGTGGGGCTACAACGCGCGGCTCACCTACAGCGATCTCTACGGGATTTTCGGGGAGCAGAAGAACCTCGGCGTCAGCGTCACGCTCTCGAAATATCTTTCGAACCGCTACTACGAGAACAACGACACGGACTGGACCCTCCTCAACCCCGCGACGAATCCCACCTACAACCTGCCGGGCTTCCCCTTCTATTTTAATCCCAACATGACCGTGCAGTATAACCTGCGCGATAGTGACTCATACGGGATCAACGCCTCGATCGACTTCCGCCTTGGTCGGCAGCACACGTTCTACTTCAAGCCGCTGCACAGCCGCACGGCCGTCGACGCGTCCCGCTACCTGAGCCGGCCCTACATCGACACCCGCTTCCAGGATGCGATCAACGGCCGCAAGACCTTCGAGTTTCTCGAATCCGGCCGGGGTCGCGGCACCGCCGGGGCCAATGGCAGCCGCGGCGAAATCCGTTACAGCGCCGAGGAATCGGAGACGCACACCAACGTGTATGCGTTTTCCACCGGCGGCCGGCACGAGCTCGGATCGTCCACGATCAACTACGATGCATTCTATCGCCACACGCACTATGTGCGCACGCTCGATTCCGATTTCATCGTCCGGAACGTGCCGGCGGCGCGCGGCTACTTCCAGTGGGAATACGATGTCCGCAACCCGCTCAAGCCCCTGGCCTGGATCGTCAACGGCCTTGATCCGCGCGACACCACGACCATCAACCGCGGCGACCTGAGCATCGAGCCCGAGGAGCGCTGGGAAAACGCCTACAACTTCAAGGCCGACTGGGAGAAAAAATTCGTCGGCGATCGGCTGGCCGGCTCGCTCAAGTTCGGCGCGAAATACCAGCAGACCAAGCAGCGCTTCGAGCAGGACCAATTCGAATACGACACCACCGCCGCGTTCCCCTATGCGCAGGTGATGAGGCGCAGCGATTTCGTCATCAATGGGCGCGAGATGTTCATGGAGGTCGTCCCCTCGAAGGTGCGCGAGCTCCTCCGGACCAGCCCGGCGCTCTTCCCCTATGTCCCGATCGACTCGCTGCGCGGCGCCGCCGAGGAAGACTACGACGCGAAGGAAACCACCACCTCCGCCTACGGCATGGGCACCGCGCAGATCGGCAAGACCACGATCGTCACCGGCATCCGCGCGGAGCACAACACGTGGAAATCCGTGCGCAAATCGTTCGATGCCCGCACGCTGACCGTCATCGAGCGCCGCCCCGGCACAGACTACACCCAATACCTCCCCGGCATCCACTTCCGGCACGCGCTGCAGCCCAACCTCATCCTCCGCGAAAGCTACAACCGCAGCTACGCGCGCCCCACGCTCAGCCGGCTCACGCTGGGCCGTTCCGAGGACATCAACGGCAACATCACCGAGGGCAATCCGTTCCTCGCCCCCACCACGTCGCACAACGCCGACGTGCAAATCGAGAAATACACGGAGAAAGGCGGGCTCTATTCCGCGGGCTTTTTCTACAAGAAAATGAAGGGGTTTTATTACAACACGGACCGGAGGTTCACCGACGTCGATCCCGCGACGGGCGACCCGATCATCAATCCTGCCGGCACGCGCCGCTACCGCAAATGGGAGAACGCCGAGGGCGCGACCAACTACGGCCTCGAGCTCATCGTGCAGCAGAAGATGTATTTCCTGCCGCCCATCCTGCGCGGCTTGACCGCGAACCTCAGCGCCACCTTCAGCGAGAGCGACGCGAAATATCCGTCTCGCAGCGATGAGAAGCTGCCGACCATCGGCTTCTCGGACTACATGTTCAACGCCTCGCTCGACTATGCGCTCGGCAAGTTCCGCGGCAATGTCCGCTACTCCTACCGTTCGGACTACCTGACCGGCGTGGGCGACACCCGCTACACGAACGACCAGTTCGCGGCCCGCGAGCAGGTGGATGTCGAGGCGACCTACCGCCTCACGCGCAAAATCCGGCTCAACGCCAACGTGATCAACCTCACCTCGCGCCCGCAGGTCAGCTACCAGTCGTTCCCCCAATATGTGGAGGACAACAGCAACAGCGGCTGGCGCGCGACCGTGGGCGTGGACGTGACGTTTTAGTCGTGGCTGAGGCGTCTCGCCTCAGTCGCAAACCGAGGCGAGACGCCTCGTCCACCACTGTAGGTCGGGCTTTACGCCCGACACGTCGGGGATAAACCCCGACCTACCTTGCGCACGCCGCCGCCGACCGCCTCCCCGCGCCCCCGCTGGCTCGTCCTCGCCGCCGCGTGGCTCGTCTGCGCCGTGCTGATCGGGGCGCACGCCGGCGCCGTGCGCGATTACCTCGCGTTGCTCGACTCCGCGGCCCCGCTGCCTGCCGGCGCCCCCGCCCCGCCGCTCACGCAGGTCCTGCCCGCGCGCCACGCCGATGCGCAGATGTGGGTGCGCCACGCCCTCGCCGCGGAGGAGACGGAGACTCTGCGCGTCCGCCACACCACGGCCGACCACGCGCCCACCGGCCGGGCCGTCCACTGGAGTTCGCCGCCCGCGTGGCTGCTGCGCGCCGCCGCCGCCGTGCAGTCCGCAATCACGGGCCACACCGGCGCCGCCGCGCTCGAGCGCACGCTCCGTTGGTTCAACGTCCCGCTGCTCCTCGCCGTGCTCATCGCGCTCTCCGCCTGGGTCGCGTGCCGCGCCGGCACGGGCGCCGGCGTCCTGCTTGCGCTCGGCATGGTCGGCCACCCGCGTTTCTACGAGGGCTTCGCGCCCACCAACGTCGATCACCACGGCCTGCTCGCCGCTGCCGTGCTCGGGCTTTTGCTCGGCCTCGCGTTCATGGGCGCGGGTTGGCGGGAAAAGAATTCCGGCTCGATTGCCCGCTCCCGAGGTGGGGCCGGCTCTCCGAGCCGGCCTGGGTTGCAGGACGGTTCGCTCACTGGAACCCAAGCCGCTTGCGGAGAAGCGGCCCCACCCGCCGCCCGCCGCGCCGCGATCATCTCGGCACTCTGCGGCGCGTTCGGCGTCTGGCTGAGCGCGGCCACACTGCTGCCCGTGATCGCGCTGGCCGGCGCAAGCGGGCTCGCACTCGCGTGGTGGCGCGGCGCCGAGGCCCGCCGCGAAGGCGCGGTTTTCGATCCAACGCTGTGGCGGCTGTGGGGCGGCGTCGGCGCTGCGGCGAGCTTGGTTTTCTATTTCGTCGAGTATGCGCCGTCGCACCTCGGCCTGCGGATGGAGGTCAATCATCCGCTCTACGCCCTGCTCTGGTGGGGCGGAGCGGAGATCGTCGCGCTCGGCGGCAACTGGGCCGTGGCGCGTCCGCCGCTCTGGCGCGGGCTTGTCGCCGTGCTCGCCGTGGCCGCTGCGCCGCTCGTCATCCTGCTGGGTGGCCGCGAGGTTTTTCTCGTCGGCGATCCGTTCGTCGGGGCGCTGCGGCACTTCGTCGCGGAGGGCAAGTCCTTGCCGGCCGTCGCAGCCCAGTTCGGTTTCCGTTTCGTCGCCTTCGATCTCGCGTCGTGCCTCGTGCTCGTGCCCGCGGCCGTCGTGCTCTGGCGACGGCGAACCTCGGCGGGGATCGGGGCTGGGTTTCTCACTTTGGTGGTCGCGGCGCTCACGGCGATGGCGGTGCTCGAGATGCGCTGGTGGCTCAACGTCGGACCGGCCCAGCTCGCGCTCCTCCTCGCCCTGCTCGCCTTGGCGCCCGCGGCGCGCCGGGGTTGGGCACTCGGCCTCGCCGGCGCGCTGCTCCTAGCGCCCGCCTTTATCCGCCTCGCCACGGATCGCGCGGAGAACCGCCGCGGTGCCGTGAGTGCGACCGACCTGATGCAGCCGCTCTACCGCGACATCGCTGCGGCGCTGCGCCGCGACCAGCCGGAGGGCGACACCACGCTGCTCGCGAGCCCCAACGCCTCCGCCGGCATCGGCTACTTCGGCCGCTTCGCCACGCTCGGCACGCTCTACTGGGAAAACGCCCCGGGCCTCCGCGCCGCCGCCGAAATCTACTCCG
>JANOCA010000059.1:0-15038 GCA_031411915.1 Opitutaceae bacterium
CGAACGCACCGCGGCGATCAACGCCGCGAGCCTCGGCTCGATTGGCTTCGGCGGCAGCTCGGGGTCGACGTCGTTCCGAAAGTCCGCCCCTTGGTCGATCCACGCGCGCAGCAGGCCGATCTCGCCGGCCGTGAGCTCGCCGTCCGGCGGCATCTGGTCGCCGCCGTCGCCATCCACGAGCTTGTGGATCAATTTGCTCTTCGCGCTGTCGCCCGGGTTGATCACCGGGCCGTAGTCGCCGCCGCGCAGCGCGTTTTGCCGGAGATCGAGCCGCAGGCCGGCCTGCTGCTTCTCGCCGCCGTGGCACTCGTAGCAGTGCTTCGCGAGCAGCGGCTTCACGTGCTGCACGTAGTCCACCTTCGCCGTCGCGGCGGGGGGCAGCTTGAGCTCGGCGGCCGATGCTAGCGCGGGAACGAGCAGGAGAAACGCGAAGTGCGGGCGGCACGCAGCAGCGGGGGACGGGCGGCAGGGAGCATTCATGGGCGCGCTGGGGAAACGGAAACGACCAACCGTTGATCCTAAGGGGAAACACCTCGGCAGGAAACCGAAGCGGGGACACCGCCGAGCAGGGCGCCACTCGAAAAAAAACGCAACGGAGAATCCGCGCGAAAAACCGAAGCGTGACGCAGGCAATTCTCGATAACGATGCGGGTGATCTTGCCGGAGCGCGGAACCGGACGCCGTTTCGCCACGCGCTCGCACGCCGGCGCAGCGGACGGCCTGCGACGTTGACACGGCGTGAGCGCAAATCGACGGTGGTCGCGCTTTCCGCGTCCGGTTCACCGGCGCGATTTTTCCCTGATCGTCCTCCCTTTCTCTTTCCGCACTCGCATGAAGAGCCCGTTCCCCAAGGCCGTCGCCGCCCTTTTCCTGATCGGCGCGGCCGTCACCGCGCTCGCTGGCTGCGGCGCGCGGGACAAGACCATCGTGCTGCGCGGCGCCTCGCAGTTCGATGAGGCCCACGTCTACACCCGCACCCTCCGGAAGTTCGAGCAGCTCGTGCGGGAATACTACGGCAAGCCAGTCAGATTCGAACTCTACCTGAACAGCGAACTCGGCCTCGAGAAGGACTATTTCGCCCTCATGAGCCAGGGCATATCGGTGGACTACTCGCTCGTGTCGCCGTCGCACATGGCGACGTTTTCGCCGGCCGCGCCGCTGATGGACATGCCGTTCCTCTTCCGCGATCACGCGCACTGGAGGAAGGTGCTCGAGAGCGACGCGTTCCAGCCCATCGTCGACGAGGTGCTCGCGAAGGCCGACGTGCGCGTGCTCGGTTACGCCGGCGGCGGAACACGCAACCTGATCGTGAAGCGCCGGGTGACCAACCTCGCCGAGCTCACCGGGCTGAACATCCGCGTGATGGGCGCGCCGATCCAGACGAGGATCTTCCAGGCGCTGCGCGCCAAGCCGACCATCATCGCCTACGACGAAATTTACAGCGCGATCCAGACGGGCGTGATCGACGCGGCGGAAAACGAGGCCGCCGGAATCAAGCAGATGAAATTCTACGAGGTCGGCCCGGAGATCGCACTCACGCAGCATGCAATCACGGTGCGGCCGCTGATGTTCAGCGAGAAGTCGCTGCGCCGGCTCCCCGAGGATTTGCAGGCTGCGATCCGCCGCGCTGGCCGCGAGGCGGGCGCGTTTGGCCGCGAGCAGGAAGTCGCCGAGGACGCCGCGATCCTGAAGCAGCTGGAAACCGACGGAAAACTGCGGACGCATCCCTTCGCCGGGCGCGATGAGCTCATGAAATTGGTGGAGCCCGTGAAACGGCACTACGCGACGGAGATCGGCGCCGCCGCCCTGCTCACCCGCATCGACGCCCTCCCGTGATCTGAAGCCACGATGACGCCCCCCCCCGCCTCGCGCGCGAAGCGCGTCCTTGATGGCTACGATCGCCTCCTGCGTGTGATCCTGACAGTGCTGATGGGCGCGGTGCTGGTCCCCATCGCCATGCAGATCCTCTCGCGGTTTGTCCCCATCATCCCGCGCTACGTGTGGACCGAGGAGGTCGCGCGTTTCTGTTTCGTCTGGATCATCATGATTGGCTCGATGGTCGCTGTGCGCGACCGGACGCATTTCGACGTGGACCTGCTTCCGGTGCCGAAAACGCCGCGCGGCCGGGGCATCGCCGGCCTGATCGTCCACGGCGCGATGATGATCATGGCGCTCGCCTTCGTGTGGTATGGAGCGGTCTTCGCTCAGACCGGATGGCGGCAGACCTCGGAGATGAGCGGCATCAACATGCTGAGCATCTACCTGGCGTTTCCCGTCGCGGGGCTGACCTGGGTGGTGTTTCTGGTGGAAAAGATGGCCGACGACGTCCGCCTGCTCGCGAACCCGGAGACCGCCCCATGACACCCGGCGAGGTTGCGCTCCTCATGTTCGGATCGTTCGCGATGCTGATCGTGCTGCGCCTGCCGGTGTCGTTCGCGCTCGGGCTGGCGTGCCTGCCGGTGCTGCTCATCGACGATCGGCTGACGCCGTTCCTGCTGCTGCACGCGATGTTCAAGTCCTACAATTCGTTCATTTTGCTCGCGGTGCCGTGCTTCGTGCTGGCCGCGCACCTGATGAATTCCGCGGGCATCACCGAGCGGCTGATCGAACTCGCGAAGGCGACCGTGGGCCACCTGCCGGGCGGTCTCGGTCATATCAACGTGGTCGTGAGCATGCTCTTCGCCGGGATCTCCGGTTCCTCGACGGCGGAGGCGGCCGGCATCGGTTCGCTGATGATCCCCGCGATGAAGAAACAGGGCTACGACGCGAGCTTCTCCGTCGCGCTCACGGCGTGCGCGTCGGTGATGGGCGTGATCATCCCGCCGAGCATCCTGATGATCGTGTGGGGCGGATTGATGTCGGTCTCGATCGGCGGGCTGTTTCTCGCCGGCGTGGTGCCCGGCGTGCTGATCGGGCTGGCGCTGATGGCCGTGGTGTATGTCTTCGCAAAGCGGCGCGGCTATCCCGTTTATGCGCGCTCGACCGGCGCGGAATTCTGGCGGGCGCTGCGGCGGGCGGGCCTGGCGTTGATCACGCCGCTGATTATCGTGGGCGGAATCGTGGGCGGGCTGTTCACGCCGACGGAGGCCTCGGTGGTGGCCGTGGCCTACGCCGCGATCCTCGGCCTCTTCGTCTATCGCACGATCAAGCCCGGTGGGTTTTCCACGGTGCTCTACGACTCGGCGCGGCTGGCCTCGATCTCGCTGTTCTGCATCGGCACGGCGGCGGCGTTTGGCTGGCTGCTCGCCTACTACCGGGTGCCGCAGGCCGTGGTGGGCGCGATGTCCGGGTTGAGCACGGGGGTGATTTCCACGGGCTTCCTCGTCGCGGCGGCGTTCCTGTTCGTCGGCTGCTTCATCGACGCGATCCCGGCGATCATGATCGTGGGCACGATGCTGATGCCGCTGGCTCAGAACGCCGGGATGCACCCGATCCACTTCGCGATCATCGGCGTGGTCTCGCTGGCGTTCGGGCTCGTGACGCCGCCCTACGGCCTGTGCCTGATGATCGCCTCGACCATCGGTCAGATCAAACTCGTGCAGGCGCTGCGCGACGTGGGGATAATCCTGATCCCGATGCTGCTGATCCTCGTGCTGCTGATTCTGTTTCCCGAGATCGTGCTGTGGCTGCCGCGGTTGATCGCCCCGAAATATCTTTGAGCCGGCGCCGGAACGGGAAGCCGCTCGGCTGCGGGTTCAATCAAACCACTCGTCCGCCGGGTCGAAGGCGGGGATGGCGGTATTGATGATTTTGTATTTCCCCACGAGGCGGTGGCGGCAGCCGGGCTTGATGAAGACGGACGTCATCGGCTTCACCGGGATCCGCTCGCCATCAAGCTCCATGAACCCCTCGCCCTCGAGCACGAGGTAGATCTCGGTCATCTTTTTGTGGTAGTGCGTCCGCGCGTCGATCGAGATGTCGACGAGGTGGATGGTCGCGAGCTTGTTGTCGGGCGTCGCGAAGCCGCGGCGCGAATGGCCGCACGGGCACGGCACGGCGGGCACCGTGTCGAGCTGCGTGACCATGAATTTTTTCTCACTCATGGCGGTCGCTGCCCGGCGGCGGCGAGCCGGCGGGGCGGCGGCCGCCGCGGATGAGGCGGGAGCGGCGCGGCTTGTCGGACGCGGAGGCGGCGCCGGCTTCTTCGCCGGCCTCCTCGGATTCCTCGTCCTCGCTCGCGAACTTCGAGGCCTTGGCATTGAGCCACAGCTCGCCCTTGCCGTTCTTGTTCAGCCAGAGAATCTCGTCGGCGAGCGGCACGAACACCGGCTTCTCGCGTGGTTTCTCCGGCACCTTGAGGCCAGCGGCCTCCAGCGCGGCGAGCAAATCGCCGGGCGATTTGCCCAGCTCCTCGGCGAGGCGCTCGACTTTGGCGGACAGGGAGCCGGTGCGCGTCTCCTTGAGCAGAAGACGCACGGCCGCCAAGGGCGAGGCGGTGGCGGGCGCCACGGGCGCGGCCACCGCGGTGGGAGCGGACGATTCGGGCAGCGGAGCCGAGGGCTCGGCCGGAGGCGCGAAGGAAGCGGACTCGGAGCCTGGCGCCGACTCGGCCGCGGCCGCCGAGGCGGCGCTTTCGCCCGGACGCTTCTCGCGGCCGTTGATCCAGAGGCCGCCGCGGGAATCGAGATTGAGCCACCAAAGCTCGGCGCCGAACTCGGCATAGGCCGGCTTGTCATTGGGCGTGGCGGGCAGGCTGAAGCCCAGCGAGGCGAAGGCCTCGCGCAGCGCCGCCTCGTTGGTGCGGAGCGCCCGGGCGAGAAACGTCGCGCTGCCCGAGCCGCCGGGGCCGCGGCGGTTGCGCCGCATGTGGGGCCGGATGCGGTCGAGCAAATCGGCTCCGGCGGGCAGGGGCTCCGGTGGATTTTCGACTTTGGGTTCTTGATTTTCGGTTTCCGCCGGTGCGGCGTCCGAGGGATTCTCCCCCGTCTCCTGTCTCCCATCGCCCGTCTCCTGTTTTCTTTCCGCCTTCGGCTCCTCGGCGGGCAACTCGATGCGCGTGGCCTTCACGGAGCGGAAGACCGGACGCGGCTTCTCCTTCGTGTTGATCCAAAGTTCGCCGCGGCGATTGATGTTCAGCCAGAAAAGATCGCCGTCGTATTCCACATACTCGGCTTTGCTGTCCTCGTCGGCCGGCATCACAAAGCCACACTCGACGAGCGCGCCCTTGATGTCGTCCTCGGACTGGTCCCACTTCTTGGCCAGTAAATCGACGCCAACGGACTGACCCGGCCCGCGCTGGTTGCGGCGCATGTGGGGCTTGAGGGCGTCGAAGAACGTCGGCAGCTCGTCCTCCTCGGCGGCGGTAAGCTTGTCCCACTCGTCGGCCTTGTCGTCTTCCGGCGCCTCGGGATCGTCGTCGCGCGAGGTGTCGACCGGCTTGCGGAAGCCGTCGTCGGGCGCGCTCTTCTCCTCGACGAGACTGGTGGCGCGCTCCTCGGCGGCCGGGGCCGGCGAGGCGGCAGCCTTGAATTTCGCCTCGAACTCCACGCGCAACCGGTCGGCCTCGACCTTGGCGGCCGCGGCCGCGGCATCCTGCAGGGTCCAGTCGCGCTGCGTCGTCCGCCGCGCGAGGCCCGTGAACGCCAGGAAGTTGTCCGGCGCAGTGTGAAACTGAACAATCTCCCACTCTTCGCGGCCGAGATCATTGAGAAATTTCTCCATCATCGCGGGCGAGGCGAACCCGCCCTTCCCGCTGGTGATAACCTTGTATTCCCAAAGTGACATAATAGGCCCGCGCCCGGCGCGGAGCCCAACCCATCCCAAATGCACCGATGATTGCCGAGCCTAATCTCGCGCGATGACGTGGGCCGCGCGTGCGCTGAAGCACCACGCGACCCGCTCCGTTCGATCAAACCAAGCGCGTGATCAAAAAATACCTTGCGCACGACACGGCAACGCTGCCCATACTGGCACTCCAGTCCCGTCAGCTTTCAGATGCACGTTTCCTTGGAGTTCGTGATTTGAGTCCGACCGTGAGACAGCGCAGTGACCGCCGTGAGCCAGTCAGCCCGCCTGTGACAGCGTCTTAGCCGTCAGCGTCAGGTTTTCCGTCTGCCCGCATCGCCGCCCTCCGGCGTCGCCGGGCCGCAGCCGTCTGCAGCGTTGTTTAACCTTCAACCGCGGCGCCGAGCGCCGCAATCGATCCCATGAACAAACTATCGCTCCTCCTTGCCCAACGCCCAACCCTGCTCAGGCAGGTCCGCCTGGCCCATGTCGCGTTTGCCCATGCGACCCTGGCCACCTGCGCCGCGCGCATCGCGCGTGCGCGCCTCGGCGGGTTGGTGACCCTGCGCTCCGCCGATCCCGAGAACGAACGTTTTTGCGCGACGCTCACCGCGCTCGACGGGCGCCAATCGCTCATCGAGGAACATTTCAGCGATGAGGACGTGCGCGATCTCGCCGACGTGGTGGCCTTCATCACGTGCAGCCAGGAACTCGATGTCACCTTTGAACTCCGGGAGCTGGCGGCGCGTTTCCTCGAGCCCGTGCGCGACGAGCTGGAGCGCTCGGGCGTCGCCATCGATGCGGCCGAGCAGTGGACGGAGTCGTGAACCCGGCGCCGGCTCAGATGAGCCCGGCCGTCTCCTCATAACCGCACCAGAGGTTCATGATTTGCACGGCCTGGCCGCTGGCGCCTTTCACGAGGTTGTCCTCGGCGGCGGTGATCACGAAATTGCCGGTGCGCGGGTCGTGGACGGCGGACATGTCCACACGATTGGTGCCGACGACGTGCGCGGTGTCGGGCGTCTCGCCGCTCGCGAGCAGCTGCACAAAAGGCCGGCCCGCGTAGGCGCCGCGCCATGCGGCATAGAGCGACTCGATGCTCGCGCCGGCCGCGGCGGGCACCGTGATCGTGGTCGCGATGCCGCGGCGCATGGGCGCGAGGTGCGGGTTGAACTGGAGAATCGTCTTCGCGCCGGTGTGCAGCGCCAGCTGCTCCTCGACCTCGGCAAGGTGGCGGTGCTTCACAAGGCCGTAGGCCTTGATGCTCTCGGCGCGCTCGACGAAGAGATACATTTCCTCCGCCTTCTTGCCCGCGCCGCTGACGCCGCTGTAGCTGTTCGCGACGATGTGCTCGCGGGTGATCACCCCGGCCTTAAGAAGCGGCACGAGCGGCACGAGGATGCTGGTGGGATAGCAGCCGGGCGCGGCGACGAGCTTGGCTTCGGTCTTCCACGCCGGGGGCGTGAGCTCGGGCAGCACAAAGCGCGCGCTCGGCAGCAGCTCGGGAGCGTGGTGCTCACCATAATATTTCGTGTAGGTCGCGAGATCCGCGATGCGGAAGTCCGCGCTCAGGTCGATCACGCGTTTTCCGGCGGCGACGAGGGCCTTGGCGTAGGTCGCCGCGGCGCCATGAGGCAGGGCGAGGAAGAAAAGATCGATGTCGCTGGCCGCCAGCGCCGCGGGATCGGAATCGGAGAACGTCAGGCCGCGGTCCGCGCCGCGCACGGCGGGGATGACGGCCGCGAGGGGCTTGCCCGCATGAGTGCGGGAAGTCACGGCCGCGAGCGTGACGCTCGGGTGGCCGAGGAGGAGTTTGACCAGGACTTCGCCCGAGTAACCGGACGCGCCGACGATGCCGACTTTCATGGGCGTGAAAGGATGGATTGCGCGGCGCGTCGCAACGCGAAAAACAAGACAGCCCGTCCCGCAGCTGCGGGACGGGCTGTCTTCACAGGTGCGCAGGCACCGGGAATCTTAGGCGGAAATCACATCGAGATCGAGTAGGCCACCGTGACGACGCCGCGGCCAACGGCGGCGGTGTTGGCGGCCTTGGGGGTGTTGCCGGTCTTCACGAAGTTGCCGGTGCCCTTGGTGTAGGCCCAGCCGACGGTGAGCTTGGAAGACTTGTCGAGCTGGAAGGGCAGCGCGACGCCGGCCAGCCAGTAGTCGCCCCAGTTTTTCGTCCGGGGCGAGCTGTTTTCAAGGAAGTCGCGGGCCTTGAACGTGCCCCATTGCCCTGTGAACGCGAGTTCGGTGCCGGCTTCCTTAAGCGGCACGGAGTATTGCACCGTGCCCTCGAGGAGCGTCTGCTTCAGCACCGTGTCGTAGTAGATCTTGGGCGTGAGCTTGATGCCCTCGACCGTGTAGTTGAGCGCGACGCTCGGCTCGAACGTCATCTTGTAGAACCCGTCCTTCTTCCGCGCGGCCGGGTAGAGATAAAGGATGAAGCCGGTCTGGAGCGTGAGGTCCTTGGCCAGTTCGGTCGTGTAGGAGGCATACGGATCAATCTCGGGGTTGGATTGGCCGGGAACGCGATCCGCGAGGGGAATGCTGTTCCAGATGCCAGCGGTGACCGGGCCTGAGGTGTATTCCACCACGGGCTGGAATGACAGGCCGCCAAGGCGGGCGCCCCGGAGCATGTATTGCGAGACCACCGCAGGCGTGAGGGTCCACGACGAACTCGGGGCGGCGGCCGCAGCGGCCGGCGCCTGGGCGAGCAAGCCCGTGGAACCACCCAGAATCAGGGCGGCGAGAGTGACGGTGAGGAGTTTGATTTTCATTGGTGGGTTTAATCTAGCGGAGTTCCGCATGAGCAGGATTGCTGGAGTCCATGTGCAGATTTCAGGCCAAACGAGCCGGTTCTATGTCATAGCCCGGGGCCACGGCAAAGATGCTGCTAAAAGGCGGTCATCGTTCGGCGCATGTCCGACCGACCAGCCAACAACCCTCAACACGAGCCAATGAACCTACGCCACGCCCTCGCGACCGGCCTCGCCGCCATCGCTTCCATCCCTGCCTTCGCCGAAATCAAGGTGAACGACATGCTGTCCATCAGCGGTTACGCTGCTGGCAGCTACCAGTATTTTAAGCCGAGCGGAGGCGCGTCGAGCGACTCGCTGTTCAACGGCGGCAAGAGCACGCCGAGCGCCGACGCGCTCCGGACACTCTTCACGTTCAACCTCAAGCCGGTCACCGGCAACGTCAGCCTCTTCTACATCCCCAACATCCCGACGGGTGTGATGCGGAATGAACTCACGGTGCTCGATGCCTACGCGACTTACGATGCGGGCGGCGGCTTCTCCTTCACGGCGGGCAAGTTCCTCAGCTACTTGGGCTACGAGGCGTTCCATCCCGACAGCATGAACCAAGTCACCTACGGTCATGTGACGGTGGGCGTGCTAGGTGGCATCCCCGCCTACCACTCCGGGGTGCGCCTCGACTACGCCGACAAACAGATCGGCTACGGCTTCGCGGTCGTCGACTCGGTCTACTCGCCGCTCGGCATCGACAAGGGCGACGGCGAGCTGAAGAGCAACGCCGGCTTCGAGGGCTACGTCACCTCGATGGGCCTCGGCGACATCAAGCTCTGGGGCGGCTTCGCCTACGACACCAAGGGCAATTTCCAGAGCCACAGTGTCCTCACGCTCAACGTCTGGGGCGAATACAAGGTCTCCAAGGAGGCCACCGTCGCCCTCGAGTTCCTCTCCAAGAACGGCGGCGCCTTCTCCAAAGGCACCACGTGGCTCGCCTACCTCAACTACGCCTTCACGCCCACGTTCTCGACCGTCTTCCGCGTGAGCGGCGAAGACCTCAGCGACCGCACCGCTGGTCGTGACTCCACACGCTACACCGTCGGCCCGAACTTCAAGATCACCGACAACCTGATGGTCCGCACCGAATACACCTACAACAAGTTCGATCGCGGCGGTTCCTCCTCGATCTTCAGCGTCCAGGGCCTGCTCAAGTTCTGAGCCCGCGGCCCCAGGCTGTTTCAAAACACTGTTTCTCTTCCCGCATATTTCGGCGGGGCGACGGGCCTGTTTGCGCCCTTTGCCCCGCCGCATCCACCCACACCTGTCCTCCTCATGATCACAAAGCTTACTTCCCTCCTCGGTGCCGGCGCCATTGCGCTCGGCGCTGCGCTCGGCACCGCCCACGCGGCCGACACCGTCAAAGTTGGCGTTCTCCACTCCCTTTCCGGCACGATGGCGATCAGCGAGACCTCGCTGCGCGACATCCTGCTCTTCACCTTCGACGAGATTAACGCCAAGGGCGGCGTCCTCGGAAAGAAAATCCAGCCCGTCGTCGTCGACGGCGCCTCGAACTGGCCGCTCTTCGCCGAAAAGGCCAAGCAGCTCCTCGAGCAGGACAAGGTCGCCGTGACTTTCGGCTGCTGGACTTCCGTCTCGCGCAAATCCGTCCTGCCCGTTTACGAGAAAAACAACGGCCTCCTCTTCTACCCCGTGCAATACGAGGGCGAGGAAGAGTCCAAGAATGTCGCCTACACCGCCGAGGCCGTGAACCAGCAGGCCACGCCCGCCGTCGACTACTACCTCGCGGAAGGCAAAAAGAAGTTCTACCTGCTCGGCTCCGACTACGTCTACCCGCAGACCACGAACCTCGTCCTCCTCGAGTATCTGCTCTCCAAGGGCGTGAAGCTCGAGAACATCGGCGGCGGTTTCCGCAAGGACGGCTCGGGCAAGATCATCTCGGCGGGCAAATACACGCCCTTCGGCCACATGGACTATCAGCAGATCATCGCCGAGATTAAGCAGTTCGCCGCCTCCGGCGATGCCTGCGTGATCTCGACGCTGAATGGCGACACCAACGTCCCCTTCTTCAAGGAATACGCCGCCGCCGGCCTCACCGCCGAGACCTGCCCGGTCGTCTCCTTCTCGATCTCCGAGGATGAGTTCCGCGGCCTTCCCGCCAAGCAGCTCGTCGGTCAGCTCGGCTGCTGGACCTACTTCCAGTCGATCGATACGCCGGCGAACAAGAAGTTCGTCGCCGACTTCCAAGCTTGGCTGAAGAAGAGCAACGTCCCCGGCCTCGTCAAAGAAGGCCGCGTCACCTGCTCGCCCATGGTGCTCTCCTACGTCGGCGTTTACCTCTGGAAGGCCGCCGTCGAGAAGGCCGGCTCCTTCGACGTGGACAAGGTCCGCGCCGCCTACCAGAGCGGCCTTTCGTTCGACGGCCCCGGCGGCCGGGTCACCACGCAAAAGAACATGCACGTCACGAAGAACGTCTTCATCGGCGAGACCAAGGCCGACGGTCAGTTCAAGATCGTGAAGTCGTTCCAGAACGTCTACGGCGAGCCCTGGCTCAAGGGTAAGTTCCAGGCCAAGTAAGCCACGCCGCATCATCTGTTTCAAGACACGCAAAGGCGGGCCCAAACAGGGCCCGCCTTTTTCTTTGGCAGAGTTCCTGCAATGAGCGATTCGCCGGTGCATCGCCTTCCCCCAACAATCCTTTTCATCGTTGTCGCCGCGCTCGGCGCCTGCGTCGCCTGTGCCCAGGGCGCGGCCGCGCCCACGCCGCGCCAGCTGATCGCCGAGGCCGCCCTCACCGATGACGCCGCGAAAAAACGCGAGCTCATCGGCCGGCTCATGGGCCAGGGCGATCCCGCCATTGCTCTGCTGCTGGAGGCTTGGCGCACGGACGTCCTTTTCGTCTACACCGCGCCTGACGGAGCGAAGGTCCCCGTCCTCCTCAGCGGTGAAAAAGACGCCGCCGGCAAACAACCGGCCACCCGCGTCGACACCAACGCCCTTCTCACCGACGCCGCGAGCGCCCCGCTCCGCCTCGCCGCAACCGATCTCACGGCCGCCGAGCACACTTCCTCGCTGCGCCGAGCCATGAAGGCCGTCCTCGACCTCGCCGACCTCGCCGCGCCCGAGCCCGCGAAACGCACCAAGGCCATCCTCACCATCGGCCTCGCGCAGGACGTGGAGAAACTTCCCGCGCTCAAGGCCCGGCTCGCCATCGAGACCGACGAATCCGTCAAGCGGGCCCTCCGCGAATCCATCGCGATCGCGCAGCTCAAGGATCCCAGCAACGAGACGAAGCTCGCCGCCCTCGGCGAACTGAAGGAACTGCGCTCGCTCGCCAGCACGGATTTCATCACTCGCGCGCTTAAGGAAGCCGAGGAGGCGAAGGACCCCGTTCTCGCCGGCGGCGCGCGCGCCGCTCTCCGCGCCGTCGAAAGCCATCGCTCCTTCGTCGATTTCTTCGGCACGCTCTTCCGCGGCGTCTCGCTCGGCAGCATCTTGCTCGTCGCCGCGCTCGGCCTCGCGATCACCTTCGGCCTGATGCGGGTGATCAACATGGCGCACGGCGAGATGATCGCCGTCGGCGCCTACACGACCTACCTCGTGCAGAATATCTTCGCCACGGGCATCACGATTCCGTTCTTCGGCTTCAGCCTC
Source organism: Opitutaceae bacterium (assembly GCA_031411915.1). GTDB lineage: Bacteria > Verrucomicrobiota > Verrucomicrobiia > Opitutales > Opitutaceae > ER46. Next base: position 12,150 of record JANOCA010000059.1, read on the forward strand.
CCGATCTTCGGGCTCAATCTCACGGGCGCCGCCTACCAGTGGTATTTCATCGCCGCGCTTCCGCTCAGCTTCATCACCGCCGCCCTCGTCGGCATCGGGCTGGAGCGGAGCGTGATTCGCTTTCTCTACCGTCGGCCGCTCGAGAGCCTCCTCGCCACGTGGGGCGTGTCGCTCGTGATGCAGCAGGGTCTGCGGCTCATGTTCGGGGCGAACAACGTGCAGGTCTCCAGCCCGGTCTACCTCAGCGGCAACTGGCTCGTGAACGACATCATCCTCGGCTGGAACCGCGTCTTCGTGATCGGCTTCGCGATCCTGATCGTGTTCGGCATGTGGCTCGTGCTGACGAAGACGCCGCTCGGCCTGCTCATCCGCGCCTCGATGCAGAATCGCACCATGGCCTCGTGCATGGGTGTGCGCACGGAGCGCGTGAACATGCTCACCTTCGGCCTCGGCAGCGGGCTCGCGGGTTTGGCGGGCGCGTTCCTCAGCCAGATCGGCAACGTCGGGCCCTCGCTCGGCCAAGGCTACATCATCGACTCCTTCATGGTCGTGGTGGTGGGCGGCGTAGGCAGCATCGGCGGCACGATTCTCAGCGCCTTCGGCATCGGCGGCATCGATCAGGTGCTTCAGCAATATCTCCCCTACATCGCGCCCGGCCTCACGTGGGTGCCGGGCATCGGCAGCTTCCTGCAGAATCTCGCGCAGGACGCCGCGGTCTTCGGCAAGATCCTCGTGCTCGCCGGCATCATCCTGTTCCTGCAATGGAAACCCGCCGGACTCTTCGTCACGCGCAGCCGCAACTTGGAGGATTGAACTGATGAGCGCGCCCCAAGTCCGCCGTCTCGAACTCATCGCCGTCGCCGTCATCGCGGCGTTGCTGCTCGTCGGCATCCCGCTGCTCCACGCCAACGGCGCGATCAGTAATTTCACCATCGGCGTCTGGGGAAAATATCTCTGCTACGCGCTCCTCGCGATCTCGGTGGATTTGCTCTGGGGCTACACCGGCCTGTTGTCGCTGGGCCAGGCGCTGTTCTTCACGCTCGGGGGCTACATGCACGGCATGTATCTCATGCGCATGATCGGCGACCTCGGCCAATACAAGAAGCCGATCCCGGACTTCCTCGTGTTTCTCGGCTGGGAGCGGCTGCCGGCGTTCTGGGAGCCGTTCGCCAGTTTCCCCTTTGCGATGGCAATGGTGCTGCTCGTGCCCGGCATCATCGCCTACGTGTTCGGCTACCTGGCGTTCCGCTCGCGCATCAAGGGCGTCTATTTCTCGATCCTCACGCAGGCCCTCACCTACGCGGCGTCGATCATGTTTTTCCGCAACAACCTTCTCCTCGGCGGCAACAACGGCTTCACGGATTTCAAATTTCTCCTCGGCTACAAGCTCAACGAGCCCGCCACCACCCGCGCCCTCTACCTCGCCACGGCGATCACGGTCCTGCTCGTGTTCCTCTTCTGCCGCTGGCTGAGCAAGACGAAGTTCGGCCTCGTGCAGCAGGCCATCCGCGACGGCGAGAATCGCGTGCTCTTCAGCGGCTACGCCACCTCGCATTTCAAGCTCTTCATCTTCGTCATCGCCGCGCTCATCGCCGCCGTCGGCGGTGCGCTCTACACGCCGCAGGTCGGCAGCATCAATCCCGGCGAGATGCAGGCGGACAAATCCCTGGAGGCGGTCGTCTGGGTCGCCGTCGGCGGACGCGGCACGCTCCTCGGCCCGATCGTCGGCGCCATCACCATCAACGCCCTCAAGAGCTGGGCCACCCGCGCGTATCCGGATCTCTGGCTCCTTATCCTCGGCGGTCTCTTCGTCCTCGTCGTGCTCTTCCTCCCCGGCGGCATCGTCAGCATCCCCGCCCGCCTGAAAACCCTCTGGCAGAAATTCCGCTCCGCGCCGCCCCCCTCCGATCCCACGCCCGCGTCTTCGCCGCCGACGCCTCTTTCCGCCTCCGCGAAATCGTAAATTCCGCCGATGCCTCATCCCCTGCTCAGCGTCGAGGACGTCTCCAAGACCTATGATGGCTTCAAGGCCATCACCAACCTCACGTTCTATCTCTACGAGGGCGAACTCCGCACCGTCATCGGTCCCAACGGCGCCGGAAAATCCACTTTCTTCGACCTCATCACCGGGCGCGCCAAACCCGACAAAGGGAAGCTCGATTTCGGTTCCGACCCCGCCGCCAGCCACGATCTCATCGCGCTCAACGAATACGAAATCAACCGCCTCGGCATCGGCCGAAAATTTCAGACGCCGAGCGTCTACACCGAGCACACGGTCTGGGATAATCTCGTGCTCTCACTCAAGGGTCCGCGCGGCGTCTTCGCCTCCCTCTTCCACCGCCTCACCTCGACCGACCGCGATCGCCTCGACGAGATTCTGAAGACCGTCCGTCTCGACGCGAAGCGCGGCTGGAAGGCCGGTCTCCTCGCCCACGGCGAGAAACAGTGGCTGGAGATCGGCATGCTACTCGCGCAGGACCCAAAGGTCCTCCTCGTCGACGAGCCCGCCGCCGGCATGACCGACGATGAGACCGATCGCACCGGCGAGTTGCTCCTCTCCCTCGCCGGCAAGCACAGCCTCATCGTCATCGAGCACGACATGGCGTTCGTGAAGCAGATCGCCGTCAACGGCGTCGTCACGGTCCTCCACCAAGGCACCGTGCTCTGCGAAGGGAAGTTCGACGAGGTCCAGGCGGACCAGAAGGTCCGCGAGGTCTACCTCGGCCGCGGTAAACACGGGACCCGATGAGCGCTCTCCTTCAACTCTCCGGGATCGAGACCTACATCGGAGGCTCGCGCATCCTCCGCGGCGTCGATCTCGAGATCCATCCCGGCGAGGTCGTCGCGCTCATGGGCCGCAACGGCGTCGGCAAGACCACCACGCTCCGC
>JANOCA010000060.1:0-6734 GCA_031411915.1 Opitutaceae bacterium
ACGGGATGGTGCGGCCGAGGTTCGGGCCCTCCGTTCCCGCGAGGGTGAACGCGGCGTCGGCGGCGGAGACGAACGTGAGGGTGCCGCGATCGGCGACTTGGTCACCGAAGCGCACGGTGTAGTGGGAGGCAGCGATAACCAACTCCACGCGCAGGGCGAGCAGCTCGAGCGAGTGTTCGCCGCCGGACTCGGCGCGGATCATTTCCCAGGTGCCGGTGAGCGCCGGGTTCATCGCTCAGGCGCGTTTCAGCACATCGCGCGGCGTGGTCTCCACGGTGGTGGGTTCCGCGAGATCCTTGGTGCCCTTGGCGCCGAGTTCGGAGAACTTGCGCGCGCCGGGGAGCAGCGTCTGCTCGAACGAGCCGACCGCGGCGTTGTAGGCCTTGTTGGCGGTCTCGAGGCCGCGGCCCACCTTGTCGAGGTTGTCGGCGAAGCCGGTGATGCGATCGTAGAGCGCACGGCCGAGGTCCGCGATCACGGTGGCGTTGCGCGCGACGTCTTCCTGGCGCCAGCCGTAGGCGGCGGCCTTGAGCAGCGCGATGAGCGTGGCGGGCGTGGCGAGGAGGACCTTTTTCCCGATGGCGCGATCGATGAGCGTCGGGTCGGCCTGCAAGGCCCCGGAGAGAAACTGATCGCCGGGGAGGAAGAGGACGACGAACTCGGGCGAGGGCTGGAATTGCTCCCAGTAGTTTTTCGCGCCGAGGGCGTCGATGTGGCCGCGGACCTTGGCGGCGTGCTCAGCGAGCTTGGCGGCGCGGAGGGACTCGTCGGAGGCGTTGGCGGCCTCGCGGTAGGCGTCGTTGGGGGCCTTGGCATCGACGACGATCTGCTGGCCGCCGGGGAGGCGGACGATGAGGTCGGGGCGGTGCCGGCGATCCTCGGTGGTGATGCTGCTCTGCTCGGTGAAGTCGCAGTAGGAAACCATGCCGGACATCTCGACAACGCGGCGGAGCTGCAACTCGCCCCACGTGCCGGCGGTCGTGGTGGAGCGCAGCGCGGTCGTGAGCTTGGCGGCCTCGGCTTGGAGCTGCGTCTGCGCGGTGCCGAGGGACTTGAGCTGCTCGGAGAGGCGGCCGTAGGCATCGGCGCGGGCCTTGTCGATCTCGAGGACGCTCGCGCCGACTTTGTCGAGCGACTCGCGGAGCGGCTTCACGAGCGCGTCGATCGCGAGCTGGCGCTTCTCGAGCTCGCCGGCGGATTGTTGGTGCAGCTTGCCGAAGGTCTCGCGCGCGAGCTTGAGGAACTCGTCGGTGTTGCGGCTGAGCGCGTCCGCGGACAGGGACTTGAACTCGGCGGTCAGGCGGGTGTGCGCATCAGTGAGCGCGGCGAGCTTCTCGCCGGCGGCGGCGCGGACGGCGGCGAGGTCGTTTTCGGCGCGCGATTTTTGCGCCTCCATCTCGGCGAGCCGGGCGGCGAGGCGGGTGTTTTCGTCGGCCAGGGAGCGCGCGCGCTCCACCAGCGCGGCGGAGCGGGCGTGCAGAATTAACCAAATAATCACGCCGGCGACGACGGCCGACACCGATGCTGCGACGAATGATTCCACGCTGTGAACGTCATTCGTAATTTCCTGCCAGGCAATCCCCGATGCGTGCCTTGACACCCCGGAACCCGCTCGGCATTCACGGTGTGCCGCGTAAACGGCGACCCACTCCATCTCGGGCGCCGTCCGCACCTCCCCCGTCCGCATGCTGACCGAGAAGATTCCTGATTTTGCTCCGCCGGCCCCGCCGGAAAAACTGCCCGTGCTGGTCGTCGACGATGAGTTCGGCCCGCGCGAGTCGATTTCGTTCACCCTCTCCGGCGAGTTTGCCGTCGACACGGCCGAGCGCGCCAAGGAGGCCCTCGCAAAGATCAAGGCCAAGTCCTATGCGGCCGTCGTGATGGACATCCGCATGCCCGAGATGGACGGCATCACGGCCGTCGGCGAGCTGCGCAAGATCGACCCGCACGTCGCGGTCATCATGCTCACGGGCTACGGCACACTCCTCACGGCCCAGCAGTCGATGGTGGCGGGCGCGAACCAATACCTGCGCAAGCCGCCGGACATCGCCGAGCTGGTGGACGCCGTGCGCAAGCAGACCCAAGCGACGCGCCTCCGCCGCATCGAGGCCAAGGCGACCGCCGAGGCGCTGAGCATGAACGCCACGCTGCAAAAGGAGATGCAGCAGCACGAGCCGGAGGTCTGGCAGGGCCGCGCCTCGGTCGAACTCGTCCACGACTTGAACAACCCGCTCACTGTCGTGATCGGCTACGCGGCGCTGGTGGGCGAAGAGGCCAACACCCTCGCCCTGCGCGATCCCGCGCTGGCCAAGAAGCTGATCGAGTATGCGCGCGTGGTCGAGAAGGCCGCGGACTATTGCCGTCATCTCTCGGAGAACTGGCGCGCCGCCTCGAAACAGCTCACGCAGTTCGACCGGGTGGACCTCGTGGCGATCGCGCAGGAGGTGCGCGCCGTGATTTTCTTCGGCAATCCGGCGATTGAGTTCGCCGGCCTGGGCGAGGCTTGGATCCGTGGCTCGAAATTCGAGTTGATGCGCGTTTTCCAGAACCTGTTCAAGAACTCACTTGAGGCGGGCACGACCCGCCTGCTCGTCACACCTGTGCGGCGCGGCGAACAGATTGAGCTGATCCTGGCGGACAATGGCGCGGGCATGGATGCGGACCGCGTGAAACGAGCACTGCACGGAGGCTTCACGAGCAAGGCCAGCGGGACGGGGCTGGGCTTGAGCATCTGCCGGCATCTGGCCGGGACCCATGGCGCGAGCTTCGCGCTCGAGTCCGAGCCGGGCAAGGGCACGACGGTGCGCCTGATCTTCCCCGCGGCCCCGCTGGGATGAAGCGGCGGCGCGTAAAAATCACAGGCATCGGGTTCGTCACGCCCGCGGGCATCGGCCGCGAGGAATTCCTGCGGATGATCCAGGAGCCGGTGAGCCGGGTGGTGGCGTGCAAGCGATTCCCGGAGGAAGCGGGGGCGTTCGTCGCCGCCGAGGTCAAGGGCTTCAAGCTCGAGAGCTACGTCGAGGGCGCGAATCCCAAGCGTGTGCCGCGGCACACGCAGTTTGCGCTGGGGGCCACGGTGCTCGCCCTGCGCGATGCGCAGATCAGCCTGGCGCAGGCCCGGGAACGAAGCCCGCTCATCATGATGGGCGCGGCGCTGATGGACTTCGGGACGATTGGCAAGATTTTCGAAAAGGTGGCCAAGAGCGGGTTGACCAGCGCCGTGGCGACCTCGGTTTCGGATTCGCTGGTGAGCGGCATTGGCGCCGCCATCGGCACATTGATCGGCGGCACGACGCGCGCGATGTCGTTTCAAAGCGCGTGCTGCTCCGGTCTCGATTCGATCGGCGAGGCGGCGGTGGCCATTGCGGCCGGTGAGTCTGACCTCGCGATCTGCGGCGGCACGGAGGCGCCCCTGCATCTCCATCCGATGCTGGAGTTGCGGCTCGCGGGTCTCGCGCCGGGCAACCCCGAGCGGCCGGAGCAGCAATGCCGCCCCTTTGATCGCTGGCGCACGACCGGCGTGATCGGCGAGGGCGCGTGTGTGCTCGTGCTCGAGCCGGAGGAGAGCCCGCGGCCGGCCTATGCCCATGTCGAGGGCCATGGCTATGCCTCGGACATGGCGGAATCGTCGTGCCACGGATTGCTGGAGGCGGTGCGGCTGGCGACCGGCAACGCCGGCCTGCGCCCATGCGACATCGAGGCGGTGAGTGCGTGGGGTCCGGGGCATAGGATCCTCGACGCCGCGGAGGCGGCGATGATGCAGGAGTATTTTGGCGACGCCCTGGGCGAGATTCCCGTCTCCTCGATCAAGGGTGCGATTGGCAACCCCTTCGCGGCGGCGGGCGCGATCCAAGTGGGTTGCGCCGCGCTCGGGTTGAAGCACGGCTTCATCCCGCCGACGATCAACTGGCAGCATCCCGATCCGGCTTGCCCATTGAACTTGAGCGCCCGGCCGCGCTACATTTCGCATCGCAATACTCTGATTAATTCCCACGGGCTCTCCGGCTCCAACGCATGTCTGGTCCTCAAACAATAGCCGACTATTCCGTCCCTTTCGCGGCCGTGGCGGCGACCTGTGTGGGCATCGCTGCGCTGTGGTCCAATCCGCAGCGCCCGATCAACCGGCTGTTTTGCAGCTTCTCGGTCCATGTCTCGCTGTGGCTCATGTGCACCTACCTCGCGCCGGCTAACGGTCTCTTCTGGGTGCGCTTGTCGTGGGCGACAGGCGCGTTCTTCCCGTTCCACCTTTGGCTGATGAAGGAGACGGTCGTGCGCACGGGCGAGCCGCTCATCCAAAAAGTGCAGCGAGGAAAATGGTGGCTGCTGGCGGGATTGATGATCGGTGTCATTTGCTTCACGGAGTGGTTCATCCAGACTCCGACAGTCTCACCCGCCGATTTGCCCGCGTTGCCGGAAGGGGTCGCGCAACCGCGGCGTAGAAACAGCATCGTGTTCCAAGGCTGTGTCGCAGGCATGGCGGTGCTGCTGGTCGCGCTGTTCGTAGCCTCCATTCGCGAAGTGCGGAAGCTGGTGGGTGTGCAGCGGCTGGAGTTGCAGCTCCAGTTGCTCGGAGGCTGTGCGACCGGCCTCACGGTGATGTTTATCGTGGTGCTGCGCCAATTCGTGGAGGAGCCTTGGCTGCTGCGGCTTTACCCGATTGTGGTGCTGATCTTCTACACGGCTACGGTCGTGGCGATGACGACCAGCCGCGTGTTCAACGCCCGGCAGCTGCTCCTCGTCGGCCTGCAAAAAGTCATCTTGATCTCGGTGATCGCGGCCGTGGCCTACGGGCTCGACGCACTGCTGGCGGATATCCTGCTCGGGCCGGTGGCGCTGCTCTTCATCGTGGGTGCGGCGCTTGGGCTTTCGTCGCTGCTCCGCGAATGGCTCGACCGCATGTTCGAGATTTATCCGCAAGGCAAGATGGCGCGGCAGGCGGCGTTCGCCGCGGCGCAGCGCGAGCGCACGATCGAGGATCTCGAGGGGGCCTTTCGCTCGGTGCTCACGGGCTGGGGCAATTCCGAGCGCGCGCTAATTCTCTCGGGCAACAAGCAGTCGCTCGGCAGCGGCGCCCTGCAGATCGAAGGCGCGGGGTCGATCATGCGCACGATGCGCGAGCTGCGCTGGGCGACACCCGAGCGGCTCGCGCGCGAACGCTCCTCGCCTGATCGGCAGGCGCTGCGAAACTTCCTGACCGAGCAGCAACTGGGCGTGCTCGTGATCGAAGAGGGCCTCGCGCTCACGGTGCTGGTCGGGGTGGGGCAAAGCGCGTCGCGCCGGCCTTACACCTATCCGCAGGTCACTCAGCTGATGGAGCTCGGGACGATCATCGAGAGCGCGCTGGAGCGCGCCCACTTCTCCGCCAAGATCCAGCACACCGAGCAACTCGCGACCGTGGGTGTGCTCGGCGCCAGTCTCGCCCACGAGATCCGCAACCCCCTCGTCTCGATCAAGACCTTCGTGCAACTGCTGCCGAACCACTACCAGGATCCCGCGTTTCGGCAGAAGTTCTTCCGCCTGATCATCGACGAGGTGAACCGCATCGATCAGCTCACGGACCAGTTGCTCGATCTCTCTGCGCCGCGCACTTACCAGGCGACGATGGTCGATCTGCATCCGTTCCTGCTTTCCGGCCTCGACCTCGTCGCGGCCAAGGCTTCGCACCGGCAAGTCGAGCTCAAGACCGATTTTCGCGCCGCGCCGGACCGCGCGTTCACCGACGCCTCCGCGGCAAAACAGGTGATGTTGAACCTCTGCTTCAATGCCATCCAAGCCGTCGAGGCCTGCGACGAGTCTGCCCGCTGGGTGCAAATCGCCACGCGCAACGTCGGCGACCGGATCGAGATGGCGGTCTCCGACGGCGGGCCGGGCATCGCGCCGGAGATCCGGCCGAAGCTTTTCCAACCCTTCCAGACCACCAAGTCGACGGGCTTCGGCCTGGGGCTTGCGGTTTGCAGTGATATCCTCGCGAATCTGCACGCGACCATCAGCGTTGACCCGGCCGAACCCGGCCACGGCGCGACGTTCCGGGTCTCCTTTCCATGCCAACCCTTGTCATCCTAGCGACGAACGATTCCGCCCTGGCGGAGGCGTGGGAACGGCAATTGCCGCCCGGGCGCATCGCGCTGCGCCTGACCGAGCAGGCGTTTCCCGGCGGCACGGCGCCGGGTTTCGCCGCCGTGGTGATCCTCGACGCCGTGGCCGAGCAGGCGCTGCCGCCGAGCCTGACGCGCTGCCCGACGATCTTTGTGGGCGAGCCGCGCAGCCTGCCTTTCGAGCAGGCGCGCATGGCGGGCCGCGCCAAGGTGTATCTCTCCTATGAGGAGAGCACGACGCGCCTGAGGGAACTCCTGCCGCTGGTCGAGGATGTCGCCGAGAAACAATCGCTCGTCGAGATGCTCAAGGAAAAGAGCCGCCGCCATGAGGGCCCGCGCACGCCGCAGCGACCGGCGGCGGCTGACGCCATGGAGCTGTGGGATTTTCTCGAGGGAGCCGTGGAGAACATCGACACGCGCGAACGGCTCGTCGCCGAGTTTCGCCGCGCCGCGCGGCACTTGCTGCGCGCCACGCACGCCGTCTTTTTTCTCCGCGAGGGGGACGCCTTCCGCGCCGATCGGGGCGAGTCGTTTTTCCCGATCAACGATCCGCTGGTGGCTTTCTTCGAGCAGCACCCGGCGGTGATCGACGGCACGCACTGGGACGAGCCCGCCGATCCGGTCTCGGAGCTGGCGGTG
>JANOCA010000061.1:0-6252 GCA_031411915.1 Opitutaceae bacterium
GGCACCCGCGCGTGCCGCACACCTTCTTCGCGCTCGGCTACGGGGGGAACGGCATCACCTTCAGCGTCATCGCGGCCGAGATCATCCGCGATCTCGTGTGCGAGGGCAGCAGCCGCGAAGCAGAGCTTTTCCGCTTCGACCGCGTTTCAACTCCCGCCTGAGGAGCCAGCTCCAATTGCGCATCCAAGCGAGCAAGAGGGTGGGACTCGCGACGCGAGAGGTTCTGGTAGGTCTACACCCCATGACACCTGCTGAACAAACAGGGTATCCTACCCTAGATGAAAAATTTCAATCCGCGGCCCGCGCTGACCCTCGCGGTCGCCCTCATTCTCCACCAAAGTGCCGCTGCGGTGCCGGTGGTGCTTAACAGCCTTGGATTGGCTTCCAATTCCTCAGGTCTCCCCGGTGCGGGTATCGGTGTCGGGGGCGGGCCGGGCCACATGTGGGATCCCGTGACGCAGAAATCCAGGATGGATCCGATTTCCGCTCTTTTTGGGACCACGCCGTTGTCCAGCGCGGCCCTAGCGCAAGGGGGTTCGATTTTGCCCGGGGGAGTTTATGGCAGTTCAGGCGTATTTGGAGTCGGCGGCGCCCTGCCGGCCGCGGCCGGTGGCGGTGGGCAGCTGAACACCGGCGCTCAATCCGGCCCTGTTTCACAGCCAATCGGCGGTCCTGCCGCACTCGGAGCGGGCGCGAATGCTCAGAGTCCTGGCGCACTCGGAGCGGGAGCGAATGCTCAGGGTGCGGGTGTGCCCTCAAACAACAAGTCCCCCACCACCGGGGCGAATGGAGATGCAGGGGTGTCCTATGGGGCCGGCGGCGTTGCTTTGAATCCCAACCGAATCGGTCCCGCGCTTCTCGTGGTGACGGCGGTGGCTGTGCCGGATGCGGGCAGCGCGTCTCTCCTGCTCCTTTCCGGGTTGGTTATGTTGCTCGGGTTCGGCGCGAGGATCAGGAACCGCGGCGAGTTTGCCGCGACCGCTTGAGTTTTCGCGCGCTCGAAGACCTCGGGCGGGCGGTCAATGCGGGACAGCCGGTTCCTTTCACTTGCAGGGGGATGTTTCAGTAGGGCACGCCACTCCGCGCCTTTGCTGCGCAACTACGTTCGCGACGCCGCGGCTAAAAACTCCGGGTCTCCATAGCGATCGCACTTCACGCTCGGCTTGGAAATCGTGCGCGCCGGCCCACGCAGCGCGCTGATACTGGCCTTGCCGCCCATAGCTTCGGCGGACTCGACAAGCCGCCCATCCCGCCGCGAGACGCCGCAATTATCGTCCGGACTGCCCACGGCTACGCCCGGAGGTCGCGGTGCCGCTGAGTTGAAATAATTTTTGCGGAGCTGCATCTGCCTCGATGATGAGTCGGGGAGGGCATCGAGGGGTTTCGGAATCCTCCCCGCACTTCTTCGAATGGATCGGTCCCGGTGGGTCCGAAGAGGAGTGCGGCAGGCGGCGGGGGCATCGAACAATCGCGCGAAATTGTTCATTCGGAAAAGAAGTCCTGATGAGGTGTTCACCTACCGAACTATCGTCCGCGGGATAAGACTCAGTGACGTAATCTACATGAAAAACTCACTGAAGACCATTGCCCAATTCGCGTTGCTCACTGCCGGTCTCGGCCTCGCCTCCTTTACGGTTGGCTGCGCCGGCACGGCCACCAGGGAAAGCACTGGCGAATACATCGATGACGCCTCCATTACCGTCAAAGTGAAGGCTGCCTTCGTCAATGATCCCGTCGTGAAGGCACTCGACGTGAAGGTCGAGACGTTCAAGGGCGTCGTGCAGCTCAGCGGCTTCGTCAGCACCGCCGAAGAAAAAGCCCAAGCCTCGCGCGTCGCCGCCATGGTCAAGGGCGTGACAGATGTGAAGAATAGCATCGTTGTGAAGTAACGATACCCTGCGCGGCGTGCCCGGCCCACGAGCCGGGCTCGCTCGCGGTTTGAATCCGGAGGAGCTCTCGGATTAAGGCAGATTGTCGCCACGACCATGCCGCAGGTTCAGGCTGCGCGCTTTTTCGACGCGGCTTTCAAGACCGCATGGCCGGAAAGCGGAATGTCCCAGGATTCTCGATTGGTATTTCTGAGGCGCCGCATTCGCATCGATCAAAAAAATTCCCGCGAGGCGCTGGGATGCGCCTCGCGGGAATTTTGCGAGCGTCATTCGGACTGCCCGAATGCGCTGTGGGTTTTACGGATGGCTGTGGTTCCGGCCGTTCTGCGGCGTGCCTTCGTAGGGGAAGGTCTTGTTGTAGCCGATGTCGTTCTTGCTCACGCCGTCGATTCCGTCGGCGACGCGGATGACGAGCGGACCGCGGAGGTCGCTGATGAGCGCGCTGACGGCGATGTCCACGACGTCGTCGCCGAAACGGCGCCCGTTGGGCCAGCCGCCGGGAATGCTGCCGCCATTGCCGAACGGATCCTGAATCTGGCTCTGGAGCACGTCACCGCCGAAGATGCCCAGGCGCGAAAACCCGGCGTCGTTCGGGTTCGTCGGGTGCGCCGCGCCGCTACCGGCGAGGCGGGCGGCGGGAGTCGAGAGATCGACCTTGATGAGATCGGGGATGAAGATTCCGGCGATATCGGTGCGGTTGGTTTCCACCGCGGGGCCGTTGCCGCCGAAGACGAGGAGGTTAATCAGCTTCGCCAGCTCAGGATTGAGCGCATACTTGGCGAAGAGCGCCGCGTCCTGCGATGGGCTCGTTCGGCTGTAGAGGTCCTTGTCCGCGATGGCGACGAGGCCCTCGTTGAAGAGCGGATTGCCCTGGCGGGCGACCTGCACCCATTTTCCGGAGGTCTGGGAATCGCTGCCGCGGCTGCTGCCGTTGGTGTCATCGCGGAGGATGCTGACCTGCCGGCGACTGGTGGTCGCATAAACGCCAGCCACTTGGCGATCGCCACCCAGTTCGGCGAGCGGGATCTCGAGCGCCATCAGGTGGATGTTGAAGCCGCCCTGCGAATCCTTGCCCGGGCTGCGCAGCTTCAGGAGGTCGAAGATCGACTGGATGTCGCCGTAAAAGCCATCGTCGCGCTGACCGGCAAACGACCGATAGCCGTCGCCGAGATCGATGACCGCCTCCTGGGTGTAGGTGTCGAGGGCGGCGAAGGTGGATACGCCATCCTTCGCCGGGTTCTCGCCGTTGTTGCCCTGGTTGTAGCGCGGCGTCGCGTTGCCTTGGTTGTTGGGCGGGACGACGCCTTCGCCGAGCACGGTGTCCTTCTTCCCCTTGCGATGATCCACTTTCGTCACCGTGTAGGTCTGCACGAGATTCTGCGCGGGATCGGCGACGTTGTTGACCACGCCGAGGTAGGACTGGAGGACCGTGTTGCGATTCCGGTAGGCGGTCGAGAACTTGAACTGATAGCTGAGCGTGGCCTTGCCGGCCTTCACATCGTCGCCGAGCGCGACGTGGATCTCGTAGAGCACGTCGTCGTTGAAATTATATTTGTTCGGGCCGACGCCGGGCTCCTCGTGCGGGTAGACGCCAAGAGCGACGGTAAGGCGTTTGGTGGCGCCGGCACCCGCGACGAAGGCATACACGTCCGTGGTGTTGGCCGCGGGATCGTAGGTGATCAATGGTGCGTCCATGTGGCTGGAGGCGCGGGCGGGGCCCGGGAGCATCGCCGCGAGCAAAAGGGCCGCGGTGAGGCGTTGGAAGGCTGGGTTTTTCATGGGTGTGGGTTCCGATTTGTCTTTGTGGTTGCGATAACTGCGCTGGAAAAAAATACGCCGGCGCCGGCGAGCGGCTTCAGGGCTCCTCCGCGCGCACGATCGCCGGCGGTGCGTCATGCGCGGCGCGGGTGAGGTGCGCACGCTCTGACGGCAGCAACAGCGACGCGAGGCGCTGGGCGCGGGCGAGCCGTTCCCCCGCATCCTCACGGCCGAGACGCGAGGCGATCACGCCCGCGTGGAGAAAGATCCGCGCATCCTGCGTGCCTTCGGCCAGGGCGCGCTCCATCGATGCCCAAGCCTCGGCATGGCGGCCGGCGGCGGACTGCGCCCATGCGAGCGCGTCGTGCGTGAACACGTCGGCGCGGTTCTGCAGCTCGCGTTGAGCCAGGCGCAGGGCCAGGTCGGCCTCTTCGCCGCGGGTGGCGAGGAACAGCGCGAGAGTGCGCGGATCGCTGGTGGCGCCCGTGCGCCTGAGCTCGGCTTCGACTGCGCCGGCCTCGGCGGCCCGATCCGCGGCGCGCAGCGCGTCCGCGAGCGCCCAGCGGTATTCCGGCTCGGGATTTTTCGCGACCGCGCGACGGAGCAACTCGGCTGCGTCGGGGGCCTGGCCCGTGGCCAGCAGCAGACGGCCGCGCAGCAGGAGCAGGGGAGCGTAGTCCGGCACGAATTGCGCGGCCGCGGCACCGGCGGCCTTGGTGCTGGCGTGCGCGCCCGCCTGCGCCTGATACGCGGCGAGACGGGTGAACGCCCACGCCGCCGATTCCGCGTTCCGCGGTCCGGCGGCCCCGATGGCCAGCGTGGCGGCCTGAATGGCGCCGGCGAGATCACCCCTGAGCCAGCGCGCGTGGGCGACGCGGCTATACGACTGCAGCTCGGGCCGGAGATCGACCATCCGCTGATAGGCGGCAATCGCCTCATCGAGTTTGCCCTGATCGGCAAGGGCGTCGCCCAGGAGACCGTGATCGAAGGCGAATTCGCGCTGCGCGATGAGCTCGCGCGCGATGGCCTCGGCCTCCTTGAAGCGATGCAGCGATTGCGCCACGTGTCCTCGCAGCAAAAGAGCCCCGGGACTCTTCGCGTCATGGTGGTGAAGCGCGAGCGCACATTGCTCGGCGAGCTTGTAGAAGCCCGAATCGTGGCTCTCGCGGGCCTTGGCCACAAACAACCAGCCGAGTCGTTCGAGTTCCGGGCGCGGATCGGCTGCGGCGGCGACGCCGTGTTGCGCCTTCACGATCTGCGCGTCGGACTTGTCCGTTCCAACGTGAGGCGCGAGCGCGATCTGCCAGGGCAACGAGCGGCGCATTGGGCTGAACGCGTCGTTGCCGGGAGATTGGCCGCGCGCGGGAGACGAGCCGGGCTCCCCCGCGAAGGTGACCATCGCGAGCGCGGAGGTGATGACGATGACGGACGTCGTCCGGTGAAGGCTGCGAAACAAGAAAGCCACGTTCGATAAGGGGGTGCGCTTATTACGCCCGCCAGGTGGGAGTGGACGCATGTGATGAATAGATAAATGGAGGGACTTCGGGTCACGTCCCCGCCGCGGGCGTCATGCGCCACACGATGTTGCCCCCGTCGTCGGCGACGAGGAGGGCGCCGGTCTTGTCGGTGGTGACGCCGACCGCCCGGACGTGATTTTTTTCCACCGCGACCGCGGAGGTTCCGTCGCTGCGCGCTGAAACACGGTTCGCAGAACTGAAGCGGCGCTGGTGCCGAACATCGGGACGCTTTGCGCTACTATATCTGTATGTTCACCATGAAAACATCATCCCAGTCCATCGCCCTCGTCACGTTTTTCGCCGTCAGCATCGCGCTGACCTCCTTCAACGGCGGCTGCGCCTCCACTCCCACGCAGGCCAGCACCGGGGAGTTCGTCGACGACAGCGCCATCACGATCAAGGTGAAGGCGGCCTTCGTGAATGATCCGTTGGTGAAGGCCCTCGACGTGAAGGTCGAGACGTTCAAGGGCGTCGTGCAACTGAGCGGCTTCGTCAACACCGCCGAAGAAAAAGCCCAAGCCGCGCGCGTCGCCGCCATGGTCAACGGCGTGACCGATGTGAAGAATAGCATCGTCGTGAAGTGAGGATGCGTGAGCAGGGGCCCCTTGGTCCTGAGCGAAACGAGCCATCCCTAGGAAGACCGCCCCCTCTGGATGGACACGATCGTGCAGGAATGCGCCGCCCCCCTGGCCGCCGGCGTGCCGTTGTGGGGTGTGTGCTGATATCCCATCATCGATCGCCCGGACTCGGATCATCCGCACATCTGGCATCAGTCCGGCGTGTGGGACCGCGCTGAACAAAGCCGAGGCCGCCTATGAGCGCAGCCTGCACGATCCGACCGCCGAGGCGTTTCTGCGAGCGCAAGCTACTCTGACTGCAGAGCGTGATCGACTGCGGCGCCGTCCGTCACGGCGGGTCTCACGGGCGATTGAGGTAGGGCAGTTGCGAGCGACTCGGGGCCCTTACCCCATAGCATTCGGAAGCTGAAAAACATATACTAGGCCCGATCGCCGATCAGGCCCACACTTACTAAACCCCCGTGCCGCGTAATCGTCCCATTCCCGCTGCTTACATCACGCCCATGAAGG
>JANOCA010000062.1:0-6728 GCA_031411915.1 Opitutaceae bacterium
AATCGCGGGCATCGTCACGCCCACGCCAAACGCGATCGACTCGCCCGCGGAGCCGGCGGTTTGGGTGATGTTGTGCTCCAGGATCGTGGCGTCGCGCCCGCCGACCTTCGACCATCCGCGGAAAAGCGCCAGCGAGATGACCGCCACCGGAATCGAGGCGCTCACGGTGAGACCGACCTTCAGCACGAGGTAGAGCGACGAAGCGCCGAACACGATGCCGAGCACGATGCCCGTGAGCACCGCCCGCAATGTGAACTCCCGCATCACGACGTGGTCGGGGATGTAGGGTTCGAATTTTTTTGGGGGGCTCATGGGGATTTGAAGTAGGGCGGGTCTGTGACCCGCCTTTTCACGCGTTGAGTGTTCGCACCGAGGGCGGGTCACAGACCAGCCCTACTTACTCTTCCTGTTCTTCATCCACTTCCTAAATTCGCCGCCCCGCCACCGGGGCAGCTCGCGTTTGTCGGCCCAGGCTTGGAGCGCAGGCACGGGAATCATCTTCGTCGGCAGGTGATTCATCAGCTTGCCGCCGAACAGCGACGCCTTCCACACCGTCGGCTGCGTGGCGAGCAGCGCCCACGCGCCCATCGGCGGCGTGCCGGGCGAAGGCACGCCCTCCTCCTTCGCCTTGTTGCGGAGGCGCAGCAGGAGATCGGGGATGGGAATGTTGACGGGACACACCTCGTGGCACGCGCCGCAGAGCGAGGAGGCCTTTGGCAGATCGGCGAGCTGCGGGAATTTTTCCGCGGCGAGCAACGGCGAGAGCACGGCGCCGACGGGGCCGGGATAGACGCTGCGATACGCGTGGCCGCTGGCCTGCCGATAGACGGGGCACACGTTGAGGCATGCGCCGCAGCGGATGCAGCGCAGGATGTCGCGGCACTCGGTCGCGAGCACATCGGTGCGGCCGTTGTCCACGAAGATGACGTGCATCTCCTCCGGCCCGTCGGGCTGCGCGGCGGACTTGGGACCGCCGATGAACTCGGTGTAGACTGTGAGGTCCTGCGCCGTGCCCGAGCGGCCGAGGAGGTTGAGCAACAGGCCGAGGTCGCGATCGCGCGGGACGATTTTCTCGATGCCGACGACCGCGATGTGGCATTTCGTGGCGGCGAGGCAGAAGCGGGAGTTGCCCTCGTTGGTCACGAGCACGATGCGGCCGCTCTCGGCGGAGACGAAATTGGCGCCGGTGAGGCCGACGTCGGCCGCGAGGTATTTGTGGCGAAGGAAATGCCGCGCGCGGCGCGTGATGGTCCCCGGGTCGTCGTTGTAGGCGCCAAGGCCCTCGCGCTCGAAGCTCTGCGCGATCTCGCGGCGGTTCTTGTGGATGATCGGGCGGACGATGTGGCTCGGGTGATCGTGATCGATCTGGATGATGAACTCGCCGAGGTCGGTCTCGAGCGCCTCGCAGCCGTTCTTCTCCAGGAAGTGCGCGAGCTCGATCTCCTCGCTGACCATGGTCTTGGCCTTGACCATTTTCGTCGCGCCGCGCGCGCGCATGATGCGGAGCACGGTCTCGCAGGCGCTCTGCGCGGTGGCGGCCCAGTGGACCTGGGCGCCGTTGGCCTTCAGCTTCTCCTCCACCTGCGGGAGGTAGGTGTCGAGGTTCTCGATCGCGTGCTGCTTGATCTCGCCGGCAAGTTCGCGGAGCCGGTTGGGATCGGTGAACTGATCGAAGAGGAGCTTGGTGCGCTTCTCGTGCGTCGTCTTCGTGCTCTGGTAGACGGACGCACGCGTGTCGGCCTTCAGCTCCGCCGCGAATTGATCGATCTGTTGGAAACGCATCGGCGAGAAGTAGCGGGTAGCGAGTAGTGGGTAGCGAGTAGGAAGTCTGCGGGTGATGGAGCCGTTCGGGATGCTCGCTGCTCGCTACCCGCTACTCGCTACTTTTCCCTTCAGCGCGTCGCGCAGCACCTGCGCGAGATGGAGGGTCTTGATCGGCTTGCCTTCTTTCGCAGCGAGACCGCCCATGTGCATCATGCAGCTCATGTCGCCGGAGACGAAGACATCGGGCTTCACGGCGCGCACGTGGTCGAGCTTCAGCGCACCCATCGCGGTGGAGATGTTGGGAAAAGAGACGGAAAAAGTGCCGCCGAATCCGCAGCACTGCTCGCCCTCGCCAAACTCCACCACGCGCACCCCTGCGATCGCGTTAAGCAGCGTGAGCGAGGCCTCGCCGCTCTTCGTGCCGCGCGAGTGGCACGAGCGGTGAAACGCCACCGTCGCCTCGTAGCGGCCCGGCCACGCGGTGACGCCGAGACCGTTGACGATGAAGTCCGCCAGCTCCCACGTGCGGCGGCCGAGCGCCTCGACTTCACCCACGTCCTTTTCCTTCTCAAACTCGAGCACGGCGCCGTGAAACATCATCGCGGCGCACGAGCCGCTGGGCACGACCACGGGCTCCTCGCCGGCGAAGGTCTTCACGGTGTGGCGGACGACCTTGCGCGACGCGATCCAATCGCCGCCGTTGAAGGCGGGCTGGCCGCAGCACGTCTGCCCCTCGGGGAAGACCACCTCGACGCCGAGATGCTCAAGCACCTCGACCGTCGCGGCGGCCACGTCGTCGTAGAAGGCATCGCACAGGCACGTGGCCATGAGCTGCACGCGCTTGCCGGTGATGGGCTTTCGCTCGGAGTTGAGCATTGGGAAACGAAAACGGTGCGCTGGGCCGCCACACTGGCAACCGGATTCTCGGGTCGAGAAACATACGATGTGGAGAAGCGGAGACCCGGGGATACGGGGATACGGAGAGAGAATCGCCGTGACGATCCCCAGCGCGCGCGCTTGCCTACGTGCTCCATCGCTCCGCATCTCCCTTTCTCCTCGTCTCTCCATCTCCCCCTCTTCCGTCCATGCCTTCCCCTGTCTTCTCCGCCGCCGTCGACCTCGGCGCCACCAGCGGCCGCGTCATCCTCGGCCGTTGGGCGAAAAACCGCCTCACCCTCACCGAGGTGCATCGCTTCGCGAATTCGTTTCGCACGCTTGGCGCGCACGACTACTGGGACATCGCCGGCCTCTGGCACGAGGTGCAGGAAGGCCTGCGCAAGGCCGTCGCCGCCCTCCCCCGCGGCGCGGCTCTCTCATCGATCGGCGTCGATGTGTGGGGCGTGGACTATGCGCTCGTCGACGACACAGGTCGCCTCGTCTTCCCCGTGCACGCCTACCGCGACGCCCGCACGCAGCCCGGCCTCAAGCGCCTCGCCAACACCCGCGCCGCGCTCGACCGCATCTACGCGGCCACCGGCATCCCGAATGTTTTCTACAACACCTCGCTGCAGCTCGAGGAGGTCGTCGCGCATTGCCCGGCGATCACCGACCTCGCGACGCGCTGTCTGTTTCTCCCGGACTACTTCAATTTCCTCCTTTCGGGCCGGATGGAAAACGAATTCACCGTCGCGAGCACCTCGCAGCTCATCGACGTCCACTCGACCGGGTGGTCGCGCGCCGCCCTCGATCACTTCCGCATCCCGGCGCAGTGGTTCACGCCGCCCGTGCTCAGCGGCACGAAGCTGGGGCGCCTGAAAAAGGAAATCGCCGGCGCTTCACCCGCGTTCGCCAAGACGCAGATCATCGCCGTGCCCGGCCACGACACCGCCGCCGCCTACGACGCGATGCCTGCCGCGCCCGACGGCTCGGACCTCTACATCAGCTCGGGCACGTGGTCGCTCGTCGGCTTCGAGAGCGACCGGCCCGTGCTAGGTGCCGAGGCGCTGGCCGCGCGCATCTCCAACGAGCGCATCGGCGACGGCCGCTACCGCCCGCTCACCAACGTCATTGGTCTCTGGATGCTGGAAGGCACGCTGAAGGACTTCGCCTCGCGCCCGACGAACGACAAGGAATGGGCCGCGCTCATCACGGCCGCGGAGAAACTCCCCGCGCCCGCCGCGCCGCTCGACATGGCGTTCGCCGAGTTCGGCAACCCCACCTCAATGAAGGCGGCGATCGACACGCAGTTGAAGAGGCGAAAGCTCGCCGCTCCCAAGAATCTCGCCGGCTACGTGCGCCTGATCTGCGAGTCGCTCGGCAAGGGCCACGCCGACGCCATGCGGGCCTTCGAGAAGATGGCCGGGAAGAAATTCCGCCGCATCCTCATCGTCGGAGGCGGCTCGAAGAACCGCCTGCTCTGCCAGGCTACCGCCAACGCGAGCGGCCTGCCGGTCGTGAGCTTCGCGCTCGAAGGCACCGCCGTCGGGAACCTCGCGAGCCAGCTCATTTCCCTGGGCGCGGTCAAAGACCTCGCGACCTTCCGCCGCCACCTCGCCGCGGACCTGAAGCAGACGGTTTACTCGCCGCAGAGTTGAGCGCGCTCGGACGCGGCTTGCCCGCGTTCACTCAAGCACCGCAAATCCCTCGCGGCGGGCCGCGGTCGCGAGGCGGTCATCGGCGGTCAAAAATGCCAGCGTCGCCGGCTCGTGATGACAGGCGACCAGCGCCGCCGCAAGTTGCAGCGCATCCGCCGCCCGCAGCGGATGAAGGCGCAGCAATCGCTCTGCCTGCCGTCGCACGGCTGCCGTGGGCTCCACTTCCACCCAATGCGCTTCCAGTTGGCGCAACCGCTCCTCGCTCGTGCGCGCGCCCGCCGCCGTCAGCGCGCCCTCGCGCACGAGCCGCTGCAACGCCGAGGCGCACTCCACCGGCGTGCCCCACCAGACCAGCACCACCGGATCGGCGCGAACCTGTGCTTCGCGGGCCGCGGAGGCGGCCTCTCCGACGAGCAAGGGCACCACGGCGGAGCTGTCCCAAAATTTCATCGACCTTCCTCCCGCTCCGCCAGCAGCGCGTCCACCGCGCTCGTGCCCGTCTTGAGCCGCGGAGCCGGCGTCGCCTTCAGCTTCTCCCAAACCGATCCGGCCTTCTGCGGCCGGCGAATCAGCCCTTGTCGCTCCAAGCCCAGCAGCCGCACGTCATCCGGCAGCGTGTCGGCCGCAATCGGTTCCAACCGCGCCACTGGAATGTCGCGATCAAGGATCAGGACGCCCTTGCCCGCCTTGGCCGAGCGCAGCAACTCGCTCAGGCCGTTCTTCGATTCGGTGACGGTGGCTGTTTTCATAAAGCCAGACTAGCCTGATCGAAAAGCCCGTCAAGCCCACCATCCAGCAGAACCGCCAGCGCGAGCGGTCTCCGCGGTGCGACCTTCACCCTCGACGGCACAGCCGCCGCGCGGTCAAAAGCCTCGCAACCTTCCGCCGCCACCTTGCGGCGGATCTCAAGCAGACCATCTACCCGCCGCGGGCCTGAAACCGCCGGCGTGGCCGGCACTCTCACCGCCTCACCGACCGCCGCTCACCCCGGCGTCCGAGATCGAGAGGCGATACACATCCATCCTGGCGTTGGTGAAGACGAGGCGGCCGGCGGGGAGCGGCACCTGCGCGCCGTCGCTGAGGCTGCGGTCGCGCAGGATGTAGCTCGGGCCGCCGCTCACCGTGCCCGGCGGGAGTTCGCGCCCGCGGTAGAAAAAATTGGACGCCAAGTTGGCGCGGATGCGGTGGCGCGTGGTGTCGAGGTGATAGGCCGGACCCTCGAACCAAAGCCGCCGCTCCGAGAGCGCCGAATAGTAGAAATGCACGCCCATGAGCGTGCGATCGAGCGCGCCCCAGTGGTCCTTTTTCATGTTTTCCGGCGTGAAGGCGTTGGCCACGAGCACGGCGTTGGGCTCGGTGTGCTCGCGCACCCAGAGCATCGCCTCCCGCATGTCGCGCATATAGGCGTCGGGCTTGATGTCGGTGGGCGTCTTCAGCCACTCGCGGAAACCGGTCAGGTTGCGCTGGCCCCAGAGCGAGGTCTGGACGCCGAGCACGAGCAGGAAGGCGGCGAGCGCGCCCGCCCCCACGATCCGGCGCCACGCCGCCGCGGGTTGCCAACCCGCCCGCCGCCGCCAGCCGATCACGCGCCGCGCAAAGCTCACGACAAAGGCCGCGGCCAGCACGGACATCGGCAGGCGCGCCATGAGGAAGAGGTAGAGTTCACCGTGGCTGTTGAGCGCCATGAGCATCCCCATGCCCGCGCTCGCGACAAAGAACGCCCCCAGCCAACTGGCGAGCAGCGGATCACGCGTGTCGTCGTCGCGCCTCAGCAGATAGGGAATCGCCAGCAGCCGCACCCCGCAGGTGCCGATGAAGATCACCGCGGCGCAGCCGAGGCTGGCGATCGGCTTGGCGACCACGGCGGGCAGCCACTGCGCAAGCCACTGCTGCCAGACGGGGAGATTTTCTTTCCAGAACGAGGTGACCTCGAAGATATGAAACGGCTTCAACGCCGCGTCGCCGGTGCGCCACGCCGACATCGCCGGCAGATAGACGATCGCGAAAGCCAGGGCGAGGCACACCCCAAAGCCGACGAGGCGCAGCGACAGCCGGCCCTCGCGCCACCACCGCCATAAGGCCCACACCCCAAGCGCCGCCAGGAAGACCGGCACCACCGTGCCCTTGGCCCCGGTCGTCGCGGCCCCGAGCAGCACGAGCCAGGCGGCGTGGCCAGGGTCGAAGCGTTGCAGCCGTGTGCAACGCGCCACCGCGATCAGCAGCGCGCCGCAGAAAATCATGCCGAAGAAAAACGTGGGGCTGACGAACAGCCAGCGCACGAACAGCCCGAGGAACATCGGCGTCCCGTAGCTGGGTGAGAACGAAACCTCGCTCGCCGCCATCAGCAGCAGCGCGGCGACCACGCCGGCCCACGGGCTGCGCGACACCGTGCGGCCCAGCACATACGCCTGCGCCACCAGCACCGCGCCC
>JANOCA010000063.1:0-17282 GCA_031411915.1 Opitutaceae bacterium
TGATCGAGACCCGCTCGCTCGAGCTGAAGAACGACCGGCGCTGGTCGCGCAAATAAAGCGCCTCGCGCCGAAGCGCCGACGCTGCAATCGTGCGGCCGACTATGACGGATCAAACCACGCTCAACCACGCCGCCCGGATCATCGTGGATGTCTCACCCGAAAAACGGGCCGACACCGCGCTGCGCTTCTATTTCGAGCGCCATCGCTACATCCAGCCGCCGCTGCGGCGCGCGATCAGCCACGCCGTCTTCGTCTATTTCCGCTGGCTTTCCTGGCTCGACCCCAAGGCCCCGGCCCAGAAGCGTGTCGAGGCCGCGGCGGAGCTTCATCTGCGTTTCAAAAAAGATCCCGCGTCCATCAAGGCTGAGGCGCTCGCCGTCCGCGCCGTGCCGGCCTGGGTGCAGGCCGAGATGGACCTGCCCGCGCCTTATCTCCGTCATATCCAGCAGGACCCCGCGCTCTGGCTGCGCGCCCGCCCCGGCGCCGCCAAGAAACTCGCCCGTTCCCTCGGCAACTGCGAGCCCACGGATCGCTCGCCCGATGCTTTGCGCTTCATTGGCAGCCAGGACTTGTTCCTGACCGACGATTTCAAATCGGGCGCCTTCGAGATCCAGGATCTCGCCTCGCAGCTGGTCGGCGTCGCCTGCGCGCCGAAGCCCGGCGAGACGTGGTGGGACGCCTGCGCCGGCGAAGGCGGCAAGACTCTCCATCTGTGCGACCTGATGGAGAACAAGGGTGTCGTCTGGGCCAGCGACCGCCATACCGGCCGCCTCGAGACGCTCAAGCGCCGGACCGCGCGGGCCAAGCTCTTCAACTACCGCGTCACCGTCTGGGATGGCGGCGCCAAGCTGCCCACGAAGGCCAAGTTCGACGGCATCCTCGTGGACGCCCCGTGCAGCGGCGTCGGCACCTGGCAGCGCAACCCGCACGCGCGGTGGACCACCACCCCCGACGATGTGCGCGAGCTCGCCGTCGCCCAGCTCGCCCTCCTCAACCAGGTCGCCGGCTCCCTCAAGCCCGGTGGCCGTCTCATCTACGCCGTCTGCACGCTCACGCGCAGCGAGACGACCGCCGTCGCCGACGCCTTCTCCGCCGCGCATCCGGAACTCGAGGCCGGCCCGCGCGAGACGCTGTGGCCGCACGATCTGAATGCCAACGGCATGTTCATCGCCGCGTGGACGCTGAAAAAATAACCGCCGCCACCGTCCGCGCCGATTTCAACGACCTCGCCGCGGTCCTCTACTACACGCGCGCCGCCCATGAGCTCGGGCTCTGGGCTTCGGAGCGCGCGCTCATCGAGCGCTTTTTCCCGGATCGAGCGGCCGCCCTGATCGAGGCAGGGTGCGGCGCGGGTCGCGTCACCCTCGGTCTCTGGACCCTCGGCTACCGTAACCTCACGGCTTTCGATTTTGCGCAGGAGCTGGTCGATCAAGCCATCAGCCTCGCAGTCGAGCGCGAGGCCGAGGCGATCCGGTTTCTGCACGCCGACGCCACCCACCTCGCGCCTCAGGCCTCGCGCCTCGCGCCTCCCTTCGCCGGTGCCCTCTTCCTCTTCAACGGCCTGATGCAAATCCCCGGCCGCGAAAATCGCCGCGCCGCGCTGCGCGAGCTGCATCGCGTCTGCGCGCCCGGCGCGCCGCTGCTCTTCACCACGCACGATCGCGACTCGTCGCCGGTCGAACGCGCGCTCTGGCGGCTCGAGACCCTGCGCTGGACTCGCGGGGAGCAGGACGCGCGCCTGGTCGAGTTCGGCGACCGCTACTTCGAGGACGCCTCCGGCCGCACCTTCATGCACCTGCCCGACCGCCGCGAGATTCTCGACGACCTCGCGGCCACGGGTTGGCGCCACACGTTCGACGCCATGCGCAGGGAGGTCGCAAAAGAATCCCGCGCCGTGCTCGATTTCTCCGACGAGTGCCGGTTCTGGGTGGCTCATTCCGGGTAGCCCGGCTCGTGAGAGCCGGGACGGCACGCCCCATCAGCCGACCCGCGCGATGCCCTACGGCCGCTCCAGCTCAAACCGCGCCGTCGTGCGCACGTAGCCATCGCCGCCGAGCCGGCCGATGAGATCGAGTTTGGCGGCGTCGGGCAGCCCCTCGGCATCGAGCACCGCATCGCTCACATGCGCCACGAGGATGCGCCCGAACACCACATTCGCCGCCAGCGGCCCCTCGCCGATGTGCACGATGCGATCGAGCGTGCATTCAAAGGCCACCGGCGCCGCCGCCACGCGCGGCGGGCGCACGCGCTCGCTCGCGGCGGACGCGATGCCAAATTTTTCAAACTCACTCTCCCCGTAAGGCAGCAGCGCGGCACTCGCATTCATCTGCTCCGCCAGCGCGAAGGGCACCAGGTTCACCACGAATTCCGGCACGGCCTCGATGTTGCGCACGGTGTCCTTCTTCGTGCCGTCGCGGGTGTTCACCGGGCAAAACATCAGCGTGGGCGGATTCGCCGTCACGCCCTGGAAGAATGAAAACGGCGCCAGGTTGGTTTCCCCCTCGGGCGAGATCGTCGAGACCCACGCGATCGGCCGGGGCAGAATCGTGGAGATCATCCACGCGTAGGCGTCGCGCGGACGGAGGGCGGCGAAGTCGAGGAGCATGGCGTGAGGACAGCTGGAAAATTCCCCGCCGCAATTATTGTCTTCGGCGATTCGTTCGCCTCTGTTTCGTGGCGTCATGATTTTTTCCCGGCTCCTTCCCGCCCTCGCCGCCGTGCTTCTCGCCACCGGTTGCGGGCGCGCCCCCGAGCCGAGGCCCGTGGCCGCGGCGCAGGCGCCGGTGAAAAAATCCACCGACTGCCGCGCCTGCCACGAGGACATCTACAAATCCTGGGCCGGATCGCACCACGCGCTCGCGAACCGCGAGGTCGACGCCCAGAGCGACGCGGATGCATTTGGCACGGCGCGGGAATTTTCCGCCCACGGCATCGATTATCGCGTCGAGTGGAAGGAAGGCCGGCCCCACTTCACCGAGAAGCGCACCGACACCTCCGCGATCGAGACCTACATCGCCGAGTTCGCGCTCGGCCACACGCCGATCCGGCAATACGTCGTCCCGCAGGGCGGCGGGCGCTTCCAAGCCGCCGAGCTCACATTCGATCCGGGAAAGAAGGAATGGTTCAACGTCTTTGGCGACGAGCGCCGCCGGCGCGGCGAGTGGGGCCACTGGACGGGCCGCGGCATGAACTGGAACTCCATGTGCGCCCACTGCCACATGACCGACTACCAGAAAAACTACGATCCCGTCGCGGACACTTACTCGACCACGTGGCGCGAGCACGGCATCGGCTGCACGCAATGCCACGGCGATTTGCCCGCGGCGCATTTCGATTCCGCGCGAAAAAACCTCCCGCCCCGCCCCGCCAACTTCACCGCCGCCGATCTCAAGCGCGCGCAGGAGACGTGCGCTCCCTGCCATGCGCGGAACGAGCTGCTCACGGGCAGCCTCGTGCCCGGCGCGCCCTACCACGATCATTTCCGCCTCACCCTGCCGACCGAGGCGGCGGTGTTTTATCCCGACGGCCAGATGCGCGACGAGGACTTCAACTACACCGGCTTTCTCACCAGCCGCATGGGCGGCAAGGCCGGCGTCACCTGCCTCGACTGCCACGATCCGCACAGCGGAAAAACCAAGCTCCCCGCGTCCAACAACGCCCTCTGCATGCAATGCCACGGCCCCTCGCCGCGCAACAACGCCCCGATCATCGATCCGCTCGCGCACTCGCGCCACGCCGCGGGCAGCACCGGCGCGCAATGCGTCTCGTGCCACATGCCGACGACGACCTACATGCAGCGCGACCCGCGTCACGATCACGGCTTCACCAAACCCGATCCGCTGCTGACCAAGGAACTCGGCATCCCCAACGCCTGCAACCGCTGCCACACCGACAAGGACACCGACTGGGCGATCACCCACGCGGATCAATGGTATGGCGCGAAGCTCGATTCCCGCCAACGCGCCCGCGCGCGCGCCTCCGCCGCCGCGCAAGCCGGCACTCCGGGCGCCTCCGACAAACTCCTCGAACTCCTCGCCAACGAGGACGTGCCCGCGTGGCGCGCCACGCTCCTCCTCCTCGCGCGTCCCTACGCGGCCAACCACCCGAACGTCATCGCAGCCGCGCGCACGGCGGCCGGCGACGCCGATCCGATGGTGCGCTCGGCCGCGGCGCAGATCCTCGCGGCCACGCCGGACGGCGCCGCCGCGCTGCGTCCGTTGCTCAACGACGCGACGCGGCTCGTCCGCCTCGACGCCGCATGGGCCCTCTCCCCGGAGCTGCCGCCCGATTCGACCGCGCGCCGCGAACTCGACGCCTACCTCGCCATCTCCGCGGATCAACCCTCGGGCCGCGTGCGCCTGGGCCAGGACCTTTTCAACCGCGGCCGCGCCGCCGAGGCCGAGACGCACCTGCGCAAAGCCGCCGCGTGGGACCCCAACTCGCCCGGCATCCACGAGACCCTCGGCCTCATCCTCAACGAGACCGGAAAACCCGCCGAGGCCGCCGCCGCGCTCTGGCGCGCCGCGCAGCTCGCGCCGACCGACGCCACGTTTTCCTTCAATGCCGCCCTCGCCTTCGCCGGCGCGCGCAAGCTTCCCGATGCCGAGCTCGCCCTCCGCGAGACCGTGCGCCGGGCGCCCAATCACGACCGCGCGTGGTATAACCTCGGCCTCCTCCTCGCGCAGACCAACCGCGCCGCCGACGCCACCGCCGCACTCCAACGCGCCGAACAAATCGCGCCCCGCGTCGCCGACTATCCCTACGCGCGCGCCACGATTCTCTGGCAAACCGGCGATCGCCCCGGCGCCCAAGCCGCCGCCCAGCGCGCCCTCGCCATCGATCCGAACCACGGGCCGTCGCGCCAATTTTTGCAGCAGGCCGGTGGAGGGCGTTAGTCCGAGGTAGGGCGGGGTCTCTGACCCGCCTTTTGCCTGTCATTGCGAGGAGCGCAGCGACGAAGCAATCCAGCTGGATTGCCGCCCCCGCTTTGCGGGCTCGCAATGACAGAAAAGACAAGGGCGGGTCACAGACGCCGCCCTACTCCAAGCCTCGCCCTTCCGCACCGTAGGGCCCGAGCTTGCTAGGGCCGCACGGCGCAGATGCCCGACAGGGCACCGCGCAAGCTCGGGCCCTAAGCAACGCAGCACGTTGATTTTGTCCTTTTGTCGGCGACGTGACCCCACCCCGCTTCATCTGGCCGCGATGCCACAATCCCGCGGGGTGAGGGCACCCCGCCTACAACACGACCACGTCACCGCAGCAGCGTCGCGCCGCCGTCGATGTCGTAGGCGCAACCGGTCATGAACGCGGCCTCGTCCGAACACAGGAACGCCACCAGCGCCGCAATCTCGTGCGGCTCGCCCATGCGGCCGATCGGCTGCGCGGCGGAGAGCTTGGCAAACATCTCCTTTTCCTTCCCCGGATAATTTTTCGCGATGAAGCCGTCGACAAACGGCGTGTGCACGCGGGCGGGGCAGACGCAGTTGCAGCGGATCCTTTTGTCCACGAAGTCGCGCGCGACGGAGAGCGTCATCGTGAACACCGCGCCCTTGCTCATGCCGTAGGCAAACCGATCCGCGAGGCCGACCTTCGAGGCGAGCGACGCGAGGTTCACGATCGCGCCGCCACCCGCCGCGAGCAGCCGCGGCACGCCGAAGTGCAGGCCGTGATAGACGCCCTTCACGTTCACGGCGTAGATGCGGTCGAGGTCGGCGGGGGTCGTGGTGGTGACGTTGCCCACGTGCGCGATGCCGGCGTTGTTCACGAGCACGTCGAGTTTCTCGAGCGAGGCAAAGGCCGCGCGCATCGCCTCGGTGTCGGAAACATCGGCCGCGACGACGCGCGCCGCGCCGCCGGCCGCGCGAATCTCCGCGACCGTGACCTCGCCCTCCGCCGCGGCGCGCTCGAGCACGGTCACATGCGAACCCTCCGCGGCCAGCCGCACGCAAATCGCGCGCCCTATGCCGGAACCGCCGCCGGTGACGAGCGCGTGTTTGCCGAGGAGACGCTGGGGGAATGAGGTCATGGGAAAAGGTGCGCGGCGGGGAGGCCCGCGCTCAACGTCAAAAGATGAGAAGTCGTTTTCTGAAGTAGGGCGGGTATGTGACCCGCCCTCCGGCCAGTATCCAGCGCGCGAAAGGGCGGGTCACAGACCCGCCCTACTCCGGACCGCTCACCACCGCGTCTGCGCGAATTTCCAGCCGGGGACTTTCTTCTGCATCTCGACCTCGTCGTTGCGCTCCTTGAGGCCGGCGCGCTTGAAATTTGCGTGCGCCTTCGCGAGCGCGGTGCGGTCGAGCTCGACGCCGAGGCCGGGGCCGGGAGGCAGCGTCACACAGCCGCCCTCAATTTTGATCCGGCCGCCGGTGATGATCTCCTCCCACTGCCAGGGGTAGTGCGTGTCGAGCGCATAGGTGAGGTTCGGCATCGCGGCGCCGAGATGCGTCATCGCGGCGAAGGAGATGCCCGCGTGATTGTTGGAGTGCATCGAGACACCGCGGCCAAAGGTGCGGCAGTGCGCGGCCAGCTCCATCGACGAGTGCAGGCCGCCCCAAAAATGGTGATCGGTGAGGATGATGTCCTCGCAACCGTGGCGCACGCTGCCGGGCAGATCGTCAAAGGACGTCGTGCACATGTTGGTCGCGAGCGGGAGCTTCACGGCCTTGCGCACGGCGGCCATCCCTTCCTGCGTGCGGCACGGGTCCTCGAAATACTCGAGCACGTCCTCGAGCTCGCGGCCCCACTTGATCGAAGTCTCGACCGTCCAGAGCGCATTCGGATCGAGGCGAAGCGGCATCTTGGGGCCGAAGCGCTCGCGAAGGGCCTTCATCGCGGCGACTTCCTGCTCGGGCGGAAAGCACCCGCCCTTGAGCTTGATCGATTCGAAGCCGAACTCGGCCACCATCGCCTCGGCCTGCGCGACGACGCCCGCGGGATCGAGCGCGGCTTTCTGCCGCGCGGCGGCCCAGCCGGTGGCTTGCGGATCCGTGCCGAAGGCGAGGTCGCCGCCGGCGCCCTCGTATTTGTAGAAAAGGTAGGCCGCGTAGGGCACGCGCTCACGCACGACGCCCCCGAGGAGCTGCGCGACGGGGACGCCGTAGGCCTTGCCCTGCAAATCGAGGCACGCGACATCGAGCGCGCTCTCAACTTGGACGAGCGCACGCTGATCCCACGGCTTGTCCCCACGCGCCGCGGCCGACTCGGTGCCGAAATGCGAGCGCAGCGCGCCGCGCAGCCCGTGCCAGTTGCGCGGATCGCGGCCGATGGCGACGGCGCGCGAGGCCTCGAGCTTCGCGTTGATTGCGGCGCTGCCGGGCACCTCGGCGAGGCCGGTCAGGCCGTTGTCGGCGACAATCTCGACGACGGTGCGGAGGCACCACGGCGCATGCAGCCCAGCGGCATTGAGCAACGGCGGATCGCCGAGGACGATCGGCGTGACGTGCATCTCGGAAATCTTCATGGCAGTAAGAAAACGGACGTTCCTCAATTTCTCGATGCGGAATATGGCTCACGCCAAGGGCACAGAGATCGCAAAGGCCAGAAAGCTGGACATTTCCTTTGCGCCCTTCGCGACCTTGGCGTGAGGCACTGGATTTTATTTCCCCTTCAGCGTCGCCAGCAGGCCGAGGAGGCCGGAGCGGACGGCGCCGCCGTCGCTGCCGAAGGCGGTGAAGGTATAGCCGAGTTCGCGCACCATTGGCACGAGCTGCGGCGCATGCACGAGGATGCCGGCGGCTTTGCCGTGTTTGCGGGCGGCGTCGCTCACCTTTTTGAGCGCGTCCTTGAACTGCGCACTCTCGAGCTGGTCGCGGATGCCCATGTTGTAGGAGAGATCGGTGGGTCCGACGAAGAGCACATCCGCGCCATCGACGGCCGCGATGGCGTCGATGTTGTTAATGGCCTCGACGGTCTCGATCTGAATCACGGTGAGCAGGCGCTCGTTGGCGTGCGTGTAGTAGTCCTCGAAGTCGCCGCCGAAGCCGGCGCCGCGGTTGAACTTTGCCACGCCACGGATGCCGTGCGGCGGGTAGCGCATGGCCTGCACGGCGGCACGCGTCTCCGCGACGGTGCTCACGTAGGGCACCATCACCCCGCAGGCTCCCATATCGAGCACGCGCTTGAAGCGCGGCGTCTCGTTCTGCGCGATGCGGACGACGGGGAACGTCGGCGTGGCGGAAGCGGCATGGAGCTGGTGCAGCAGCGTGTCCTCGCCGCCCGGTCCGTGCTCATGGTCGATGAGCACCCAGTCAAAGCCGGCGAGCCCGGCGATCTCGACCGTCATGGGCGAGCCGAGGTTGAGGAAAGTGCCGCACACCCATTCACGGGCGAGCACGCGTTTGCGGAAATCAGGGGGGAGTTTCATGGGAGGTTGTGAAAAGCTGAGAGCTGAGAGTCTAGGGCTGAGAGCAGGAAAAACGCGCCGCAGGGGAAAGGGGTTCGAGCTTCTTGCTCTCAGCTCTTAGCTCCGGGCTGTCCGTTCGTTTCGCGATCATCAGGGCGAGGTGCAGAGTTTGTAGAGCGCCTGCGTGCCGTTGTCTTCCCAACCTTTGGCGGCGACCTGCTCGTAGAGCTGCTTCGCGAGGCCGAGGCCGGGGAGGTCGAGCTTCAGCTCGGCGGCGCTCTCGAGGGCGATCTTCATGTCCTTGATGATGTGCTTCACGGAGAAACCAGGGGCAAAGTTTCCGGCGAGGGCGCGGGGCGCGAGATTGGTGAGCGCCCAGCTGCCGGCGGCGCCGCCGCTGATGCTCGCGTGGACGGCCGAGGGATCGAGCCCGGCCTTCTTCGCGTAGGCGAGCGCCTCGACCCACGCGACCATGCCGACGGCGACGGAGATTTGGTTGGCCATCTTGCAATACTGGCCGGCGCCTGCGGCGCCGAGAAGGGCGATGTTCTTGCCCAAGATCTCGAGGAGGGGCTTGGCGCGCGCGAAGGCCTCGGCCTCGCCGCCGACCATGATCACGAGGCGCGCCTCCTTCGCGCCGAGGTCGCCGCCGGAGACGGGCGCGTCGAGCGAAGCGAGGCCGCGTGCGGAGGAAGCGGCGGCGATCGTGCGCGCGAGCACGGGGCTCGAGGTCGTCATGTCAATGAGCAGCGTGTCCGGCTTGGCGCGCTCGACGATGCCGCCGGCGCCGAGGTAGGTCGTCTCCACATCGATCGGGAAACCGAGCATCGTGATCACGACATCGGCCGCGGCGGCGGCGCCGCCGGCCGTGGGATGCCAATGCGCGCCGGCATCGACGAGCGCCTGCGCTTTTTCGCGCGAGCGGTTGTGGACGTGCAGCGTGTGACCGGCCTTCTGCAGGTGGCCGGCCATGCTGCGGCCCATGATGCCGGTGCCGACGAAGGCAATCGAGAGGGGTTCGGGCATACGGCGGGGTGCGAGGGATGAAACGTGGCGAAACGCGCCGCGGATGGAAGGCTCTCCATGCTGCGCGGGCGATAACTTTTTTCGCAGCGCCGCGACACCACGCTCGTCAGGCGGGGCGAACACCGTTTATCTCCTCCTTACTCCCTCATGAAACTCCCACGTCGCGATTTCCTCAAATCCTCCCTCGCTGCCTCCGCTGCCCTCGCGGCCGCAGGCCGCGTCTCAGCCGCCAGTGCGCCCGCGGGCGCCGCGCGCGAATACTACGAGCTGCGCGCCTACCGCCTGAAGTCCGGCGCCTCGACCGCTCCCATCGAAGGCTACCTCGAGAAGGCGCTGCTGCCCGCCCTCGCCAAGCGCGGCGTGAAAAACACCGGCGTGTTCACCGAACTTGAGGTCGACAAGCGCGCCGGCACCTCAAAGCCCAAGGCCGACACGCCGCTCTGGGTGCTCATCCCGCACGCCTCGCTCGAGTCATTCGCCAGCGTGAGCGCTGACCTCAATACCGACGCCGCGGTGCAGGCCGCCGGCGCCGCCTATCTCGGCGTGCCGAAGTCCACTCCGGCCTACGAGCGCGTGGACACGTGGCTCTACCGCGCGTTTGCCAGCATGCCGCGCATCGAGCTGCCCGCATTCTCGGCGAAGCGCGCGGCAGGCCGGGTCTTCGAGATGCGCGACTACGAGAGCCACAGCGAGCGCGCCGCGCTGATCAAGATGGCGATGTTTGACGAGGGCGAGACGCAGCTCATGCGCGACCTCGGCATGTCGCCGGTGTTTTTCGGGCAGGGTATCGCCGGCCCGAACCTGCCGCACCTCCGCTATTTCACCAGCGGTGCAGACCTTGCGGCACACCTCGCCGGCTGGGCCAAGTTCGGCCCCGACCCGCGCTGGGTGAAGATGAAGGACAACCCGAAATACAAGGACAGCACCTCGAAAAACACCGCGCGCTTCCTCGTGCCGACGGCCTATTCGCAGATCTAAGGGCCGAGCAGCCGTCTGCGTTATCGTAGCCCGCTTCGTGAGAAGCGGGACAACCGTCAAATCGCGCGTCGAAAGAATCCCGCTTCTCACGAAGCGGGCTACCAGAGCCCCTCCAGGAAGCCATGCCTGCCGCCACGCTGCGTTTGCCCCGGACAGAAAGTTGAATAGCCGTGTGAGCGCGGCCGTCAGAGTCAGCCGGTCCCTCCTCCCCATGAAAACACTCTGCGCCTTCCTGCTCCTGCTCGCTCTTAACGTGGTGGGGGCCGGCGCGCAGGACGCCACGACTGCCGCCGCGCCCACGGCCGCCCGCCGTTCACCTGAGGAACTCGAAAAGCTCCTCGCCCCGGTCGCGCTTTATCCGGATGCGCTGATCGCGATTATTTTGCCCGCGACCACGGCGCCCGCCGATGTCGTGCTCGCCGCCCGGCACGTCCGCGACAATCCCGACGACCGCTCGCAGATCGAGCACCGCGCGTGGGACGAGAGCGTGAAGTCGCTCACGAACTATCCCGCCGTGCTCACATGGATGGACGAGAATCTCGCGTGGACCAAGCAGGTCGGCGAGGCCTTCGTCGAGCAGCCCGCTGAGGTGATGCAAGCCATGCAGCGCCTCCGCGCCCAAGCCCGCGCCGCCGGCACGCTCGTCGACACGCCGCAGCAGCAGGTCATCGCCGAGGCTGACGTGATCCGGATCGTGCCTGCGCAACCCGATGTGATCTACGTGCCCTACTACGAGCCCGAAGTCGTGTTCGTGTCACGGCCCTACTACGGCTACGCCAGTCCGCGGCCGTTCTTCTCCTTCGGCGCGGGCGTGGCGGTCGGCTCGTGGCTGGCCTTCGAATGCGACTGGCGCCGCCACACCATCTGGATCGGCAACCGCCATCGCCCGTGGACGCATCACGATTGGCGCCGCCCGCTCGTCGTCGCCCCGCCCATCGGCGCGGCCTACGTCCGCACGCCCGATGTCCGCCACTGGCGCCCCTCTCCGCAAACCGTCCGCACGAGTTTCCACTCCGCGCCTCGTCCCGCCGCCGCGGTCGCCGTCGTGAGGCCGCAGCCCTTCGCGCCCATCGAGCGCCGCGCCGGCCCGCCCACGCGATCGGTCCGCCCCACTGATCTCGACTCGCGTCACGGCGAACTGAGCCCCAACGCGATTTCCCGCCGACCGCGGCCGGAACAAACGAGGGAACGCCCCTCGACGCCCGCCGTTGTGGCTCCCTCGCTACCCACGCAGCCGGCCCTCGCCCCGACCGTGCCGCCTCCCCCACCCACGGCGAAGCCGGATCGTTCGCGCGAAAACCGCGAGCGCGGCCAACCCTCGCGCAGCTTCCCGCCCACGGTCGTGCAGGCCCCCGCGCCCGCGCCCAATCCGGCTCCCGACCGGTCGCGTGACCAAACTCGGCGGTCGCACGCACCGGTCGCGCCGCAGGCTGGATCCGTGATCGCCGCGCCTGCCCCGGCGGCCGCGCCGACCCACAATCATCGCAGTCACCCGCGTTCCGCTCCCGCTGTCGCACCCACGCCTCCGGCCACTGCGCCGAGCGCACCAGCCCAGACAGCACCGGCGCCGGCCAACCCACCGCCGCGCCACGAACGCCAGGAGCGCCAGGAACGTCGCGACGGCCGCCCCGGCGACCCCCAGCGCTGAGGATCCTGCGCCACGCCACACGGGTTGACTCCGCCGTGGTGGTCGCGCCCTTGTAGCGGATGACTTCGGCATCCGCCACGCCAACCGCCCCGCTCGCGCCGTTTCGCGCAGCCGGCGGCGGTGCCCCGGACGCGGATGCCGTGCTCGATCATTTTCTCGCCGCCATCGCCGCGCGCGGCCTCGAACTCTACCCGGAGCAGGAGGAGGCGATTCTCGAGCTGTTCGCGGGCCGCAACGTCGTCCTCAACACCCCCACCGGCTCCGGCAAATCCCTCGTCGCGGCGGCGTTTCATTTCAAGGCGCTCTGCGCCGGCGAGCGCTCCGTTTACACGTGCCCGATCAAGGCGCTCGTGAACGAGAAGTTCCTCTCGCTCTGCCGCGACTTCGGGCCCGAGAACGTTGGCATGATGACCGGCGACGCCAGCGTGAACCCACAGGCCCCCGTCCTCTGCTGCACCGCCGAGATCCTCGCCAACATCGCGCTGCACCGCGGCGCCGAGAGCGACATCCGCGCGGTGATCATGGACGAGTTTCACTACTACTCCGACGCCGACCGCGGCACCGCGTGGCAGGTGCCGTTGCTGACGATGCGCCACGCGCGGTTTCTCCTGATGTCGGCCACGCTGGGTGCGACGGAATTTTTTGAGCGGGAGATGACGCGTGTCACCGGCGCTCCGAGCCTCACCGTGCGCAGCGACCGCCGGCCCGTGCCGCTGGAATTCGAATATTCCGAGGTGCCGCTCCCGGAGCGCATCGCGGAGCTGCTCACGCTCAAGCGCGCACCGATCTACCTCGTGCATTTCACACAGCGCGCGGCGAGCGAGGCCGCGCAGGCGCTGATGAGCCTCACGGTCTGCTCGAAGGAGGAAAAGGCCGCGCTGCAGACGGAGCTCGAGCGCGCGCGCTTCACGAGTCCCTACGGCAAGGAGATGCGCCGCTGGCTGCGCCACGGCATCGGTGTCCACCACGCGGGCCTGCTCCCGAAATACCGCATCCTCGTCGAGCAGCTCGCGCAGAAAGGCCTGCTCAAAATCATCTGCGGCACCGACACCCTCGGCGTCGGCATCAACGTCCCCATCCGCACCGTCGTCTTCACGCAGCTCTGGAAATACGACGGCAAGAAAGCCGCAATCCTGAGCGTGCGCGATTTCCGGCAGATCTCCGGCCGTGCCGGCCGCAAGGGCTATGACGACAAGGGCTACGTCGTCATCCAGGCGCCCGAGCACATGATCGAGAACAAGCGCGCCGAGGAAAAGGCCGCGCGCGATCCCACGAAGAAAAAGAAGCTCGTGAAGCAGAGCGCCCCCGAGGGCTCGGTCGGCTGGGACGCGAAGACCTTCGAGCGCCTGCGCACCGCGGCACCCGAGGAGCTGCAATCCCACTTCGAGGTGTCGCACGGCATGCTGCTGCTCGTGCTCGGCCGCGACGGCGATGGCTGCCGCGCGCTGCAGCGCCTCATCCGCGACTCGCACGAGACCGAGCATCGCAAGCGCGCGCACCGCAAGCGCGCCTGGCAGCTCTTCCGCGCGCTCGTCGATCGCAAGATCGTGGAGATTGTCCCCGTAGGGCCGGCGCTCGCCGCCGTGCCGTCTCTCGGGGGCGGCACGCCGAGAAGCGGCGGCCCTACAAAAAAACTCCGCGTCAACGTCGAGCTGCAGGACGACTTTTCCCTCCACCAAGCGCTCTCGCTCTACCTCATCGACACGCTGCCGAAGCTCGACCGCGAGTCGCCCGACTATCCGTTCGACGTGCTCACGCTCTGCGAGGCCATCGTCGAGGACCCGGATGCGATCCTGCGGCAGCAGGTTTCCAAGCTGAAGACGGAAAAAATGGAGGAGATGCGTGCCGCGGGCATCGAGTATGCCGAGCGCATGGAAAAGCTGGAGCAGGTCGAGCACCCGAAGCCCCTGCGCGAATTTCTCTACGACACCTTCAACGCCTTCGCCGCCGCTCATCCGTGGGTCGAGCAGGAGAACGTCCGCCCCAAGTCGATCGCGCGGGAGATGTTCGAGCGCTACCTGAGCTTCGCCGACTACATCCGCGAGTATGGCCTCCAGCGCGTCGAGGGCCTGCTGCTCCGGCATCTCTCGCAAGTCTGGAAAGTGCTCGCGCAAACCGTCCCCGCCTCCGCCAAGACCGAGGCGGTCGCCGAGATGGAGGATTATTTCCGCGAGCTGATCCGCGGCATCGACTCCAGCCTGCTCGAGGAATGGGAGCGGCTGAAAAACCCGGACCTCGCCGTCGCGACGGACGACGCCGGCGCCAGCGATAAACCCGCGCGCCCCTCCAGCTACGATATCACGCGCGACGAGGCCGCCTTCCGCCGGCTCGTGCGCACGACGATCTTTGGGTTTCTCCAGGATGTCACCGCGCGTGATTGGGAAAGCGCGGCGTCGCGCCTGGCGATCGGCGAGGCTGGCAGCGCACCGGAAGGCGCGCCCCTCTCGCCCGAGGCCAAACGCATCGAGGCGTCTTTCGCCCCTTACTTCGACGCCCGCACGCGATTCCGCCTCGACCCCGCCGGCCGCGCCGCGGCTCACACGCACTGGCTCCACGAGCCCGCCGATCCCGAGTGGGACATCGCGCAGGTGCTCGTCGACCCGGCGGGGATGGACGATTGGGAGGCGCGGTTCGCCGTGCCGCTCGCCGAGTCGCGCGCGCAGCAGCGCGCCGTGGTCCGCTTCGAAACCGTCGCCGCGCTTTGAACCGCCTCCTGCCGCTGGTAGAGGGTCAGTTCGAATCTTGCAGGGCGCGAGCTTGCTCGCGCCGGGTCGTTCAAACGGACACGGCCCGATCAAGCCTCGGGCCCTACAATTTAAATCCTCAATCGTCGCCAACCAGCAAGTTGACCCAATAGCCGGCCGCTCGCTCCCTCGACATTTCTCAGACCTCACGCCATCTCCGAGCCATGGCCACCAACCGCCGCGACTTTCTCGCCACACTCGCCACCCTCACGATCGCGCCGCGTCTCTCGGCCGCCCGCGCCCCCGACCCGGTCATCGTAGGCGAGGGACAGCATCGCTATCGGTTCAACGACCGCTGGGCCAAGCTGCCGCCGCAGATTCAGTGGGGCCTCACCCACGGCGTCGTGGTGGACCGCAACCGGCACGTGCACGTCTTCCACACTTCGCGCAAAGAGTCGCCCAGCAAGGACTGCGTCGTCGTGTTTGATCCGCAGGGCAATTTCGTCCGCTCGTGGGGCGATCAATTTTTCGGCGGCGCGCACGGGTTCGACCTCGTCGTCGAGGACGGTCGCGAAATCCTCTACGTCACCGACCTTCAGCAGGGCCTGTTCAAGATGACCCTCGACGGCCGCGTGCTCTGGCACGTCGCGAAACCCGATTGGTATAAGGACAAGCCCGACCTCAAATACCGCCCCTCGAATGTCGCCGTCGCGCCCAACGGCGATGTCTACCTCGCCGACGGCTACGGCTCCTACTTCATCCATCACTACACGCGCGACGGCCGCTACGTCCGCACGTTTGCCGGCCCCGGCGAGGAGGCCGGCCGCACGCAGCACCCGCACGGCCTGTTCGTCGATCGCCGCGGCCCGGAGCCGCTGCTCGTAGTCGGCGAAAACGATCCCAAGGGCGAAAAGCCTGGCCGCCTCCAAGCCCTCACGCTCGACGGGCAGCACCGCCGTTTCCTGCCGACGCCGGTGCGCTCGCCCCGCCACTTCGATCAGCACGGCAAGCTCGCCGTGATCCCCGACCTCGATGCGCGCGTGACGCTCATCGACGAGAACTACAACACGCTGGCCAATCTCGGCGACGGTTGGACGACAAAGACCGAAGTCCGCACCCTGCGCACCAAGACGAGCGACCACTTCACCCCCGGCAAATTCGTCTGCCCGCACGACGCCGCCTTTGACCAAGACGGCAGCATCTTCGTCGCCGAGTGGGTGGCCTACGGGCGGCTGGTGAAGCTGGAGAAATTGCCTGCATAGGGCTGACGGCGACCGGCCGCGCCTTCACTCCGATCCCGGTCGCTCGCCACGCCGTCAGACGTGTTGCGATCCGCCGCGTGGCTGCCTGGATGCTGCGAAGAGTCAGTTCACTCCCTCGGAACCCCTTCGCGCCCCATGAAGAAATCCGCCCCCTCCCCTCGTCCCGTCTTCCGCCGGGATTTTCTCGAAACTGCCTTCGGCATTCTCACGGCCACCGGCCTGGGCGCCACGCTGTCCGCCGCCGATCGCGCGCCGGCGCCCGTCTACGGCGCGGCGACACGGCGCACCGAGGGCCGGCCGCCGGATTTCCCGCCGAAGCTCCGCATCACGAAGCTGGAGACGATCCTCGTCAAACCGCGCTGGCTGTTTCTCAAGGTCCACA
Organism: Opitutaceae bacterium; assembly: GCA_031411915.1. Lineage (GTDB taxonomy): Bacteria > Verrucomicrobiota > Verrucomicrobiia > Opitutales > Opitutaceae > ER46. Next base: position 16,322 of record JANOCA010000063.1, read on the forward strand.
CCGATGCCGGCGTCATCGGCCTCGGTGAGCCGATCCTCGAGGGCCGTGCGAAGACGTGCGCGGCGGCCGTGGCCGAGCTGGAGCCCTACCTCGTCGGCAAGGACCCGCGTCACGTCGTGCATCACTGGCAGGCGATCTACCGGCACGCGTTCTACCGCGGCGGGCCGATTCTCACGAGCGTGCTGAGCGGCATCGACCAGGCGCTGTGGGACATCAAGGGCAAGCTCCTCGGGGTCCCCGTCTACGAGCTGCTCGGTGGCCCGACCCGCGACAAGGTGCGCGTCTACGCGCACGTCGGCAACGACCCGGTGCGCCTGAAGGAACGGAAGCAGCAGGGTTTCACGGCGTTCAAGACCGGCATCAAGAACATGGTGCAGTCCGGCCTCGTCGCGAACCAGCAGTTCATCGAGGAGGCGGTGGCGACGTTTGCCGAACTCAAGAAGGCGGGCGGCAAGGACGCCGACATCGGAATCGATTTCCACGGCGCGATCAGCCCGGCCAACGCCAAGCTGCTGATCAAGGGGCTCGAGCCCTACCAGCCCTTCTTCATCGAGGAGCCCGTGCAGTGCCAGAACGTCGACATCATGGCCGAGATCGCCCGCAGCACGCATCTGCCAATCGCGACAGGCGAGCGCATCTTCACGAAATGGGGCTTCCGCGAGATCCTCGAGAAGCATGCCGCGACGATCCTCCAGCCCGACATGTGCCATGCGGGTGGCATCATGGAGACGCGCCTCATCGCCGGGATGGCCGAGGCCTACTACGCATCGATCGCGCCGCACAATCCGCTCGGCCCGATCTCGCTCGCGAGCGGGCTGCAGCTCGCGGCGTCGATCCCGAATTTCCTCTGCCAGGAGCAGGTGAGCCTCGGCGAGGGCTACATCAAGGAGCCGTTCAAGGTCGAGAACGGCTACGTGCGCGTCCCGACCAAACCCGGCCTCGGTGTGGAGCTCGATGACGC
>JANOCA010000064.1:0-2056 GCA_031411915.1 Opitutaceae bacterium
GATGACGGGCAGCACTTCGAGCACCATCCACTCCGGTCGGCTCTTCGAGTGAATGAAGCCCTGGATGACCTTGAGGCGCTTAGAGAGCTTCTTTTTGATCTGCTTCGATTTCGTCGCGCGCATCTGCTCCTGCAGCTCGGCGACGGTGGCCTCCATGTCGGTCTTCACGAGCGCATCGCGGACCGCCTCGGCGCCCATCTTGGCGACGAATGAGTCGTCACCGTATTCGTCGAGCGCCTGGCGATACTCAGTGTCAGTGAGCAACTGCTTCATCTCGAGCGGGGTCTTGCCCGGATCGATGACCATGTAGTTCTCGTAGTAGATCACGCGCTCAAGCGAGCGCGCGGTCATGTCAAGCAACAGGCCGAGGCGGCTCGGCATGGACTTGAGGAACCAGATGTGAGCCACCGGCACGGCGAGCTCGATGTGGCCCATGCGTTCACGGCGGACGCGCGCGATCGTCACCTCGACGCCGCAGCGGTCGCAGATGACGTCCTTGTATTTGATGCGCTTGTATTTTCCGCAGGCGCACTCGTAGTCGCGCACGGGGCCGAAAATCTTCTGGCAGAAGAGGCCGCCCGGCTCGGGCTTGAACGTGCGGTAGTTGATCGTCTCGGGATTCTTCACCTCGCCCTTCGACCATTTGCGAATGGTCTCGGGGGAAGCGACGGTGATGGACACGCAGTCGAATGCGGCGCCCTCTTCGCCAAGCGCATCGCGCGCTTCAGTCCGGGCAACAGCGGCGGTCTCGTTGGGTTGAATCATTTTGGTGTCTCCCTGAATTTTTGTGAAAGGATGAAGGCGGACGGAGCCACGGTCAGGAACCGTAGCTCAGCGCGTCGCGCTTCTGGAGTTTGATGTCGAGGCCGAGGGACTGGATTTCCTTGATGAGCACGTTGAACGATTCGGGCGTGCCGGCCTGCAGCGTGTTGTCGCCCTTGACGAGCGACTCGTAGATCTTGGTGCGGCCCTGCACGTCGTCGGACTTGACGGTGAGCAGTTCCTGCAGCGTGTGGGCCGCGCCGTAGGCCTCGAGCGCCCACACTTCCATTTCGCCGAAGCGCTGGCCGCCGTATTGGGCCTTGCCGCCCAAGGGCTGCTGCGTGACGAGCGAGTAAGGACCGACCGCGCGCGCGTGAATCTTGTGGGACACAAGATGGTTCAACTTCATCATGTAGATGTAGCCGACGACGACCTCCTGATCGATCTTCTCGCCGGTGCGGCCGTCGAGGAGCGGGCTCTTGCCCGTGGAAGGCAGCTTGGCCTCCTTGAGGTATTCGCGGACCTTCTTCTCGGGGATGCCGTCGAAGACGGGCGTCGCGACCTTCAGGCCGAGCTTTTTGCAAGCCCAGCCGAGATGGGTCTCGAGCACCTGTCCGACGTTCATGCGCGAGGGCACGCCGAGGGGGTTGAGGCAGATTTCAACCGGAGTGCCGTCCGGGAGGAACGGCATGTCTTCCTCGGGCACGATCTTGGCGACGACGCCCTTGTTGCCGTGGCGGCCGGCCATCTTGTCGCCGACCTCGAGCTTCTGCTTGGTGGCGATGTAGACCTTGACCTGCTTGATCGAGCCGTCGCCCGAGCCTTCGCCGGCCTCGATGCTGCCGATCTTGCGCTCACGGTCGGTCTCGAGTTCGTCAAACTTGGTCTGATACGAGCCGATGATCTCCATGATCTTGATCCGCACGGGGGACGGATCGATCTGCACGTGCTTCGAGACGGCGGCCAGCTTGCGCAGGAGCGTCTTGGTGATCTTGCGGTTGGCGGGGATGATGATTTCGCCGGACTCGCCGTTGATGACGTCGAGCGGGATCTTCTCGCCGAGGAGGATGTTGGAGAGGGCCTCGGTGAGACCTTCGCGCAGCTTGTCCATCTGCGTCTTGTATTCCTCTTGGATCTGCTTCGCCTGGCGACGACGGTCGGACGGAGAAAGCTTCTCCTCCTGGTTGTCGATGCGCGAGGAGACCTTCACGTCCATGATGATGCCGGTGACGCCGGACGGGACGATGAGGGACGTGTCCTTCACGTCCGCGGCCTTCTCACCGAAGATCGCGCG